>JANLFX010000024.1 GCA_024653325.1 Anaerolineae bacterium
CTTGGCCGGTGTCAAATGCTATTCGTGTTGGTAAGGTGCATGTATAGTATACAAGTCCTGTCGAAAAATCCCCACCAGTAATCAATGCCGATATATAGGGCCTGATATCGGTCTATGCCCAATCACAAAACCCTGATGGTTTCTCACACTCAGTCTCAAATACCTGTCCGACAGAAAAGACAGGACACTTTTCGATTGGTTGACCAAGAAAGCCTTGAAGATCGTGGAACACTTCTGTTTTCAGGACCGTAATCCGTAGTATTGCCAACCTTTTCCTCCTGCGCCCTAACTATGGACTTGATTGACACCTTCTTCATAACTGCCTATATCTTGCAATTGTCAGAAATGGTGCTACAATACGTATTAATCCACCTAAACTGCAAAACTCGCTATAACGCCTCACTACCCATTATAGCCAATCTTTACGGAAAATCAAGCACCGTGGCGAAAAACTGCTCGACCAACTCCGCGAAGCCCCGCGCCTCATCAACCACCTCGACGGCATTCACAAACTGATGGCCCAGCTCCTCTACGGCTCCGGCCTGCGCCTGATGGAATGCGTCCGCTTGCGAGTCCAGGACATTGATTTTGAGTACCGCACCATTACCGTCCGCGATGGCAAGGGCGAGAAGGACCGCATCGTTCCCCTCCCCGAACTGCACCGCCAGATCGAACGGGTGCGCCTGCTCCACGAAGAGGACCTGGCCGCTGGCTACGGAGAGGTCTATTTGCCCGACGCCCTGGAGAAAAAGTACCCCAACGCCGCCCAGGAGTTTATCTGGCAGTATCTCTTTCCGGCTCCCCGACGCTCCCTTGACCCCCGCAGCGGCAAAGTGCGCCGCCATCACCTCGACCCCTCCGGCTTGCAACGCGCCGTCAAACGGGCTGCGCAAAGGGCCGAAATCCAGAAGCGCGTCACCTGCCACACCCTCCGTCACTCCTTCGCTACCCACCTTCTCCAGGCCGGTTACGACATCCGCACCGTCCAGGAACTCCTCGGCCACAAGGACGTACGCCCCACCATGATCTACACCCACGTCCTCCAGCGCGGCGGCCTGGCCGTGCACAGCCCCCTGGATTGAGACCATCCTCCCGCAGTGTCAGAGTCCAGGGGGCATGGTCTGGAAGTTGGGCTCAGTAACGACACGTACCCTGGGTCCGGTCTGGGACAGGCATGAAGAGCTTATCCGCAAACGCGCAGGCACGGCCTCCTGATCGTGCCCGGCTACGTTGTCAGCCTTGGCCTTATGCTCTGCATCCGTTGCCTCACACCTCGTACAGGGTAACAGTGTGGGCCTCAGTATCATACACAGCATAGGTACTGCGCCCGAAGCGACCCATCACCTCGCCCGGGTCAACCAGCAGCGTGTGGCCCATCTGCTCCACATTGGCCCGATGATCGTGTCCGTGGCATACCAGGTCGTGCCGCCCGCTGGCGGCCAGATCCCGAGCCAGAGGCGGATAATGCACGACAGCCACCTTCCGCCCACCCAATTCCAGATAGGCGAAAAAGCCATGCAGGGTCACATTCCCCGCTTTGACCGCCACCTGCGCCAGTAGCAGTGGGTCTCCGTCGTTGTTGCCGAAGACCACGTGCACCGGCCCGGAAAACCCTTCCGCTATCTGCGCCAGGGTGAAGGGAGCACAGAAATCGCCGCAGAAGATCAGCACGTCGGCGTCCTTCAATCGCTCCAGCACCTCAGCCAGCTTCCAGATGTTGTCGTGAGTGTCGGAGATAATGGCGATTTTCATCTTCAACCCTCCTTGCTTTGCACTTCTTGCCCGCATTTGGGGCAGAAACGATGTTGAGAAGAAAGAGCAGCCCCACAACGGGTGCAGAAAACAGCCGTCTGGATCGGCTCCAAACCCATCTGCAACCGCAAATCCCTGATCTGCTGGCGCAACCGGTCAATCAGTTGCACGGTTGTCACCCCTTCGCCTGCTGCCTGGAGCTGGTGTTTCTTGAAGGACAGTTCAGTGACCAGGTTGAAAAAGCGGCCCCACTGCCGCCAGCGCTGCCAGCCCTCCCGGGTCAACGCCCGCCAACGGGTTCTGAAGCGGTCCAGGTAGGTAACGGCCAAGGTGTATTCCGCCGGAGAGATTAAGCCGGTGGTGACCTCCTCCTGTAACTGGGAAGCGATCCACAGCCGCTCCTGCCGTGCGGTCAATAACATGATCACCAGCAGAACCAGGACGCCACCCCAATCTACCAGGGTGGCAATGACCAGCGACAGGCACACAGTGGACTCGGCGAACACTGCACCCAAATTGTGCAGGCTGTGGAAGACCATCGCCGCTCCCAGGCCCAACAGGGGAACGAGCACCTTCTGCCACGTTTCCCGGCTGAGGCGGGCGTAACCCAGGGCTGCGCCGGTGCAGGCGGTGAAGAAGGAGTGGTTCAGCGCATAAAGGCCCACACGCAGCAGCACCGTCATTCCCCACGATTCCCAACCCTCGGTGAACAATGTGCCCAGGAAAGCGAAGAGGTTCTCGGTGACCGAGAAGCCAAATCCCACCAGCGCCCCGTAGACGATTCCATCCAGGACATTGTCGAACTCCCGCCGGTAAAACAGGAAGATGCCCAGTACGGCCAGGGCTTTAACCGTTTCTTCGGTGAGGGGTGGGGTGATGCCGTAGGTACCCACGCTGGCCACCAGACCCGGCCCCAAAAGCTCGAAAGGGTAGTCGAGAATAAGCTGGGCGACGAGGGCCAGGATGATGGCTGGCACGGCTCCCCACAGGAAAGTGACCGTCAGCAGCCAGAGCGGCTCGCGCTCGTAGCGGTCCAGCCACCAGATGATGGCGATGTATATCAGGGCAGGGATGGCGGTAGCCAGCAAGGAGAGAATGAGACCGAGAATGATGTCCATGTTATCAAATCTTACTCCTGTTGATCAGAACATACACCGCAGAGACGCCGAGTAAGCCGAGTGTTTCCGTGGTTTTCGCGGAGAGTGGCTGCCAACTAGCCCCAATCGCTGCCATTCAATCGAAATTTGTCCTGGTTTTGCCCGAAAATCTTTTTTCTCTGCGCCTCTGTGGTGAGCAGTTACACCCGTTTAATCGGCTGAGCTATTCCCCCTGTCATCCCTTTCCTCCCGGCCTGGCCGTGACCCGGGCGAGTAGAACTGCCGTGAGCACAGCGAACAGAAATGCTGTCCAGAAGGGCGCGATGAAACCCATGTACTTCAGCAGCCACGCGCCCAGAGTCGGCGCACTGGCGGAAACGAGCCCGGTCACCGTACCGAATAGCCCCATCATCGTGCCCCGCGTGCGGGGTGTGGTCACATCGCTGAGCATGGTCTCATAAGCGATGAACCCCATCTGCATCAACATCCAGCTCACCGTGAAAATCGGAAGACCGGTCAGGGCGCCAGTAGCCAGCGCCCACGACACCAAGGTGGCGGTATGACCCAACACGCTGACAATCAGGGCGCGGGTGCTGCCCACACGCTGAATGACCTTACCGCCGATCAAGCTGGAAATGGTGGCCCAGAAACCGCCGACGGCGAATAAGGAGTTGATCTGCTGGTCGGTGAAATGCATCACGTCGGCGGCATGCAGGGTGATGAACGGTCCATGCACAGTCAACCCCATCGCCACGTAGAACAGGCACGCCGCGGCCAGAAACCAGCGCAGCCGAGTAGGGGCGAGGCGTGCCTCGCTATCGCCAGGCCCATCCTCAGTCGTGATTTGTCGGTGAGCCGTTTCTTTCAATCCCAAACGCAAAACGGTGCACAGAAGAGCCACCAGTCCGGTAGCGGCGATCATCATGCGCCGTCCTATCGTCGGAATAAGAATCGCGCCCAGAGCCGGGCCAGCGGTCACTCCCAACCCAACGCAAAACTCGAACACACCAAAAGCTGCCCCGCGTTGCTCATCCTTCACTGATTCGGCTATGAGGGACAAAAACGAGGGCCACTGCAAGGCGCTAAGGGAGCTGGTGAGCAGCATTACCAGGAGCAGGGGTAGCCAATGGGTGCATGCGCCAGCCAGCAGGTACAGGGGAACGAAACCCAGGGTAGGCAGGACGATGAGCCATTTGCGCCCGTAACGATCGGCAAGCAGTCCGCCCAGAAACTGCATCAGGGAATAGCCCAGGTTTATGAGCGAGTAACTCAACCCCACTTGCTCATCGCTGGCCCCCAGATCCCGGAGATGCACTGGCAAAAGTTGGTACCAGGTGTACATCCAGGAAAGCATAAGGATGACGGTACCCGCCAGCACCAGCATGTTACGTTCCAGGGCCAACCAGGTGCGCAGTTGCCTCATCCGTCGGCTCCTTGACGTGTAACAATGTGCGACGCACTTTTAGAAGTGCGTCGCACATTGGATCATCCGCAACCCATCCTCCCACATGGAGATGTTGTTGAACAGGCAGTAGGCCGCATCAAAGCGACGGCACCACTCCAGCAGACACGCCAGATCCTCGTCAGTATAGCGATAACGATAGCCGGTTTTCCCGTGCAGGCGGAAATAGGCCAGGCGCGAGGTGACGGGCCACCGTTGAAAAGGGTCCACGGTGTGAATCAGATCAAGCTCCTGGCATAACGCGGCGACCATCTCATCCGGCCATGCCCCGCGAGGTTCCCAGGCGAAGATCAGCCCACCCCGCTTTACCTCTGTAAAGAAGGCGCGCATGTTGGCGATATGCTCGTCGGTGGGCGTGAAACTGGCCGGGCATTGGAAAAGGACCAGCCGCGCTTGCAGCGCTTCTGCTATCTCCCAAGTGCGTTCCCAGGCGGCATAGACCTCCCTTGTAGGACGAAACGCGCCGCAGCGGTCCTGCGCATCCGCAGGGATAGACTCCTTGAGACGGCGATAGGTAGGGCTAGCCGGCTGGTGAGTGATAAGTTGCCAGGCTTTGAGGGTGAATTCGAACGTCGAGGGCACTTCCGCGCGCCAGCGTTGCGCTGTGCTCAGATGCGGCGGCTGGTAGAAGGTCTGCTGCACTTCGACCACGGAAAAGTGCTCCGCGTATTCAGCCTTGCGTCTGGGAAACCCGCAACATCCGACTTTAATCGCCATTCCCATGCCTCAGACCAGTTCCCGGCAGTGCAGGAAGTCCGCCACGCCTTGCAGGAAGGCCTGGCTGTACTCGGGCGAGGCGGCTTTGCCCATGTGTCCCACGCGGAAAATGACCCCGCGCAATTCTTCCAGTCCGCCAGCGATGAGGAGGCCGTGTTCATCGCGCAGGAAAGCCTGTAGGTCACTGACCGGGACGTCCGGGCGGGTGCGCACCGCGCTGATCAGCGGACAGGCCCATTCGTCGGGAATGAACGTCTCGAAACCCAGGTCGCGCAGTCCCCGGCGGACGAGGGACGAGGCCTGAACATATTTGGCGTAGTGCGCTTCCAGACCCTCGGCCAGGATGTGTTGCAAGCTCACCTGCAAGGCGACGATGTTGTTGGTGGGCAGGGTGATGGGATAGGGATGCCAGGCCCAATTGTCCATGTACCAGCGCCAGGTGCCGAGGTTAAGGTACCAGCCCCGGCCGGGATTCTCCTGGGCAGCGACCATCTTCCAGGCTCGGGGGCTGACGGAGAGGATGGCGATGCCCGGTGGGGTGGCCAGGCACTTGTTGGCCACGGTGACACATACATCAATACCCCACTCATCTACTGGCAGCGGCACACCACCCAGCGAGGAGACGGCGTCCACGATAATCGGCAGGTCGAACTCGCGGGCCACGTCCGCAATCTCTTTCAACGGGTTGAGCACGCCAGTAGACGTCTCGTGATGCACCACGGCCAGGACGCGCGGGCGGGGTTGCTCTGCCAGCCGCTGACGCAATGTATCCGGTTCGACCGGTTGACCCGGAGCAAAATCTACCGGCAGGACATTCAACCCATTGACCTCGGCTATCTGGGCCAGGCGTCGGCTGAAAAAACCGCTCACCGGAATACACACCCCATCGCCAGGGGACAACAAGCTGTTCAGTGCCGCCTCCAGCGCAGCACTGCCCGGGCCAGGCATGAGCAACACATCGCTTTCGGTCTGGAAAACCTTTTTGAGTCCGGCAATAACATCGTGATAGATCCCCAGCCATTCCGATCCGTAGTGCGGCAGCGTGGGCTGGCCCATTGCCGCCAACACCTCGTCTTCGACATCCACCGGGCCTGGAATCATGAGTTTGTAGTGCGTCATTGTGTATCCTCCATCATTGGAAATTATCTTGAAAGGGCGCGTCTCAAACGCGCTCTTACTTTCCCTTTATGGTCACCATCCCCACTTCCGGTGGGCACAGGAAACGGACGCGGGGCGCGCTGAGGCCTTCCATTCCCAGCCCGCGGGTGACGTACATCACGGTTTGCCCTTCCTGGTAACGGCCCATCTCATATCGCTTGCCGTAAACCGAACTGGTGAACACCGCCCCGTACAAAGGCAGACGGACCTGCCCGCCGTGGGTGTGCCCGGCGAGCACCAGGTCCACGCCCTGCGCCGCAGCATCTGGCATGATGTCCGGCGAGTGATAGAGCAGCAGGGTAAACGCCGGTTCAGGCCGGGTGCTCAATGCCCGGTCCAGCCTGTGGG
Organism: Anaerolineae bacterium; assembly: GCA_024653325.1. Lineage (GTDB taxonomy): Bacteria > Chloroflexota > Anaerolineae > JACIWR01 > JACIWR01 > JACIWR01. The sequence continues at coordinate 6,535 of JANLFX010000024.1, forward strand.
CGGCGATGACCGGGTCCCAGCTACAAGTCACCCCCAGCAGGCGAATGGTCTGGCCACGCACGTTCAACAACAGGCCCTCATCGCGCAGCACGGTGATGTCCAGCCCCGCGAACAGGGCTTCCATCGCCTCTGGTGGGTCCACGGGTGGGCTGCCGGCGACGGCGTACACCCCATACGGCGCGTGGAGCTGGCTGAGCACAGCGCGCGCCTCCCGGCGGGCCGTCTCATCGTACACGTAAGACAGGTTAAGATAATCCCCGGTGAGCACGATCAGGTCGGGTGACAGGCGCTCGGCCAGGGCCAGTACCTCCCTATCCCGTTTCGTGATGCGCTCCACGTGGAAATCCGAGAGTTGCAGGATGCGCAGTGGTGGGGCATCGGGCGACAATTTGTCTGTGACCACCTCCAGGTCGGTCATCGTCAGGTGGAACGGTTCGATGGTGCAGGCATATATGACAACGAGAGACAGAGCCACGTGCAGGATACCGACCAGCACAACGCATATCGTGGGTGACGTTCCGCCCGCGCGGGCGATGAAGGGGAAGAGCAATGCCAGCCCCACGTTCAGTCCCAGGCGGAAAACAGCCAGGGCCACCAGGAACGGCTCTACCGGTCCAAAGGAGAGGCTCAGGCGGGGCAGCGCGGACAGCAGCAGCCAGTCGGCAGCGATGAAAAGCAGGAATATAAGGGTAGCAGCCAGCCCGACACGAAAGTTACGCGCCAATAGTGTCCAGAGCAGGCCAGCCACCAGAGCGAGGGCACAGAGTATCAATATCATCAGTGGTTCCGAAAGTTGGGTCAGCGTATTCACGCGCACCAGGGCGCGGTGTAGTGGTCTATCCTGGGAAACCACGCAGTTGTTCTCGTGGGGCATGTTATTGCTGATTATCGGTACATTTCCCGTCGGTAAGGCGTCTCATTCCCTAGCTCCGGTTTCAATATCTCCCAGGCAACGGTGGGTTCGTCCTTACGCGATGGCGAAGCAATCCCCCAGCAGTCAACAGGTAGATTGCTTCGGGCCCTTCGTGCCCTCGCAATGACGCCCTTCCCCTTTGGGTAGATAGCTGAAAAATTACGATTTGCCCCAGTAACCGGTTGATTTGGCGGGTTGCTACTACTCTACCCGCACTTCGCTGATGCCGGGCATGTGAGCCAGTTCAGCTTCCAACTCCGGGCAATAACGGGTGGTGTCGTTGGGAAAGTCGAGCTGGATCCAGCGGGTGCCGTTGGGCACGTACAGGCTGAAACGGTCCTCGCCCCGGTAGCCAACGAGGAGTTCGTGCACACGACCCAACAGGGCAATGTCCTGTTCGGGGTTTCCAGAGCGGGCAATGGTGATACGTATATGGCGGGGCGGCTGCGAAATGTACTGATCCTCATTCACCGGGCGGCTGACGGTCACGTAGTCCTGTACCGACTCGCAGAGGATCTTCGGCTCGCGGCTCTTGGCGTCTACCCGGCCACGCACGACCAGGATTTTATCCGGCTGCCAGAGATCGCGCGTTTCTTTGAAAACCCGGGGAAAAACGATCACCTCGATGCTGCCCTGCAAATCTTCCAGATGGACGAAGGCCATCGGTTCACCCTTGCGGGTGGTGTGGGGTCGTACCCAGTTCACCACCCCGGCCACCGTCACCATCTGCCCATCCATCTCCTCGTCAATCTGCCCGCAGAAAGCGGTGACCGCCTCCCGTAGACCGGCGGCCATCCGCTGCAAGGGGTGTTCGGATATGTAAACGCCCATCAACTCCTTTTCCCAGGCCAGCATTTCGCGCCGCGAGGCCTCGGGCACGTTGGGCAGACGAATGGCTGCCACGGACACAGGAGCCAGGCCGCTATCCTGGTCGAACATGCTGAGCTGGCCCACATCCCGCGCCAAATGGACCTGCTGGCTAAGAGCCAACATCTGGTCAATAGCCCCCAGAAGCGCGGCGCGGGAACCAAAAGTATCCAAAGCACCGGCTTTGATCAAACATTCCAACACACGGCGGTTCACCTGGCGCAGGTCTACCCGTTGACAGAAATCATCCAGGTTGGTAAAGGGGCCCCCTGCCCGGCGAGCGGCGATGATGGCTTCCACTGCCCCCTCGCCCACGTTTTTCACCGCTCCTAAACCAAAACGAATCGCGGCCACGGCCTGTCCATCTTTGCCCGGCCTTTCCTCAATAGTGAAATCAAGCTCGCTGTGGTTCACATCCGGCGGCAGGACTTCGATCTCCATCCGCCGGCACTCGGCGATGAAGGCGCCCACCTTGTCCGTGTTATGCCGTTCCACGCTGAGCAAAGCAGCCATGTACTCCACCGGATAACGCGCCTTGAGATAGGCCGTCTGGCAGGTGAGGACAGCGTAGTCAGAAGCATGGGCTTTATTGAATCCGTATCTGGCGAAGTACTCAATATCGTCGAAGACAGCCTCAGCCGTCTCGCGGGGCAGGGCGCCATACTCCACTGCCCCTTGAACAAAGGTTTGGCGGTGTTTGAGCAGCGCCTCTTTTTTCTTCTTGCCCACGGCGCGACGCACCAGGTCGGCGTCGGCAGCGGAATACCCGGCCAGGTCGGTGAGTATACGGATGATCTGCTCCTGGAAGACAATGATGCCGTAAGTTTCGGCCAGGATGGGCTCCAACTTGGGATGGCGATACGTGACCGGTTCCTGCCCGTGCATGCGGTTGATGTAAGTATCAATGTACTCCATCGGCCCTGGCCGATAGAGGGCAACCACGGCGATGATGTGCTCCAGACGGGTGGGCTTCATGTTGGTCAGCACGCGGCGCATCCCCGCCGATTCCACCTGGAACAGGCCCAACACGTCGCCCCGTGAAAGCAACTCGAAGATAGCCGGGTCGTTCACCGGGATGGTATCCAGGTTGAGCTCGATGCCGTGGCGCTGGTGGATGAGCTCACAGGCGCGGCGCATGGCAGTTAACGTGGCCAGGCCCAGGAAGTCAATCTTCAGCAGGCCAATGCTTTCCAACACCTCCATGGTGAACTGGGTCATCACTCCGCCGCCAGCCTTAGGCGGGCGATGCAAGGGGGTGTAGTACACCAGGGGTTTATCGGCCACGACTACACCCGCTGCGTGGGTGCTGGCATGGCGAGACAAGCCCTCCAGACTGCGGGCGGTGTCAATAAGTTGCCGAATGTAATCGGTGCCCTCGTACAACTCGCGCAGTTCAGCCACTTGCTCCAACCCATCGGCAATCGTCACTTTGGGACCAAAGGGGATGAGCTTGGCTACCCGGTCCACCTCACCCAGCGGCAGGTCCAACGCCCGGCCGGCATCACGGATGGCTGCCCGTGCGCCCATCGTCCCGAAGGTGATAATCTGGGCCACCCGGTCCTCGCCGTATTTCTCGACGGTGTAGTGAATCATCTCATCACGGCGGTCATCAGGAAAGTCCAGATCAATATCGGGCATGGTCACCCGGCCAGGATTAAGGAAACGCTCGAAAATCAAACTGTAACGCAGGGGATCCAGATTGGTAATACCTATGCTGTAGGCCACGATACTGCCCGCTCCAGAACCGCGCACGTTCCACCAGATACCGCGTTCGCGGGCGAAACGGCACAAATCCCACACGATGAGGAAGTAGGTATCAAAGCCCATCTCGTGGATAACCTTGAGCTCGTACTCCAACCGGGCGCGAATCTCGTCGGTAATCACTGGATAACGGCGTTTAAGACCCTCCTCGCACAGGTAGCGCAGATAACTCTGGGCATCGAAGCCAGGTGGCACGGCAAAGGGAGGCAGGTGATAGCCCGTGGGCTCCAGGTCCACATTGCACATTTCCGCGATGCGCAGGGTGTTCTCCACAGCCTGGGGCATATCAGCGAAGAGGGCAGCCATCTCCTCACTACTCTTCAGGTAGAAACTTTCGTCCCCCATTTGCATGCGTTTGGGGTCGTAGATAGTGGTATTGGTCTGGATACAGAGCAGGATTTCGTGGGCGTGGGCGTCGCCGGCATTTACATAGTGGACATCATTGGTGGCCACCAGGGGGATGTGCAGTTCCTGGCTCAGGGCGATGAGGCCAGTGTTGATCTGCTCCAGTTCGGGCAGGCCCTCGTGTCGTTGAATTTCCAGGAAGAAATGGTCAGGTCCGAAGACCTCCCGATACCAGCCGGCCGCCTGGCGAGCTTTGTCCATTTGTCCCTCAGCGATCAGACGCGGGATTTCGCCGGAGCCACAGCCGGTGAGGGCGATCAACCCGGCAGCGTGTTCACTCAGATATTTTTTATCTATACGGGGCTTGTAGTAAAAACCCTCAAGCTGGGCAGCCGTGGCAATATGCAACAAATTCTGGTAGCCAATGTTATCTCGGGCTAAAAGGGTCAGGTGATAGGAGTTCTTATCCTGTTTGCCTCGCTCGGTCATATGATGAGGGGAGATATACATCTCAACGCCGATGATGGGCTTGATGCCAACCCGCCGACAGGCGCGATAAAAATCAATGGCCCCATACATCACCCCATGATCGGTGATAGCCAGGGCCGGTTGGCCAAACTCAGCGGCGCGGGCAGCTAATTCATTGACCCGCCCCAGCCCATCCAGCAAAGAGAATTCGCTATGGGTATGCAGGTGAACGAAACCTGACACGAACAGACTCCTGTCTACGTTATGCGTCAAACGTGAGGTGTGAATTCACGTTTCACTGTTTACGCTTCCCGCGTCTTGGCCAGTAAACTTACTTACGGCAAGAGGCCGTACCGTCGGCGCAATTGCCACTCCCGCCGGAACAGCCAGCCAACTACGACGATACCCAGGCCAAGCAATATTACCGGCAAAGTGGGAAAAGGCCGTACCGCCGAGCGCACCCGGAAAGCATCTACCACGCAGCGGGCTCCCATAGACATCGTGGAAGGTTCGTCGCTGACCGTGAGGCGCAGAATATGGTTGCCGCCCCCCACTCCTCGTACCAGATTTATCTGCACACGCCAGCGAGGATCAGGGTTGAATAACTCCACATAGGAGCGTCCCTGACTATCGGTTGGCAGGCTGGTAACGTTACGCCCATCTAAAGTAACTAACAGCCGCCCCCCGTTGTAATCTTGGGCGGTAATCAGGTCTACCTCACTGCCTCTGAAAGTAAAAGTCAGGCTGGTGCCGGCCACTTTACTTTCCAGATAAGCCTGGCCGCTGGCCCGCTTATCGAGAACCGCACGCCAGCCCTGTTCGGCACTCACAGCCGGATTTGTCTCCTCGAATATGCCGAGCCCGGCCACGCGCAGGCTGGCAGTAGCATCCTTCACCGCATAGTACACCCGGCGTGGGGTAAAGTCTGTGTCCACCATGCGGAAGTAGTACTCCGCATCGTCAGCCGGGATGTTGCCCACTTGGCGGAAGTACCAGATGTTAAACACCCCGGCCCACGGCCACTGCGTACGAGCCAGCTCAATGCCCCGCAGGGTATAGGCCGCCTGTTCCTCCTCACTAACTCGTTTCCAGATCAGCTTCTCCTCCGGGAAACTGGCCGGAGCCGCATTCCACCCGTACTCGTTGAACCAGATGGCCTTGCCCCCATCGCCGTGTTCCTCCATGATCTTTCGTTGGAGCGTCACTCGCTGGAAATTAAGCACATTCGGGTCAGGTGGATCATCCGGTGGGCGATCCATGCCAAAGGCATTGACCGACAAAATGTCGAAGTAAGGAGCTGCTCCGGCCTTGTACATCTCCCTCAAGAATTGAAGATCGTTCATCGCCGACCACTTCCCCGGCTCCGGGTGCGGTTCCCCCAGAGTAATGGCCAACGGTGCGGACAGGATAACCACGTTGGGATCGGCGCTTTTAGCTGCCCGATAAGCGACCTTGAGCAGCTCAACATAGGCTGTCGGGTCTACCGGTTGATTGCCCCACTCCCGCGAGAGGTTGGGCTCGTTCCACACCTGGATATAGCGCACCCGGCCCCGGTAGTGCTGGACAAAGCGGCGCACGAAATCGCCGTAAGTGTTAAAATCATCAGGAGGCGCGCCAGGGTGGGGATTGGATGGATGGGCCCAGTCCGGTGCAATGTCCAGCCGGGCGATTATCTGGATATTATAGCGCTCGCACAGGTCTACGATGTCATCCCACTTACCCCAATCTTCGGCGGCAGCCGCTCCTGGCTGCGGCTCAATCTCGGCCCAGGCAAACTGTTGTTTGGCCCAACCAATGCCCGCCTCGGCAGCCATTTTAACCGTTTCCTCCCGCTTCCATTCTTCCACCTCGCGGCCCAGAAAGAAGCCTGCGCCAAAGGGATTGACATCGGTATACGGGATAGTCCGCAGTGTAGCTACCGATTGATTGGTACTGGCGACGCGCAGGGAAACGAGATAAGGGATCAACACATTTCCCAAGGCGACGACCAGAACGATCAGCATCACCGTCAACCAGAAAATTCGTGATCTGATCCAGTTCGACAAAGTGCCTCCCTACTGTCCCTTAACGTAGGACAGTTGCTCGCAGATGGAGCCGCCCTTCAATTTGAATATATCAACTCCCCGGACATGTCCCTTTTCTCCAGCCTCGTCCACCCACTCGTATCTCCAACGCATAACGCATCGAATGCCAAAGCCAAAAATCTCCTCGATCTCGATGTGGGCCTGGGGCGATCCGTGGAAGAAATCCTGCCAAAACTGAGCGATCGCTTCTTTTCCCGCGTACACCGCGCCGTCGGGGGCTGGACCAGAGTTTTCGAAGATACAATCATCGCTCATAAGTTGCATCATCCCGGCGACGTCATGGCGGTTGAAAGCCTTATTGAACTCAAGGACGACACGTATCGCTGATTCTATCCGTGACATCTTCATCGAAAACACCTCTCCCGATAAAAAGCCGATTGTCTGACTAACGACTTCGCTTTACCAAAGGGCGCAAGATGAAGCCGCTACTACTTGAGCAAGCGAAAGGCGATAAATCACCCTAAAGAGCCCACCTCTGCTCAGCCTGGCGATTTATCACCAGGCGGAGTCCAGGACAGGCACCATCGAATTCTTCAAGGTGTCCAATACGAATTACGCTTCACGCTTTACGAAAGAACGGCTTTCAGCCACCGGGTGTAGGTGCAGCCTCTACCAGGAACCGGTTTACCCGTTGTAATTCCTCGCCGATGTACAGGTGTACTTCATATTCCCCTGCCTGGTAACCATCCCCTCCTGGGCAATAGAAAACCCAGATAGTGCCCTGCGGGCCATGCTGCCACGGCCCCGTCTGGCTCCATATCTCTGTTCCATCCCGGTACCAGGCAAAGGTCCAGGCCACGCCGGGAGACATGCCCTTGAAAGTGACGAAAGCATAGACACAGGCGATGCCTTCCGGGAAAACCGTCGCTGGTTGGACTGGCTCTTTTTCACTGACCCCGTGGGCAAAAGTGATCTCCACGAAGGCGGCATCGGGTCCAGGTGTAACTGCGCCGGGCACTGGGGTAAGCATGGATAAAGGCAATCCGACGACCGGTGTTCCCCACGGGGTTGGGGTAGGGGACATGGTAGCACTGGGTGTCGGGCTGGCGGTGGGAGTGGAAGTAGGTGTAGGAGTGTAAAACGCCGTCGCCGTTGGGGTGAGCGTGGGTGTAGGGGTAGGCGGCAGCTCAGGGCGGGCTCCCGGAACCAACCAGATGACCACCAGAAAAACGGTCACTCCTAACACCGGCAGGGTGATAAGTATCAGCCGTCTAAGTCGAGTGGCTGCCTGTTCACGAATCAAAAAATAGAGCGAGGTTCTGGCTTCGCGATAAGCATGGGCCATGGCCCAGGCAAGCGTCAGCAATAGAATGGCGCATACTCCAACCAACAGAGGAAGGTATCTTTCTCCCCAAAGCCAGTCCATCATTAAATGTTCACCCCCCGATTGGTTTATTGTGGTGATTCAGCGAGGCCCGCCGGTAGAATTGCTCCTGCAAGGTTCATCATGTTTTTAATTATACCATAGAAAACCGGCTTCGGAAAATTGGCAGGTAATCAGATAATAAGGAGTGCGGGGTCAGTTGGAGGACAAGTTTAAGCTTGTCCTGCAGCACTTGCCATTGGTACGCTCAGGTGGTATAATCAGATTGCATCCACGTCGCGATGTGGGGGCTGAGAGCATGTCTGAAAATTAGGCTGGCGACTAGAAATCACGCCTGGTGAGCCTCCGGCTGGCCGTCCGCCTGCGCGGACGGAAGCGCGTCCATGCAGATGGACGCTCGGCTGCAAGCCCTATAGGTGTGACTTTAGCCGAACCGAATTTTTAGACAGCCTCTGAGTAAGATCGTGACTGGTCATCAAGTCAGGAAGGGAGCGACAATGATCGGTCAGGTGATCAAGGGGTTGTACAAGATTTACGACGAGGTGGGTAGCGGCGGCATTGCTACCGTGTATCTGGCCCGCAACCTGCGTAGCAATCAGATTGTGGCTGTCAAGATTGTGCATCCGCACATTGCTAAAGACCCAGAAGTCATCAAGCGATTCCAGCGCGAGGCTGGTCTGTTGACCGGGCTCTCCAATCCTCACCTTGTCCAGGTCTTTGACTATGGTGTAGAGAATGGTCACCACTACCTGGTCATGGAGTATGTGGAAGGCCGCACACTCAAATCTATTATCAACGAGGAGGGAGCCCTCGACCTGGACCGCAGCCTGGAAATCGCCCGCCAGATAGCTGAGGGCCTGGCTGAGGTACATCGGCGGGGGATTGTCCATCGCGACATTAAGTCTCAGAATCTGATGATCGAGCCCGATGGCACAGTGAAGGTAATGGATTTCGGCATCGCGCGCGTCGCCGACCTCTCAGCTCTGACTCGCAGTGGGTATCTGGTGGGTACACCACATTACATTTCCCCAGAACAGGCGATGGGACAGGAGGTAGATCATCGTTCAGATTTGTACTCGCTGGGCGTGGTCTTGTACGAGATGATTACCGGCCAGGTGCTATTCGATGCCGATAGCCCCATTTCCGTGGCCCTGAAGCATCTTAACGAACCGGTACCTTCCCTCTCCTTGCAGCGCGCGAACATTCCAGGCGAGGTGGAGGCCCTGGTGAACCGTTGCCTGGCCAAACGCCGGGAGGACCGTTTTCAAAGCGCTGAGGAGCTGATCGCAGCCATTGATCGCGTGTCTGGCCGGCCTGTTTCAGCTCAGGTGGAAACGGTGGTCACCAAACCGGCCAGAGGGCCATTATCGCCGCCGTCTCCGCCGCCTGTAGTGCGTTCGCCAGCTACCGCAGCTCCCCGCGTCGCTCCCCGCCCGCGCAGGAAAGCGAAAGTCCCGTGGGTGGCGATTGGCGCGGCTATAATAGTTCTACTCTGCGGTAGTTTCCTGGCCATGGCGGGTGGAGTCGCTCTGTTATCCGGGCGGGGCACGCCAACTGCCGAGGTGCGTGCCCACATCTCTACCTCCATCCCCACCACGGCAATCACGCCGCAAGCACAAGCAGAAGTGTCTACCGAAACCCCGACTTCCACTCCCACGGGGACGGCAGTGGCCACCGATACTCCGACTTCTACTCCCACGGGGACAGCGATACCCACTGACACTCCAACATCTACACCTACCTGGACACCAGTACCTACCGACACTCCAACGTCCACTCCCACCTGGACAGCGACGCCTACCCCGACGTTCACTCCCTCCCCTTCGCCAACGGCCACTCCCTTCACTCCACCGGTGGGAATGTTTATGCCAGGGGTGACGTTCCTGGCAGTGTGGCAAGGCTACCCAGAGGTGCGCAATCAGCTAGGCTGGGCCATTGAATTGGAACAGCAGCCCCGTGCAGGCGAGGAACGCTTTCAGTACGGCGCCATGTTCTGGCGAGAGGACCTGCGGCTGATTTATGTATTGCATAATGCTGGCTCCTGGCAAGTCTACGATGACACTTACACCGATGATCAGCCGGAGACCGATCCCTCTCTGGTTCCACCGCCAGGCCTGATCCAGCCCAAACGCGGTTTCGGGAAGGTTTGGCGAGAGCAATTGGGTGGGCCAAATGCAGCGATCGGTTGGGCGACCGAGGTAGAGGGAGAGATTGCCGGACATTTCCAGCAGTTCCAGCAGGGACTGATGCTTTGTGATAGAGATGGGAGGGTGTTTGTTTTGCGCTACGATGGAACGTGGTCAGTATATTGATGCAGAACAAGTCCATAGGATTTGTCCTGCTGACTGAGAAAAGAGGGATTTTAATGGCGATAAAACGGGCTCGCCGGGCTATAGCAATCTTGTTGGGATTTATCCTGATGAGTGCAGGTTGCCGACCAGCGGTTTCGCCTACCCCTGTCCTGGGCCCGGCACCCCCGCTACCGACTTTGCTCCCGACAGCAGCAGCGACTCCGGTTACGCCCACGGCCACCACAGTGGTGTCTCTGACACACGTCCCTGCTCCTTCGCCCACTCCATCTCCGACCACCGAGATCACTCCCACCCTGACGCCGTCCCCAGCCCTGAAGCTGCTCTGGCGTACCACGTTCTCCGGTCCTATCGGGGCGCTGACGGTCAGTGGCGGCCAGGTGTTCGTGGGCATTGGTCAGGGCAGCCCCGGTCCAGAGGCTCAGGGTGGCGTGGATGTGGGGCTGGTAACGGCTCTTTCGGCGGTCAATGGGGAGCGGCTATGGACATACGATCTGTGGCAACGCCCCATGACTACTACCGCTGTATCCCTGCAAGCGGTGGGCAATACTCTGTTCGTCGGCGCGTGCGAGGGGGGACTAGAATGCCGCCCGTGCGCCAGTCCCTGTCGCGTAGCAGCGCTGGACATGGCCAGTGGTCAGGAACAATGGCGCTATGAGTTGCCGCGCGATTACCTCTCACCACTGACGGCAAATGCGGAGGCAGTAGCTTTTGGGCAGGGATATGGGCGAGCACTGCGCGTACTGGAGACGGCCAGTGGTCGGGAACGATGGGTGTTCACGGATTACGGGACCGGTGGCTTACCTGCGCCGCTTATTGTCAGTGATACGGTCTACGTCTACCTGCCGGTGGGTGGTTTCGGCGAAGGCACAGCAGTGTGGGCTTTCGACGTGGCGACAGGAAAAGAGCGCTGGCAAACCAGGCTAGGCGGGCAGTCCAGCGGGCACAGGCCGGTAGTCGCCGGCGGAAATTTGTACGTCATCACCTACGAGTTGGGTGGACAGCGGTTGGTCGCTCTTGAATCTGCCACCGGCAGGCAACGCTGGACGGCCAGCCCGGATTTCGCCCAGCTCGATTATCGCACCCTACATGCGGATGAGACCCCCGCCGGCACGGTTTACGCCGCCAGTGGACGGTTGCTATACGCTTTCGCTGCCGCCAACGGCAAACTGCGCTGGCAGGGGCAGATACCTTGCTGCGGGGCGATTATCCTGGGAACGATCACCCAGGCTGAGACCTTGTATGTGTTTACCAATACCCAGGGCGTGTATGCTCTCAAACCAGCGGACGGCATGGGGCTCTGGCATCACGACGTGGTCGGCGAGATAGTGGCCTTTGCCTTGGAGCAAGGAGTCATGTACCTGGGCACAGCGGACGGTCAATTATACGCTTTGGCTCCAGCAGAGTAACGCAGGCTTAAGCCTGTGTTACATTGATGAACATGAAAGGGTTTCCTGGTTTTCCTGCAGGCAAGGTGGGAAGTACACCTCTGCCCAATCCATTTTTCAGTGAACTCCTGCCCGTGATTGATGATCTGGCAGAGCTCAAAATCACTTTGCATTGCTTCTGGCTACTGCACCAAAAAACGGGGGAGATACGCTACGTCACCCGTCGTGAATTGGCTAGTGATTCACTGCTGCTGGAGGCGTTGCGCGTTACCGGCCAACCTCCTGAGCGAGCGCTCGAGGCCGGACTGGAACGGGCGGTGGCTCGCGGGACATTTCTACACGTCATTGCCCGCCACGATACCGACGAAGAGCATTGCTATTTTATGAATACCGCCCACGGCCGCCGGATTGTGGAACGCATCCGTAACGGTGAACTCCGGTTGCCTGAGGAAGGATTACAGGGCAAGCTGGAAGTGCAGCGTCCCAACATTTTTGTTCTCTATGAACAGAACATCGGATTGTTGCAGCCGCTCCTGGCCGATGAGTTACGAGACGCCGAGCAGACTTATCCTGCCAATTGGATTGAAGAGGCTTTTCATATAGCAGCACAAAACAATGTGCGTCGCTGGAGTTACGTGCGCCGCATTTTGGAGCGCTGGGCAGCTGAAGGGAAGGGTGAAACAGGACGGCGAGATGAGGAGAACCGTAAACGATACATCAGAGGAGAGTACGGCGATTACATCAAGCACTGAGCAAGTCGGCAAGTCGGCAAGTCGGCAAGTCAGCGAATCGGCGAGTCAGCGAGCTGCAGATTCGCAGGTTTGCCCTATCTGTAAAGGCGCCGGTTATCTGGTCCGCGATGTGCCCGTGGATCACCCCGATTTCGGTCGGCTTTATCCCTGCCGTTGCACCCAGGACGAATTGATGGCCATGCGCGCGAGCCGGCTGCGGGCATTGAGCAATTTGGACTCGCTCCAGCACATGACTTTTCAGAGTTTCATCCCGGAGGGCATCGGGCTGAACGCGGAAAGGCGCGAGAACCTGCGCCGCGCCTATGAACGGGCCATGGCTTTCGCTGACAATCCGCAGGGATGGCTGTTGTTCATGGGGGGATACGGCTGCGGCAAGACCCACCTGGCGGTATCCATTGCCAATGAGCGGATTAAGCGGGGATACCCTGCTTTGTTCGTTGTCGTCCCTGATCTGCTGGATTACCTGCGAGCTACTTTTGGCCCGACCAGTCCAGTGAGTTACGACGAACGTTTCGAGGAAGTGCGCACCGCTCCCCTGCTGATCCTCGACGATTTGGGGGCACAGAGTACCACCCCCTGGGCCACCGAGAAGCTCTACCAGATTCTGAACTATCGTTACAATACGCGGCTGCCCACTGTTATCACCACAAACCGCGAACTGGAGGAGATTAATCTGCGGCTTCGCTCACGCCTGGTGGACCCCAATCTGGTGGAAATTGTGCCCATCTTAGCCCCCGACTTTCGCCAGAGTGGAATCAGCCCGGATCATTCGGAACTCAGCAGCCTGGCCCTGCACAGCGACAAAACGTTCGAGAGTTTTGACCTGCGGCCCGAGCTCCCTGCCGAGGAGCGTGAGAACTTAAAACGAGCCCTGGCCATCGCTCAGGAGTTCGCTCGCCAGCCGCGCGATTGGCTGGTGTTTACCGGTACTTACGGCTGTGGCAAGACCCATTTAGCCGCGGCCATTGCCAATTACCGCACCAGCCAGGGGTATCCAGCGCTGTTCATCACCGTCCCCGACCTGCTGGACCATTTGCGGGCCACTTTCAGTCCAACCAGCCTGGTTTCCTACGATAAACGTTTCGAGGAAGTGCGTACTGCCCCGTTGCTTATTCTGGATGATCTGGGCACGCAGAGTACCACCTCCTGGGCTGCGGAAAAGCTTTACCAGATATTCAACTATCGCTACAACGCGCGGCTGCCTACGGTGATCACCACCGCCGACGAAATTGAGGCCATAGATCCCCGCCTGCGCGCGCGGATCCTCGATCTGGGGCGCTGTACGGTGTTTGCCATCCTGGCCCCGGCTTACCGGGGAATGGCTAAAATGGCACCCGGCAAGCAGGCCGATCGGCGAAGACGTTAAAGGGGGGGAGCAGGAAACGACTTCCTCTCCCACCTATCCGGACCCAACCGCTCCCAGCACACCATTGACGCCTGCGGACGCGATGTCCAGCAGTTCGGCGAATTCCCCGCCGGCCACAATGTCACCACCCCGAACGAGATCACCCCCGACCACGTCTCCGCCTGGCTAGTCCACCTGGCCACCCAGGGCCTCTCCGGCACCGTCCACAACCGCAAGTTCCACGTCCTGGCCGCCTTCGGCAAGTTCCTGGTCACTACCGGCCGCCTGGACTACTCTCCCCTATCCTGGGCCTATCTCCTGCAACAGCCGCTCCGCGCGTTGGCGCAACGTCTCAAAGCGCCGTTGGAGCCGGTCGGCGGGCTCGTTCTGGATTTCCACAAAGAAGGGATCTATGGGGTGTGGCGACTGAAGGTGGGAACCCGCTATCTTCAACAGGGCAGTCCACGGGTAACCGTGCCGCTTCAGCCCGACCACGGCTGTCTGGTTAAAGGCCCCAGGATATGCCTCCTGGGTGAACAGGTCGGGTTGCTGGCCCAGCGCCAGTTCGACCAATGCTGCGTCCAGCAGCAGCCGCGCCGCCCGCGATGCCAGAGCGCTGCGTTGAGCCTGCTCCAGCCGCGCCTGGGCCTGCCTCATGGACTCCCACTCTGCTTCCACGCACCTCTGCAAATCGCGGCGGGCCGCTTCCACCGCCTCCTCCGACCATTGATCAACGGGGGAAGCCGCCAGCACCGCCCGCACATCCGCCAGGCGGTCTAACCGTCGTGGCTGCCCGGCATCCAGGGCGTAGTAAGCCACGCGCGGCCACGGCGCCTCGACGCTCAACCGCAGGAGCGAACCGTCCTGCCCCAATTCCACTGCCGGTATCTGTTCCAGCAGCCCCGCCAACAACGGATTGCCAAAAGTGAGCAGTTGCAGCGTGTCAGGATAGGCATCGAACGTCGCCGGATCAAAGGTGACGGCCACCTCACGCCCGGCGCAGCGCACCCAGAAAGCATTGGCTATGGTCTCATGAGGACGGAAACAACCCTGCAGCGTCGGTGCAGTGGTCAGCGCATGGGCCAGCTCCGGCAGGGTGAGGGGAGTGTCAACCGGAACCACCCCCTGCGCTTTCCCGGCCCACTCGTCCAAATCCAGAACGGCCTGCATGTTATCCAGCTCGGCCTGGATGTGCGCCAGCTCAGCCCGCAGCATTTCTTGCCGCTCCGCCTCCGGTACCATGGCCAATGTCTGGATAGTCCGCCCCACATGCGCCAGGATAGGTTGCAGCGGTCCCACCACGTCCTGAAACCAATTTATGCGCCGGGCCAGGGCCTGGTAGACCCGGGCTTCGACGGTGTTCTCGTAAAAGTAGTTGCGAATCCACACCCGCTCGTATCGCTGCCCGATGCGGTCTATGCGGCCAATGCGCTGCTCCACCCGCATCGGGTTCCAGGGCATGTCGTAATTGATGAGCACACCGCAGGTCTGCAGGTTAATGCCCTCGCTGGCCGCCTCAGTGCAAAGCAGGATTTTGACCGCCTCACCCTCTCGAAAAGCGTTTTTGATCTCCTCTTTCGTCACCGGCACCCACATCACACCATCCCAGCGTTCGCCGCCGCGCCCGCTGTAACAGGCTACCTGCGTGCCGTAACTCTGCCTCAGTTGCTCGCGCAGAAAGTCCATCGTGTCGGTGTACTGGGTGAAAACGATCACTGTGTCCCGCTGGCGAAAGATCTGGCGCAGGTCTTTCAACAACTGCTCGACCTTGGAGTCGTTGCCACCCAACGTGCCCAGCGCATGCACAAAATCCTCGACGTACTCGATCTCTTCGTGGAACAAGGCCCGGTCGGCCAGGTCCAACTCATCCACGTCCAGGCTCAGCTCCTCCTGTTCCAGGTCATCCTCGACCAACCCCAGCCCGGCCTTCCCGCGCAGAAAAGCCAGCCGGCGCTTGAGGCTCTGCTGCACGGCGTAGAAACTGCTGGTCAGCCGCCGGCGATAAACGGTCATCACAAAGCCCAGGCCCTTGCGCTCGTTCTCATACTTGCGGTAGAAGCGGGTGATGTATTCCTCGATACGCTCGTAGAGTGCCCGCTCCTCCTGGCGCATGGGAATCCACTCCAGGTGCGGTTGGCGATGGGGCACGTTCTCCGTCAGCAGGCCCTGCCGGACGTATTCGCGCAGCAAGGGGCGTGTGTTGCGAAAGACCAGCCGGCGCAGCGGGGTGTGCCGTTTGACCAGGGTGACCGCCATCAAACGCGCTTTGGGCGAGAGACGCTGGATGACTCGTCCCGGATCCGGGTCATCTACCAGGGTACGCACCTGTGCCCAATCCACCGGCCCTAACTCTCGATTTGCCTGGGCTTCCAGTTGGGGATCTAACTGCCCATCGTTCATCGCCAGTTCCGACCGCAGAAGGCGGAAGATGAAAGACCAATCCGCCTCGTCCAGGGGACGGCGCAATTCGTCGTAAAAGCGGAGGAAGTGGCGGCCATCGGCGCCCCACTCGTCGCTCAAACCCAGCAGATTGAGCAGATCCCACACCTCGATGGGGTGCACCTGCATGGGCGTGGCCGTCATCAGGAGGAGACCCCGCGTGCGAGCCTGTAACGGGTTGAGCAATTCCAACAGTCGGTTAGGGCGGTAACGGCTCAGGTCCAGGAAATCCCGGCGTCGGGCGTGGTGGGCTTCGTCCACAATCACCAGGTCCCACGGGCGAGCCTCCAACAGTGCCCGACGCCGCTCCTCCCGTTTGACCAACTGGCTGGAGGCCAGCGCCAGCTCGACACCATCCCATGGGTTAAGCGTGGTCGGCGTGTGCTCGTTACCCCAGATGTCCCGGAAGACCGCGCCGTCGTAGATGGGCACGTTGAGGGCGAACTTCTCGTACAGTTCCTCCTGCCACTGGCGCAGCACCGACTTGGGAGCCAGGATCAATGCCCGGCGCACGATGCCGCTCAGCCAGAGCTGGCGCAGCACCAGCCCCGCCTCGATGGTCTTGCCCAGGCCAACCTCGTCGGCCAGCAGATAGCGGGTGGGGTAAGTGGACAGCACCTGGCGGGAGACGACCTGCTGGTGCGGCCAGGGCACGATGGCGCAGGTGGCCGCGCCCAACCCCGTGGCGCCGACCAGGTACGGCGCATCTCGCAAGAACTGGCAGATGATCCGTTCCTGCTGCAGGGCGGGGGCCAGCACCATCCGCGAGACCCGTTCGCGTACCTCTTCCCAGGCGCGTTCCAGCGGGTCACGGGTAGGGGCAGTGGCCGGCGTGTAGCGCAGCAGCTTCTGCCGCACGGCCTCCGGAATGGGCAGCGAAACCCAATCCGGCTCGCGTTGCGCCCACAGCCGTTCGAAACGGCCCAACGCCTCGGCCACGTACACCCGGCCCTCGGCCCAGGAACAGAAGACCATGAACTGCTCGTAGTTGTGCTGCCAGCCGGTCTCGGACTCGTTGACGCTGCCGCTGAAGGCGACCTGATTGCCTTGAGCGTCGGTGAAGATGCCAACCTTGGGGTGAAAGTAGTCGCGGGCCTCGGGTGCGGGGATGGGCAAGCCATCTGGCCCCTTGGGCAAGACGACGCGGATCTCCAATGAGCCGGCGGCCACCATCCAGGCCAGGGCCGCCAGCCGGTCGCGCATAATCTGGTCGGCCAGGGTCTCCGGGTCCGGCAGGGTGCGGCTCAGGCAGGCGGCGACGGCCTCCCGCAAGTCGTGCCCGGCGCGGATGGCTTCCACATCGTCCGGCTCCAACTGGGCCCCGACCAGCAGGCGCATCTGGCCACCGTTGGCGATCAGGTGGGCCACGCCGGCCGCGGCCACGGCCAGCGCACTGGAGGTGAAGAAGCCGGTCATCCGGTCGTAACGGATGCTGGCCGAAAGGGCGGGGATGTAGAAGGCGTGCAGGCGGTCGTCGGAGGGACCGTAGCTCAGATTGAATGAATAGTCACGCAAACCCATCACAGGTCTCCGTTCGTCCTGTAGTAGTCCTGTAGTAGCGACTTCAGTCGCTTGAAACGACTAAAGTCGCCACTACCTTGGAACGACTAAAGTCGTCCCTACCGTCCTGTAGTAGCGACTTCAGTCGCTTGGAACGACTAAAGTCGTCACTACCGTCCTGAAACGACTAAAGTCGCCACTACGAAGTCGTCACAGGTCTTTCAATCACCATAGTCCCACCCATCTCCAATGGGATACTTAACCCACTGTTCCCGGAGCCCCTGCCTACCCCATGTATCGAGGTAGAGATGTACACTGGACCACGGCCACTCGTAAGGACTCTCAACATAGTCATGTTTCACCGCGTTGTAGTGAATGTAATTCAATGCGTGGTAGTAATGACGCTCATTACGAATGTAACGGTCGCAAAATTTATACCATACTTTGCGCTTCCCGGTCAGACCATCTTCCAAGTTCCAGGCTCTGGCCGTGCTCCCGTGAAGATGTTTAAGCAGGGCCGAGATTTGCTCCAAAGACTGAACACCCACCAGAAAGTGATAGTGGTTTGTCAAAATGACCCATCCGCCGATCTCGGCCCGGATGCCGATCAACTCCGAGAGGAATTGATCCTCGAAAGCAGTCAGACGGTCTGGAGAAGCCATGACATGAGCGTGTTCATAGTTAGCGGCAGTGATGCAGTACCAGCCAGTCTCACGATAGGGGTGTGGTGGCGAATGCAAAGGGTAGCCACGTCGACGGCGTTCTTCAACGATGGCAGCCCGCTCCTCTGGAGTCATACGACGATACTCGTAGGGCATGTTTCCTCAAACAATAGCCACTGAAGTGGCTACTACGGTGGCTACTACGGTGGCTACTACGCGGGACTTCCCCCTCCGGCGCGTGCACCGCTTATGACCCTCGCACGGCGCGCACGGCCGCCGCCACGTCCGCCTCAACCTCTTCCGGCTGCGTTTCGGGATTGCGGGCGCGAATCTCATCGTAGACAGCGAAACGGGCCGCCCGCTCACTGGCCTGCCGGCGCAATTCCAGATACTGCTCGTAGCCGATGATGACAGCGACGGGGCGGTTGTTGCGCCGGATGATGACCTCGCGGCCCCCGTAACCCGCTTCGGTCACCAGTTGCGAGAAATTGGCTCGCGCTTCGGCGGCATTGATCACTCGCTCCATACCTACACCTCCTTGTACAATGTGTACACAGTACAAGGGAATGGCGGCAGTGTCAAGCAGGTCACGCCCCGGGGCTTGCGCAGTGGTTGGGCGCAAGGCCCAACAGGTTGGGGAGGGGAGAGAAACGAGGGAACACCCCTCGTGCTCCCCGGGCTTTCGCTGCGCACGCCCGCCCCGCCTACATCAGCCGCATCTGCTCGATCCGCTCCGGCGGCTTCTCCTCCACCGGCACCGCCAGGTCCTCAAAGAACGCCGCCCGCAACCGCTCCAACAGGTCCGCTTCGGGACGGACAAATTTGCCCTTGACCCGCGTGCGGGGCACGGCGTTGATCATGGCCTGCAGGCAGGCCTTGAAGGTGCTGTCGTTGAGCAGGCCGGTACGCTTGAGGAAAGTCTCGCCGGCCAGCGCGCCGTCCTCGTCGTAGACCAGCAGCGCGGTGTGAACAGCGTCCAGCCAGGTGTCAAAGTGATCGGCGTCGGGGTCGGCTTTGCCGCGACCACGCCGCTGTTTCGGCTGGAGCAGGACCACGTCGCTGCCCTTTTTGCTGACCACCCGCCTGGCCACCAAATCGCGCTCCACGTCCAACCCCAGGGCGATGGCCAGCTTGCGCGCCTCGTCGGCGGGGAATTGCTCCGCCCGGAAGGCGTCCCAGGCCATCAGGTACCAGTCGGTGACCTCGTCGAACTCAACCCCCACCCCCGGCCCCTCCCCCGATGCGGGGGAGGGGAATTTGTGGCCCAGCAGCAGGCTGCGCTTGCGCAGGGCGATCACCTCCTGGCGGGCCAGGTCCAGCGCCATCTCCGGGCGCAGCGGTTTGGGCCGACCGGTGCGCTCATCCACCTCGCGGGTGAGCACCGGCCAGTGGCGCGAGATGATGGAGAGCACCGGGCCAAAGACGCTCAGGTACAGGTCCACGCCGGCGATGCCTCCCTCGGCGAACCTGGCGGCCTTCTCCCGCGCTACCCGGCGGACCTCGGGGGCAATGTCGTCCCACCAGACCTCACCCCCACCCCCCGCCGGGCTTCGCCCGGCACCCCCCTCCCCCGCTCCCAGCGAGAGAGGGGGAGGGGGTGAGGTCCGCTTGCGGCAGGCCAGCAGGATGGTGCTCTGGGCGGCGTTCTTCTGCGCCTGGTGCAATGAGTGCTCGCTCTCGGTGTGGACCGGCCAGGAGGACTCGACGGTAAAGCCAGCCTCGATGAGGGCGCTGGCCAGGGTGTCCCAGGCCTCCACCCGCTTGTGGGTGAACATCACGGTGAGGACGCCGTCGTCGCGCAGGATGCGGTGCATCTCGCGGAAGGCGGCGGCCATCTTGCGCTCATAATCGGCCTCGGCCAGCGACCTCACCCCCCGGCCCCCTCTCCCTCTGGGAGAGGGAGAGTCTACGCCCTTGAACCGCGCCGGGTTGGCGACGGCCTCGCCGTCCTTGTCGGTGAGTTGGGCGGCGAACCACTCCGGGTGGAGGTGGCCGACGGTACGTTTGAGCCAGACGTAGAAAAAGTCCGAGAGTTCGGCGTACATGACGTTGTCGTAATAGGGCGGGTCGGTGACGATGGCGTGGACGGAGGCATCGGGCAGGGCTGAGAGGTCGGCGGCGTTGCCCTGGAGGATGGTGACTGATGCGGTAGCACAGGATTCATCCTGGGCGGCGGCGCAGGATGAATCCTGCGCCACGGGCTTCAGGGTAGGCTGGGGCGGGGCCAGCAGCTTGGCCATGTCCCGGTAGGCGTCGGCCACCTGGTCAATGCACCAGGGGAGCAGGTTGGCCGAGGCGTCAAACTCGGCGTGACTCCAGACGAAGGCAAAATCGTGGCGGTCAAAAACACTGCGGATGCCGCGAGTCGGGTCAAAACGACAGGCATGGTTATTATAGATGACCGCTTTGTCCATTATCACGCCCAAATACGTCTCCACCGCGGCGGCGCGTGCGGCGTCCATCGCCGCCCGGAGTTCGCCCCGCAGTTCGCGCAGGGTCTCCACAAAGGTGCCCAGGGCCAGCAGTTGGCGGGGGGAGAACATGTCGGCCCAGGTGTACATGCCGTAGCGCATTGGTTCGGCGGTCTTCAGTCCCTCCGGAATCGGCTCGGTGGGGATGATGTCCTCGGCCTCCCAGCGGGGGCGCAGGCGGGCCAGTTCCGCTTCGGCGGCGCGGACGGCGGCCAGGTCCTCCTCGGTGGGGGCGCGGAAGTCGAAGCCGCCCTTGCGCTTGACGGCCACAGCGTAGAGCATCTGTCCCATGCGCCCGGCCTGCGCCTCGGCTTTGATGTAGTCGCCGTCAATGGCGTCGCCGGTCCAGGGGGAGCGGGCCACGCCGCGGGAGATGGTGCCGGCGTCGGCGAGGGGGGGTGGGGTGAGGTGCACGATCTCGAAACGGGGCGCGTCCCAGGCGGGGTCGGTCAGCAGGCGGACGGCGAGGGGCGGGTCTTTGCTCAGCCACCAGTTGGGGGAGAGGGGCACGGGTTTGCCGGTGACCGGGCAGGCGACGGTGCGCGCCCAGAGGTAGGCAAAGATATTCTCGCCGCCGCCTTTGGGAAAGAAGGGGGACAGCTTTTTCTCGACACGCCTGCTCCATTCGCGTCCCCATTTCCTGATGTCGGCGGCCAGGCCGGGGCCGAAGCGAGCGGGGTAGTCCAGCGTGGCCTGCAGGATGACCGCCGCGACGGGGTTGAGTTCGTTGGCGATGGTGGTAAAGCCGTAGCGACGGGCCTCGAAGGGGATGGAGCCGCCCCCCGCAAACGGGTCCAGCACCACAAACCGGTCGAGACCTCCGAGGTCTTGGAGACCTCGGAGGTCTTTGTCTGACCAGGTGAGGGCCAGGAGCTCGGCCAGCAGGGCCAGGTCTTCGGGCGTAGGGTTGACGGTGAAGGCGCGGGGTGCGCCGCCGTAGGGACCGTCCTTGAGGGTGACATTGCGTTCGCGCGCCCACTGGATCAACTTGCGGCCGGCCACCGGGTCGCCATAGATGCCCAGCAGGCGCAGGAACCAGGCATGGTAGGCGGCTTCGGTAGAACAGGCCTTTGGCCTGTCGGGACAGGCTGAAAGCCTGTCCCACGATGGGAGGAGGGAGGCCAGCACGGCGGCGCGGGAGACGGTCAGCGGTCGCCGCGCCCACCAGACGTGCAAGAAGTAGAGTGGCGGCAGGGCACTGCTGGCGCCGCGCTCGCGCATACTCTCCGCGCCGATGGCGTCGAAGGGCAGCCAGTCTTCGATGAGGGTGGTGGGACGGTCGGGCATCAGCGTCGTCTCCTCTTTTTTCTGCTTTTACGCTTACGCGGTGGTTGTGCCGGCGTCTTCTCAGGCTGCTCGCTGCCGGTCTGGGCTTTGTAGGCGGCGAACTCGGCCCGGGCCTGGGCGATCTCCCGTTCCTCGGCCTCGATCACGTCCTGGGGATACCATCCGGCGGGGCGGAACTTGAGGGTCCAGACCTCGATAAAGTCGTGCAGGTGGTCGGGCAACTCGGCCACGTTGCCGGGTGTCTTCATCCCTTGCCGCCAGAAATCGCGCTCGACGGTGCCGAGGACCATGTAGTCGTTGCCGATGGCATCGGGCGCGATGTTGCTCAGGGATTGGGCCAGCAGGTTTTCGATCTCGTCCTGATGGGCCACCAGCAGGTCGCAGTCGGGGCAGTAGCGGCAGGTGTAGCCCAGGATGATGGGGATCAGCGGGTTCACGTGGATGAACAGCGGCACCTTGCGCTGGTGCATCTTCTTTTCGCACTGCGGACAGGTGGGCACCCGCGTCTCGCGGTATGGGTTGAGGATAAAGTGGTACATGGGCGGCAGTTTGCCGAGGCGGGGCTTTTCAGTCATATCATTCTCCTGCCAGTAAGAGGCTGTCTAAAAATTCGGTTCGACTAAAGTCACACCTGTAGGGGCTTGCAGCCGAGCGTCCATCTGCATGGGCGCGCTTCCGTCCGCGCAGGCGGACGGCCAGCCGGAGGCTCACCAGACGTGATTTCTAATCGCCAGCCTAATTTTCAGACATGCTCTAAAATGCGCAGCGCCTTCTGAGGCCGCAGTGCGTCCGGCCCGGCGCTGCACCGGCTTGGGGACATCAGGGACTTCCCCTCTATTGCTCAGCGCGACCGGCTTCCCGCCGGGCGGCATCCTTGATAGCCTCCCAGAGGGCGGCGACATCCGCGCCGAGGGCCCTGGCCTGGGCGTCCACGTAAGCTTCGTCAAAGGTAGCACTCTGTGCCGGATCGGCGCCCAGGTAGTGAAAGACCATCATCTCGTAGATATCGGTTTCGTGCTTACGCGAGCGTCCTGCAGCCCAGGCCATCAGTTTGCCGACGATTACGTCCTCAGGGCGGGCACACCAGACCTGGAAGGGCTCGCTGCCCGGCAGTTCAACCGTCTGCCGCACCCGGCGCCGGAACGCCTGGCGGTAGCGCGACGCCATTGTCAGGGGCACCAGGTCGGCCTTCTCCCCCCGGCTGGCATCAATGATATTGAACATGATACCCATGCGAATAGAATCGCGCATCTGCACTGGGTCAGCGTAGTAACGCGGTGGGGGATAGGCAGCGACCAGGGCCTCAATGTGCTCCTCACTCAGCTCTACTACAATATCTATATCGTAGGTCACGCGCGTGATGCCGTATATCGTGGCGGCGAAAGCCCCGATGATCATGTAAGGTGCGCCGATGGCCTCCAGCGTTTGCAGGATGTCCAGGAAAAGGCTAAGGTCCGGGGGACGTTCTTCCAGCACGGTCTATCTCCTCTAATACCTTCAGGTTGATCTCGTGAGGTGGCAGGTGAGGATACTGCCGACGCAACCGGCCACGGATCAGCCCCACCGCCAGTTCTCGCGCATCGAGCATCGCCTGAATACGCCGGGCAGGGGGAAGCCGTCCCCGCAGGCGTGCCTGTTCCAGGTCTATAGGATCAAAGTGATAAATCGTTGTCGAATCCATCTCTCAGAGGCTGTCTAAAAATTCGGTTCGGCGACTAAAGTCACACCTGTAGGGCTTGCAGCCGAGCGTCCATCTGCATGGGCGCGCTTCCGTCCGCGCAGGCGGACGGCCAGCCGGAGGCTCACCAGGCGTGATTTCTAATCGCCAGCCTAATTTTCAGACATGCTCTCAATCCAAATCAGGAGCTATTCTCCTGCCAGTAAAATGCGCAGCGCCTTTTGAGCCCGCAGTGCGTCTGGCCCGGCGCTGCACTTGCTGAACCAATAGTAGGCTTCCTCGGCGCTCATGGCCTGCACGCCCTGGCTGATGGCCTCGATGCGGTCATGGCGGGTCAGGGGCTTGACGGCCATCAGGATGAGAGCCAGGCGCAGGCCGGTGAGTTCGTCCAGGTAAAAGGGTTTATCAGTACCGGCGGCGCGGGCCAGGTCGGTGGCCTTGTGCCCGTTGGCCCGCAGCGCGTTCAGCAGGTGATCGGCCACGGCACGCAACTGGTCGCCGCCCAGTTCAATGCTCCAGAAGGCGCCGGGAACACGCTCCAGGTGCCTGGCACTTTCAGAAGTGCCAGGCACCTTTCGTACCCATTGGTAGAGGGCCACGCGGTAGCCACCGTCGGCCTCCGGGATGGCGTAGAGCACGAAGGGGTGTTCCGGGTCGGGCGGCGGAGGTGGGGTGACGCGATAGAGCACCCTCGTAGTTGCGGCTTTAGCCGCGCCGGGACGACTGAAGTCGTTACTACGAGCGGGTTCGACATCCACTTCAAAGAGGCGCATTCGTCCGCGGCAGGAAACCGGCGAGTCGAAGCGGCGCGGGTTGGCGAAGCGCCAGGCGTAGCAGGGCGCACCAGGAAAGGGGGCCTCGCTCAAATGTTCGTCGCGCAGCGCTTCGTAAGCTGCCTCATCCAGCGGAACGATGTCAGTCAGTTCCACCATGCCGATGAGCGCGCCATAGGCCAGGGCAGCGGGGTCAAAGCCCAGAGCGCGGCAGCGGCCATTGCGCCGCTCGCTGCTGGCGTGGACGACCAGCGGTCCACGGTAGCTCACCTGCCAGGTGCGCACGTCCACTGTCTTGAGACCACGGATAATCTGTTCGGCTCGCGGTTGGTGGAAACTCAGGGCTTTCACAAGGCCGCTCCCTCCAAACCTTGCGAACCTTGCGAAGGTTTGGAACCTCAAGGTTCAGCAAGGTTCAGCCTCTACCTCGATCTTGTCCAATCCAACAGTGGTTATCACCTCGTGGATGGTGCGGAACTGGTCGCCTTGTACCTCCAGACCATCGGGGAAGCGGGCGGTCAGGATGGTGGTAGCCACGAACTTGACCGCCTCCTGGGCCAGGGCATCGGTGACCTGTTTGAGCCGCCGGTAAAGTTCCCAGCGCAGCGCGGCACGGCTGGAGAGGTACTGATCGTCACCGAACTCGGCGTTGTAGGTCTGCTCGATGTGGAAGTCACCCTTGCCCAACTGGGGGATGACCAGTCCCAGGGTGCGCATGTTGCGGGCACCGGATAGACCATCGCCGCGCAAGATGATGCGCAGCATGGAAAGGTGCGTCACTCCCCGGTCATAGCAGCGATCGAGTAACTGTTGGAAGGCCTGCTGGGGCACGCCCTCGCCGCGCAAAGGCTCCGGAGGCGGGGGTGGGATTCCCTCCCCACAGGTACACCGGCTGACCGGCTGACCACAGATGGGACAGGTTTGTTCGGGTTCTTCTGGCGGCGGTTTGACCTTGCCTTTGATGGGCAGGTTCAGCCGGGCGGCCTCCTCGGGCAGGTAGAGATGGACATCGTCGCTGATCTGGATCGCCGGCGGGGGTGAGTCGGCATCGTAGCCTATCTGGGCTGCCGCCTCATAGTAAACCCACAAGCTACCCTTAACGCCGTTGAGGATCGTCTTTTTGAGCTGATTGAGGTCCAGCAAGATGGGCAGTCCCAGCCGGCGGGCGAAGGCCTGGCGCAGTTCTTCCGTGGTCATGCTCGTCTGGTTGGTATCCCAGGCCTTGGATTTGACGTAAGCCGCGGCCAGGGTGGAGTCGTTGCCGGTCAGCACTTTGTTCTGCTGGCTCAGCGCCCGCAATACCACCGCCGATTGATCCTGTTCCACCTCACCCTGATCCTGAGCGGGCAGCATCTCGTGGATCAGGTTGCTGTCGCGCTGGGGGGCGGTAGCGCTGGGAAAGTAGAGGTGGCGATAGACGCGGGTGATGGCCACGCGCACGTCCAGCTCGGCGGCTTCGCCCATCTTTTTCAGTTTGGTGCGCTGCTCGGCAGTAAATTCACCCATACGCTGCGCGTCGCCGGTGATGCGGGCGATGGCCAGGTAGCGTTGCGCCGTCTGCACCATCTCGTCCACCCGCTCCTTATCGGCGACCAGGAAGACCAGATTATTGCGGAAACGGCGGTATCCTTCCAGGCTGCCGGCGTAATCGGCGATCTTGCGCGCCAGTTCTGGCGGGGCGGGGTCGGCGGCCGTCACCGCGGCAGCGTCATAGTGCAGGATAACCAGTTTAGGCAGGCCGGCGTCGTCGTCCACATCGCTCGCCTCCTGGGGAAAGTAGACGCTCTTGAACGTGCCACTTTTCCACACCTGCCGGATGCGGCTATCCAGCTCGGATTTAGCCCTGGTGCGGCCCACCATGCCCATCTCGTCGGTGATGATTTTATTCAGTGAGGGCTCGGTCTTGAAGCGGTAGCGGTGGCCATCCCACTCAAAGAACCAGCCCGTGTCGTAAAGGCGTTCAGCGGCCTTGTGCGCCAACAGCGGGTCGTCGCCTGGCACCAGCGCCGCCAGCAGCAGGTCAGCCGGATCCACCCCAGAGGCAATGCCCTGGGTCAGGCTATGCAGGAAGACCGCCGTGGCTATGCGGCGGGTGTAAGGCGGTTTGCCGGTATCCAGCCAGGGCTGGTCCAGGACCTGGGCATGGGCCGGTGATCCGGCCTTAGGGCTGGCGATGTCGGCCTCGATGACCTGTTTGAAGGCCGGGCGCTCCAGGCGACTGGTCAGGTCCGCGACGATGTCTGGCACGGTCAGATCCACGTGATGGGGGTGGATCAGCCAGGCATCGGCGGGACGCCGTTCCCACAGGCGGCGCACGACCAGGGCCAGCAGGCGCAGCGCCCCGCGCGTTTTCTGGAAATTGGGGATGGTAGAGACTTTGCGGTTGAGGGTGTTGAGCAGTTCCGGATGGAAGGGGTAGTCGGCAGCGATTTCCTGAGCGTAATCGGCGCTCAGCGCGCGTTGGGGAAGAGCCACGTTTCGCTCGGCCCACTGTCTGTAGGCCTCGGCATAGATGCGACTGGCCTCTTGAGCCGCTTCCTCGTCAATGTGGGCGAAGAGGCGGTGACAGACAATGGCCGCAATCTCCGTTTCGCCGGTGGGGGTGATCACCCGCTCCTGCCGGGCTGAGATGCGATGAGCGTCGGCAAGCGCCCGGCCCAGCTCTTCCGTTTCCTGAGCGAAAGCATCGCCAGAGGTGGCGAGAGTGTATACCACCACCAGTCGTTCCCGGCTACCGGCCAGTTCCAGCAGAGACATCAGGAAAGCCACCGTCTGCTCGGCCAGGGAACTCTCTCCGATCACCGCTTTGGCGGCCACCAGGTGGCGGGCGATCTCGTCCAGCAGGATCAGCGTTGGTTCGTCGCCGATGAGCCGCTCGAGGGTAGCCGTGCCCGGTGCGACCCGTGCCTGGTCGCTGGCGACCAGCACATCATAGCGGCCCAGTTGATAGGCAAGTTCCCCCCACAGGGTGTAGGTGGTCGTGCCATCGTCATGGGTGAGGCCGTTAATCGGGTCCAGTTCGTGGCCGACGACGCCGGCCACGCGTACCTGGCCGGGTTGGGGCAGCAGGGTCGGGTCCACCATACCCCGTACCATCACCGGCGTGGCCTCACCCCTGGCGGCGTGATAGAGGGCAATCAGGTTATGGGTCTTGCCGCCGCCGAAGGCCGTCTCCAGGCGAATGACGGCGTTATTGGCCGGCTTCGCCCCCGTCAGCCGTCCCAGGGCTTCGTCAAGCAAAAGCTTCAGCCCGTCGGTAGGGTAAGTGTTGTCAAAGAAGCGGGGCGGGTCCTGGTAAACCTTCTCGGCAATCCCATCTATCACGTCCTTGAGGCGGGCGGCAAAGATCTCCTCCTTGAGTTCACCCGACAAGACTTCGGGCCGAGGTGTGCAGGTCTCAAAGACTGGACGCATGATGCCCTCTCTGAGACTTTTCTGTTGTGGTGGCGGCTGGATCGAGATACAGCCTGGACAAAATCGCAGCGGCAGCGGCGGTGTGTCCAGATAGTTACAAGTATAGCACGATTGCCAGTGTTATGCAAACAATGATGGCCGCGGGATACCGCAATAAGTGTTCGTAGTGACGGCTTCAGCCGTCCAGGAGAGCGAAAGGCGGCTAAAGCCGCTACTACGAACCCCCGAAAGGCGGCTAAAGCCGCTACTACGAACCAATTCACTTTTGGACAAAACTGTGGTAAAATTTGAACGCAACTATTTTCAGTGATGGGACAGGGTGACAGGCTTCAATTGCAGTTGCACGAGCATGTAGAAAGACGTGAAAGATGACCCTCGTTTATCTGGGCATTGCCTGGATGGCGGGCATTGTCCTCGCCGCGTGGCTCACTCCCCCGCCCGGTTTGCTCGGCTTAGCCATGATCATCCCCCTGGTGGGATTTTTATTGTGGCGGGAAGACCGCCGCGCCCGGCTGCTGAGCATCTACGGCCTGGCTCTGCTTTTGGGCGCGGGGCGCTATCTCCTGGCACAGCCTCACTTCGACGACCGTGCTCTGGCCACTTACAATGACCAGGGCTGGGTCACGCTCACCGGCATTGTGGCGGCCGAGCCTGATGTGCGCGCCACCTATACCAACCTCCGCGTGCAGGCCGAAACCCTGGTCCTCGAGGATAAATCGCAGCATCCGGTGCGCGGCCTGGCCCTGGTGCGCGTCCCCTGCTATCCCGAGTACCGCTACGGTGATCGGTTGGAGGTTCGTGGTCTATTGGAGACTCCGCCCGTTTTCACCGACTTTTCCTACAAAGACTACCTGGCTCGTCAGGGAGTGTATTCCCTGGTGCGCCGCCCGCAGATCACACTGCTGGAACGCGGACGGGGCAATCCCTTCTGGGCCACGCTTTACGCCTTCAAACGCCGCGCACAGGACACTATCACCCGCATCCTGCCCGATCCCCAGGCCGCGCTACTGACCGGTATCCTGTTGGGTGTAGAGAGTGGCATCCCCGCCGATTTGATGGACGCCTTCTCGTCCACGGGCACGACGCATATCATCGCCATCTCAGGGTTCAACATCAGCATCATCGCCGGGCTGTTCACCGCACTGAGTTCACGGCTGTTCGGTGGGCGGCGGGCGACGCCTTTTGCCGTGGGCGGCATCATGCTCTACACTCTGCTCGTCGGTGCGTCGGCAGCGGTGGTGCGCGCGGCCATTATGGGCGCGCTGACCATGATCGCTCTGCACTACGGCCGCCAGGCCGATGCTCTTACCTCGCTGTTCGCCGCCGGTATCCTGATGACCGCCATCAATCCGCACGCCCTGTGGGACGTGGGTTTCCAGCTCTCTTTTGCAGCTACGGCCGGACTTATCCTTTTCACCGCTCCCCTGGAACGCCAGGCTACACGGCTGCTGACTGCGCTCTTTCACGAGGAGACGGCCCAACGCCTCGTGGGGATGATCAACGAGGCCCTCATCGTCACCTTGGCTGCCCAGATCACCACCCTGCCCATCATCCTCTACAGCTTTCGACAGCTCTCGCTCGTCACCCTGCTTACCAATTTCCTGATCCTGCCCGCCCAACCTGGGGTGATGCTCTGGGGCGGGATGGCTGCTCTGACCGGTCTGGTGTGGCTGCCGGCCGGACAGGTGCTGGCCTGGGTGGCCTGGCTGTTTCTGACCTACACCATCCGTGCGGTGGAACTCACCGCCCGCCTGCCATACGCCGCGGTCAGCCTGGGGCAGATGAGTTCCCTGCCAGTGTGGGTTTATTATGGATTGCTGCTGGGAGGATACGTGGTGAGCCGTATGGACTCCGCACAAAGGCAATCGCTGTGGCAACGCCTGAGCCATCGCCTGTCGATGAAAGCCCTGATCGCCGGGTTGGCGTTGGCGGTGATCCTCATTTGGATTGCGGCAAGCAGCCTGCCCGACGGTAAATTGCACGTGGTCTTCTTCGATGTAGGCCAGGGCGACGCCATCTTCATCCAGACACCCCAAGGACGCCAGGTGTTGATTGACGGCGGACCCGATCCGACGACGCTCACCGCTGCGCTGGGGCGGCGGCTGCCCTTCTGGGACCGCAGCCTCGACCTGGTGATCCTGACCCATCCTGACACCGACCATCTGACCGGCCTCATCCCCGTGCTGGAACGTTACCACGTGGGCCGCGCGCTCGACCCCGCGTATCCAGCCACTTCCGAGACCTATGCCCGCTGGCTGGAGCTCATCGCCGAGAAGCGTATCCCCGCCCTGGTAGCTCGTAGCGGCCTGCGCGTTGAGCTGGAACCTGGCCTGGTCTGTGAGGTGTTGCATCCGACCAGCGATCCCGACCCCGAGGACAAGGCCAACAACGCCTCGGCTGTCACCCGCTGGACGTGGGGGCAGGTCACTTTCCTCCTGCCGGGCGACATTGAGCAAGAAGTGGAAGCCGCCCTGGTGGATTCCGGCCAGCCGCTGGAGGCCACGGTGCTCAAAGCACCTCACCACGGCAGCGATACCTCGTCCAGCGCGGCTTTCTTGCAGGCGGTGAATCCGCAACTGGTGGTCATCTCCGTGGGAGCGGATAATCGCTTTGGGCATCCGTCGCCAGAGGTACTGGAACGACTGGCCGGGTGGACGGTGCTGCGCACCGACGAGCGAGGCACCATCGAGATTGTCACCGATGGGACGCGCCTCTGGGTGCGGACGGAGCATTGACAAGGTAGTTGTTTACCGCAGAACTGGTTTCGCAGTAAGTAGTTGGACATTGGCGTTTTTCTTCGTAGTGACGGCTTCAGCCGTCCAAGAGGGCGAA
>JANLFX010000025.1 GCA_024653325.1 Anaerolineae bacterium
GCCCACTGTCGTGACCGGGGTTGCGCGGTAAGAAACCGCGCCTACCATATTCTGGTGGGATGGGAGAGGTCTCCGCGGACAGGGCACAGCAGCAACTCGCCCCCAAAGTGAAATACACCCTTGGGTGACCGTCACGAATTGGAATTTGCTGAAGCAGGCATTACATGGTATTATTAGCATAGCTTCAAGCCCAGGTTTGACAGGCGATAAAGGCTATTGGCAGTGTGGGTTTGGAAACGCGGATTAACTCGCAGGCCGTGGGTCACAGCTTAGCTCAAACTGGAGGGGAGGGGATAGATGAGCGCAACGATTACTTTGGTGCCCATTGGAGTTGTGGAAGAGGAGGTTTTGTCCCACGTGGGAACGGCCCTGACCGAGGTCTTTGGGCGACAGGTGGAGATGGTTGCTCCACTGCCATCCCCTGACTATGCCTACAACGAACACCGGCGGCAATATCTGGCTGGGGCTGTGTTGGCCCAACTCCGTAAATGTCGGTTTCCTGGCGAAGGAGTGCTGGGCATCGTGGACGTGGACCTCTATGCCCCCAATTTGAATTTCGTTTTTGGCCAGGCATCGGTGCGCGGTCGAGAGGCAGTTATCGCTCTGACCCGCTTGCGCCAGAGCTTTTACGGTCTGCCTGAGGAAAAAGACTTGCTCCTGGCTCGCGCCGTCAAAGAAGCGGTGCACGAGTTGGGACACGTTTATGGTTTGAGTCACTGTCCCGATGCCAGGTGTGTAATGCACTTTTCCAATTCTCTACGCGATACCGACTTCAAGTCATATCAGTTCTGTGTGGCCTGCCGGACGCGCATCTTAGAGGTGCCGCATTGAGGGAGACTGCTAAGGAGGAGGCTTAAAATGGGGGAACAACCTGATCGAAACCTGGCCATGGAGTTAGTGCGGGTTACGGAGGCAGCAGCTATGGCTGCTGGTCGGTGGATGGGCCGCGGCGAAAAAGCTGGAGCCGATAAGGCCGCGGTGGATGCCATGCGCCTGGTCCTGAATACGGTGCAGATGGACGGGGTGGTGGTGATTGGGGAAGGGGAGAAGGATGAGGCCCCTATGTTGTACAACGGTGAAGTGCTGGGTACCGGTGTGCCTCCGCAGGTGGACATTGCTGTGGATCCCATTGATGGCACACGCCTCACCTCGTTAGGATTACCGGGAGCCCTCTCGGTAGTAGCTCTGGCCGAGCGCGGTTCTATGTACGCCCCGGGTCACATCGTGTACATGAACAAAATCGCTGTCGGACCGCAAGCCAAAGGGGTGATTGACATCGAGTTGCCCGTGGCTGAGAATCTGAACCGCATTGCCGAAGCCAAGAAACGGGCAGTGAGCGATTTAACGGTGGTCATTCTTGACCGGCCGCGCCACGAACGGCTTATCAAGGATGTACGGCAGGCTGGAGCCCGCATCAAGCTCATTCCCGATGGCGACGTGGCTGGTGGGTTGATGACCGCTTTCGAGGACACGGGTATGGACGTGTTGATGGGCATCGGCGGCTCACCTGAAGCGGTGATCACTGCCTGTGGGTTAAAGTGTGTGGGAGGCGAGATCCAGTGCAAATTGTGGCCCCGTGACGAAGCCGAGCGCCAGTGGGCCGAGGAAATGGGGCTGGACCTCGATCAGGTGCTCACTACCGACGATTTGGTGAAAGGGGAAAACGTCTTTTTCGCTGCTACTGGTATCACCGACGGTGAGCTCTTGAGAGGGGTGAAATATTTCGGCAGTGGGGCCAAGACCTTCTCTATAGTGATGCGTTCCAAATCAGGTACGGTGCGCTGGGTAGAGGCCATCCACCGCCTGGATAAGCTGATGCGTTTTAGCAAAATCGCTTTCAGTTAAAAGTGGCCAGGGGCTTGTGAGATAGGCTTCAGCCTGTCTTACAGGACTGGGAGGAAAGCATGGAGTATGACGTGGTGGTCATCGGTGGTGGCCCCGGCGGCTACGTGGCCGCTATCCGCGCGGCCCAACTCGGCGGACGGGTAGCTCTGGTGGAAAAGGATCAGGTGGGTGGCATCTGTCTGAATCGCGGTTGTATTCCCACCAAGGCCCTGGTGCGCTGCGTCAGCTCCCTCCGCGAAGCCAGGAACGCCTCCCGGTTCGGGGTCATTATTTCTGAACCGTCTTTCGATTTCGCGGCCATGCTGGCCCACAAGGATAGCGTGGTGGAACGACTGGTAGGCGGCGTGGGAGGGCTGCTGCGGGCCCATGGCGTGGATTTTTACCCTGGTACGGGCGCCATTGTCCGCCCAGACCTGGTGCGGGTTACCACCCCCGGCGCGGTGGTCACCGAATTGACTGCGCGCCACGTCGTCATCGCCACTGGCTCGGTTGCCGGTCGCCCACCTATAGCCGGCCTGGATACTCCCGGCGTGTTGGTTGGTGAGGAAATCCTGAACCTGAAGCACGTGCCCGCCAGCCAGATCATCGTCGGCGGCGGGGTGGTGGGCCTGGAGTTTGCCAGCATTTTCCAGACCCTGGGTTCACAGGTGACGGTCATCGAGATGCTGCCCACCTTACTGCCCCAGGTGGATCAGGAGATCTCACGGCGTTATGGGGTTTACCTGCAAAAGAGCGGCACGCGCGTGTTTCTGAAGGCGCGAGTGGAGGAGTTCCGGCCAACCGAAACGGGAGGGGTGAGGGTGCGTTTCTCGACCGAGGGCCGCGAACAAGTCGAAGAAGTGGAGCGGGTGCTGGTCGCCACGGGGCGGGTGCCCTGCAGCGCGGGATTGGGCCTGGAACCGCTAGGAGTGAAAATGGAGCGGGGTGCGGTGGTGGTCAATGGGCGATTGCAATGGAAGCAGCCAGACAGGCCGCTTACGGCGCAGCCATCCACTACCGGCAGGCGAGGAGATAGCGGTTATCAGACATATCCAGGAGAACAGAATGCCAAGTGGTAAAATGTGGGTTCAGCGTGACCGTTTTGGTAATGACATCTATCTAACCTATGAACGCTGGAAGCACATAACTGATCAGGATAATCATCCAGAGATTGAGCCCTATTTAGATTACATCCGAGAGACAATCAGGCTGGGTCGGCGCCGTCAGGATCCATACGATCCACATAGCTACAAGTACTATCGCCCCTTTCCTGATCTACCTGATGGCAACACTCACCTCGTTGTATGTGTGCGTTTCCGCTGGAAGGTCGCACCAGATGGTACAGCACAAGAGGAGAAGTTTGTGACTACAGCTTACTTTCAATGGTTTTGAGAGGTGATCTATGAACGAGACCAAGTATCATTATCATTATGACCAGGAAGCCGATGTACTATATGTCTCTTTCGGTCGCAGCGAGCACGTTACCGGGATCGAGTTGGCCGATAATATATTGCTCCGTCTGGATACTGGCAAGGTGGGAGGGACACCGCCACGAGCAGTGGGTCTAACCTTTGTCAACTTTGCTCGCATGCTCGCTTATCACCAGGGTAAGCCCCTGACCATCTCACTTGATGTACTGCGTAATCTGCCGGACGACTTGTGGCAGGCAGTGATAGCTGTAATGACCAGTCCACCAGTCAGTGATTTTCTGGCGGTTGGCCTTTCGGTGCTACCTCAGGTTCCGCCTTTACCGGAGTTAGCCACCGTGTGATGAAGCGATGATCAATGTTTCTATCGGCACGGCTGCCGTCCTCGGCCTGACGGAGATTCAGATGGAGGCCGCTCCCACTACGGCTTACCTGATGCTGGGCGGGCGCTGTGCGTTGAATTGCGGTTTCTGTGCACAGGCCCGTTCCAGTCACGCCGGCGCGCTTCACCTGTCGCGGATCACCTGGCCGCAGTTCGATCTGGACGAGACCATATCTCGCCTGGTGGCAGCGGTGGGGCGAGGTGACATCAAACGCGCCTGCTTGCAGGTCACCGTCTCGCCAGGTTATTTTCGGCGCACTCTCGAGGTGGTGCGGGCTATCCGCGCGGCGAGCGCTGTGCCCGTGGACGCGGCCATCTTGCCCCGGAACGTGCATCAGGTGGAGCAACTGCTGGCCGCCGGGGTGGATCACATCGGCTTTGGATTGGATGCCGCCTGCGAAAGGGTGTTCCGGCGGGTGAAGGGCAGGGATTGGGACGAGGCGCTGGCTCTCGTCGAAGCGACGGCGCGACAATTCCCCGCCCGCTCGGCGGTGCACCTCATCGTCGGCTTGGGCGAGACGGAAGAGGAGATGGTGCGCCTGATGCAGCAGATGCACGACTTGGGGGTGGTGGTGGGCCTGTTCGCTTTTACCCCGGTGCCGGGCACGGCCATGGAATCCTCCTCATCGCCGCCGCTGGATGTTTACCGCCGCATGCAGACCGCTCGTTACCTCATCGTCCATGACTTGGCCCGCGCCGAACAGTTCACTTTCCGGGAGGGGCGGGTCAGCGCCTTCAACGTGCCCCGTTTACGCGACGTCTTGGCCGACGGCGTGGCTTTTCAGACCTCGGGCTGCCCGGACTGCAACCGTCCCTTCTACAACGAACGGCCCGGCGGCGTCATGTACAACTATCCACGACCGCTCACGCCCGTCGAGGCGAGGCAGGCGATTGTGGAGATGGGATTGGTTTTATGACTTATCCGCGGGCCACCTGGCGTCTTCTAAACACGGGCGTTGCCGATGGAGCGACTAACATGGCCGTGGACGAGGCCATCTTGGAGGCGGTGTCCTCAGGGGATTCGCCTCCCACCCTGCGTTTCTACGCCTGGCATCCGCCCTGCCTTTCTCTGGGATACTCCCAGGCCGTGCGGGATGAGGTGGACCTGGAGGCCTGCCGCGCGCGGGGGATTGATCTGGTGCGGCGGCCCACCGGCGGGCGGGCTATCCTACACACCGATGAACTCACTTACTCCGTCGTTGTTCCGCAGAGCGACCCTCGCGTGGCTGGCGAGATTGTCGAGTCGTACCGCCGCCTGTGTCAGGGGCTTCTGGCCGGACTGCGGATGCTGGGACTGGAGGTGATGCAGGCCGGGCGGAAGCCCTCGAAGCCAGAAACTTTCTCCACCGCCTGTTTCGACGCGCCGTCTGATTACGAACTTATCGTCGGGGGGCGGAAGATCGTCGGCAGCGCCCAAGCCCGGCGGCACGGGGTAGTGCTCCAGCACGGGGCGTTGCCCCTGGTGGGGGACATCACCCGCATTGTGGATGTGCTGAACCTGCCGGAGGATGAGCGGGAGGAGTTCCGTGCTGCTCTGCGAATGCGGGCCACTACTCTGGAGGCCGCTCTGGGCCGGGCACTTTCCTTCGACGAGGTGGTGCGTGCGCTGGCCCACGGCTTCGCCCAGGCCCTTAATCTGGAGCTCGTCCCCGGCGAACTGTCGCCAAGCGAGTTGGCTCGTGCTGAAATGTTGCGCGCGGAGAAGTACGCCGCCGAGGGGTGGACGTTTCAGAAGGAAAAGTGGTCGTTTCTCAGAAGCAAGGATTTTAGGAGGTCTGCTGTGTCTGGGGTTACATCCATGACCATACCGGTCGAAATGGCAGAACGGGATCTAAGGCAATTATTGGAAAATCTCCGTTTAGGGGAGACAATTACCCTGGTCAGTTCTGAGGGCCAGCCTCTGGCCGTTGTGGTTTCGCTCAAGTCCTCGTCTGTCGAGGTCAAGCCTGTCTCGGATTGGGAAACCCGGTGGGATGAGCTGGTACGAGGGGTTAGCCGAGCGTGGAAGAGTGACAAGAGCGCCGTCGAGCTTTTGACGGAGATGCGGCGATGAACTGCGCTATAGATGCCAGCGTTTTCGTGGCAGCCGTGAGGTTGGAAGAGGAGTATTACACTGCCAGTCGCGGATTTCTACAGCAGGCGCGAGTGGAGGCCGTGACTGTGTTCTGCCCTACCCTGGTTTTGCCAGAGTGTGCTGCGGCTATCGCCAGGCCTACCGATGATGTGGCATTGGTCAGAGAACTCATAGCCCTTATCGAAGGTTTCCCTGGCTTGCATTTGGTGGCTCTTGAATTGCCGTTAGCGCACCGGGCAGCCCAAATTGCTATGACCTACCATCTCAGGGGTGCCGACTCTGTCTATGTGGCTGTGGCCGAGGCCTTCAATGCCACGCTCATCACCTGGGATGCTGAGATGTTGCGGCGCAGTTCGGCCATTGTCCCAACGCTGACCCCCACGGAGTGGGTAGAGCGATGGCCACTCGGCGGGTGAAAGCCTCGGAAAAGAAAGCCCGGTACTCCACATTCACTACTGTTCAATGCGATGTGGGGCTTTGCCCAAGCACTCAACCTGGAGCTCGTCCCCGGCGAACTGTCGCCAAGCGAGTTGGCCCGCGCTGAAGTGTTGCGCGCGGAGAAGTCCGCCGTTCGGCGGCCCACAAGTCCTGCGCCAGGTTATACCGGAGGACGTGGGGTTAATCAGAGTGTGAAGTGAAATGATTATCGGTCTCTGCACTATCGAACTACATCTGCCGGGCAATGGCTCCCTCAAAGATAAGCGCCGCGTGCTGAAAAGCATCATCGCCCGCGTGCATCGCGAGTTTAACGTCTCCATCGCTGAAGTAGACCACCAGGACGTGTGGCAATCGGCGGTGTTGGGCGTGGTCTGCGTGTCCAACGGCAACAACTACGTCCACGGCCTGCTGACCAAGGTGGTGGAGTGGATCGAGCATAACCGCCCGGACGTGCAGGTGGTGGATTTCAAAATCGAGATTTTGTAGTACTTGGTCAAATCGGTTTTGACAACTCGTCATATTCACCTGGAGTACTGGTTAACCTTGCGAAGGTTCTGCACCTTCGCAAGATTAAGTTAAGATTTGGAGGTGTGATAATGCCAAAGAGGGTAATTCGCGCCCCGCGAGGTACAACACTGCACTGCAAAAACTGGCTCATCGAAGCGCCGTACCGCATGTTGCAGAACAACCTCGATCCCGACGTGGCCGGCGATCCCGATAACCTCATCGTCTACGGGGGATCGGGCAAGGCGGCCCGCAACTGGGAGTGCTTCGATGCCATTCTGCGCGCCCTGGAGAACCTGGAACCCGACGAGACCCTGCTGGTGCAGTCCGGCAAGCCGGTGGGGGTGTTTCAGACCTTCGAGGACGCGCCCCGCGTGCTGCTGGCCAACTCCAACATCGTCCCCGCCTGGGCCACGCAAGAGTATTTCAACGAGCTGGAGCGCAAAGGACTGATCATGTACGGCCAGATGACCGCCGGCTCGTGGATTTACATCGGCACGCAGGGCATCCTGCAGGGCACTTATGAGACGCTGGGGGCCTGTGCCCGTGCCCAGGGCTGGCCTAGCCTGAAAGGCAAGTTCGTGCTCACCGCCGGACTGGGCGAGATGGGCGGTGCCCAGCCGCTGGCCATCACCATGAATGAGGGCGTGGCTCTGGTGGTGGAAGTGGACCCGTGGCGCGCCCAGCGGCGGCTGGAGTTCAACTACCTGGACGTGGTGGTGGATAACCTGGAAGAGGCCATGACCCTGGTCGAAGAGGCGCTGAACCGCCAGGAGGCCAAATCCATCGGTCTCATCGCCAACGCTGCCGACGTGCTGCCCGAACTGGTCATCCGCGGCGTGGTGCCGGACGTGGTCACCGACCAGACCAGTGCTCACGATCCGCTGCGCTACTTCCCCCACGGGATGAGCTTCGAGGAGGCGAAGGCCCTGCGCGAGCGTGACCCCGATGAGTTTGTCCGCCGGGCGATGGATTCCATGGCCCGCCATGTGCAGGCTATGCTCGATTTCCAGGCCAAGGGCAGCGTCGTCTTCGACTACGGCAACAACATCCGCCAGCGGGCTTACGACGCCGGGGTCAAAAACGCCTTCGACTTCCAGGGCTTCGTGCCCCTCTACATTCGACCCCTGTTCTGCGAGGGCAAAGGCCCCTTCCGCTGGGTGGCCCTCTCCGGCGATCCAGAAGATATCTACGTCACCGATCGCATCATCCTGGAGCTCTTCCCCGAGGACGAGCACCTCTGCCGCTGGATTCGCATGGCGCAGAAGCGGGTGACCTTCCAGGGACTGCCGGCCCGCATCTGCTGGCTGGGCTACGGGGAACGGGCTAAGGCTGGTCTGGCCTTCAACGACGCTGTGGCCCGCGGCGAGATCAAAGCGCCTATCGTCATCGGACGCGATCATCTGGATACCGGCTCGGTCGCCTCACCGCGTCGCGAGACCGAGGGCATGAAGGATGGCTCGGACGCCATTTCCGATTGGCCGCTGCTCAATGCCATGCTCAACGTGGCCAGCGGCGCTACCTGGGTCAGCTTCCACCACGGTGGCGGGGTGGGCATCGGCTACTCGCAGCACGCCGGGCAGGTCATCGTCGCCGACGGCACGCCGGCAGCGGCCCGTCGCCTGCAGCGGGTGTTGACCAACGACCCCGGCATCGGCATCGCCCGCCACGTGGATGCCGGCTATGAACGGGCTATTCAAGTAGCCAAAGAGCGCGGGATGAAAATCCCGATGCTCGAGGTTGGTAACGGATGACGAGTAACAAGTCGGCTAAGCGAGGTGTGAGATGTAGCGGCGGACGGCCCTGTCCGCCCGTGAACGCGGCCACGGCGGGCCGCTGCTACGCCTTTGCACTAACTCGACATTGTTAGATTTGCCGTGTGGTGACTACCCCACCCATCCCCACCCCGGCCCTCCCCTTCCCTCTCCGCTGCGGAGAGGGAAGGGGAGGGTGAGGGAGGGGTTAGGAGAGGTCAAAAAGCCCGAATTTAACATTGTCGAGTTAGAATCCAGTGGAACTTTTTCTCGCCAGCAACGTCAATATTTAATAAACACAATCCCCCACACCTGTCACAGACGGGGAATCCTATCCTGAGAGAACTGGTGAGGAAAAATGACAACACGGTTTTTCTCGGTCCTCATTGTTTTGCCCGCTGTTTTGCTCGCCGGCTGTGCCACGCCTGTTCCCTCACCCACTGCCACTTCGGCAGAGCCGGAGCTGGTACAGATCACGGTCTATTTCACCGACTCCAGGCGCTACGCTGCCGGGATCCCGCCCTTTGAAACCGCCGTTTTCCGCCTCGTTCCGGTAACTTCGAATCTGCCAGAAGCGGTTCTGACCGAGTTTTTCAAAGGGCCATCGGAGGAGGAACGCGCCTATGGTCTGGAAGCCATCACCAGTGGGTTCACGGGTTTCAGTTCCCTGCAAATACAAGATGGGATCGCCCGGGTATATCTCACCGGCCCCTGCGCTTCCCACGGCGCCACTTACACCATAGCCCAACCGATCCTGAAGAACCTGCTCCAGTTTGAGGGGATCCACTACGTCAAAATCTATGACGCGGATGGGGTGACAAATCAACCCCAGGGATGGAGCAACTCCATTCCCCCCTGTTTGGAACCTTAATCTCTGTGGATAGTGAAACGTGGTACCGCCGCCAGGCAGATCAACCTGGCTGGTTTGACAAGTCATGACTCTGAGTGTAACATTAATCAACGATGCCCGGTAGAGGAAAGAGGAAGCTATGAAAATCAGAATGAATGCATTGAGCGCAATAGTGTTGCTGTTGCTAAGCATCTGGCTTGGCGCATGCAGCCCATCCGTAAATCCCGAACCAACACCCACTTCCGCTTCTATCTCCACTCCCATAGTCGGCCCTATCCCGCCGACGGAACTCCCGGTTCTCCAGCGTGAGATCGTGCTGGAAGCACCTCAAAACGGCGCGACAATCTCCAGCCCCGTTGAGGTCCGGGGTTACGTCAGCGTGTCACCTTTCGAGTCCACCCTGGTCTGCACAATCTACGACGCCCATGGCCAGATCATCAGCAAAATGCCGGTGCAGGTTCATGCGGAGATGGGCCAGCCTGGACCGTTCGCCGCTTCCATCCCGTTCACCGTCAGTTCCAATGGCCCTGGTAAGCTGGAAATCGCCGAGCTCAGCCCCAAAGATGGCTCGGTGGTTGTCAGCGTGACCGTGGATGTGGTGCTGGCCACCGGTCAAGAAGAAGGAGTTGCTACACCCCGTCCTGACTGGCAGACATTCGGTAGCCAGGTTTACCGGGTCACCCTGCAGTGCCCCGCCACCTGGCAGCCGATCCCAGGGTACGATCTGCGGTACGGGGGAACAGATGGCTTTTTCCAACTTTCAGCGATGGACGGCCAGGGTTGGAAATTGTATCAGGTGTGCGATTCTCAGGCCCATCACAAACTGCTGCCCTACGGGTCCCAACCGCAGATCGAGCGCACCGAGATCCAAGGCCAAGAAGCATGTTTGATCTTGCCCTCCGCCGACCAGCCAGCGGACATGCAAGGTCAGGCGGCACTGGTCGTGCCTTATCCGCAACCCGTCCGGATCGGCGAGACCCTCTATAATTACTTTATCCTGTGGGCGGATAAAGAGCACATCCGGGAAATCAGCAGCACGTTGAGGTTTACGCTCCCGTAAAGTCGGGTTGCCAACCCAAGCTTGAGAGGAGGTTGCTTTGCGCGCGAAAATCATAAGCATACTGCTCGTGCTGGCAATCCTGCTAACCGGCCAGACGATGGTGCGGGCCGCGCCCCCCACGGGTTTGCAAATGCAGGTCAAGGCCGCCTACCAGGGCGTGTTCAAGTATGGGGAATGGCTGCCCATCCTGGTCACCTTGGAAAACGACGGGGCAGATTTCACCGGCGAGGTGCAGGTGCAGATCAGCAGTTACAGCGGGGCCGTGACCTTCGCCGCACCGGCTGTGCTACCTACCCACTCTCGCAAACAGGTGACTCTTTATGTCACCCCCAACAACTACTCCCGCGAACTGACCGTCGCCCTGGTACATGGTCAGGAGGAGGTATTGCGTGCCAACATCGCGGTGCAACCCCTGATGTATGCCCAATATCTCATCGGCGTGGTGACCGAAGACGCTGACGAGCTGCCCGGCCTGACCGGCCTCCAACTGGCAGGGCGACCCCAGGGCACTATGGTGGTGGCTTTCCCACCGGATGAACTGGCCAGCAGAGCAGAAGGTCTGCGCTCCTTCAACTGTCTGGTGTTGAACGACCTGGACAGCACAGCCCTGACCCAGGCCCAGAAGGATGCGCTGATCGCCTGGGTGGGACAGGGAGGGCGGCTGGTGATCGGCGGGGGCATCACCGCAGCGCAAACGATGGCCGCTCTGCCCGAATCGCTGCTGCCAGTCGTTCTCATCGGTACCCAGGAAACGCGGACGTTAGAGGGGTTGGAAGTCTTCGCCAATGACACCGCTATCCATGTCCCTGGCCCGTTCGTGATCTCCACAGCAAGCGTGGTGGACAGTGCACGGATCCTGGTTGATCAAGAAGGGATGCCCCTGATCGTGGAGCGCACTGTGGGCGAGGGCACGGTAGACTACGTGGCCTTGGACCTGGCCAGCTCGCCTTTCGACTACTGGAATCTGAGCCGTGCCTTCTGGCAAAGCCTGCTACAACCCGGCGCAGCCTTCCCCTCATATCTGCCGCCAGATCTGTCACCCCAGCAGACGTACAGCGGCCAATTGGGCTATGCCCTGACTAACCTGCCCTCCCTGGACCTGCCATCCCTTCGCTGGCTGGCCTTAGTGCTGCTGGCTTACATTATCCTGGTGGGCCCGGCCAACTACCTGGTGTTACGTCGCTGGCGGCGATTGGAATGGGCCTGGGTGACCATTCCTCTGCTGACGGTAGCCTTTTCGGCGGGCGCTTTCGGGGTGGGATACATCTTGCGCGGCAGTGACCTGATCCTGCACAAAATCTCAATTATCCACCTGGTGCCCGGGGCCGCGGCAGAGGTCCGTACCTATGTCGGCCTCTTCTCGCCTACCCAGACCTCTTACGACATCGCAGTGGACGGGCGGGCGCTGCTCAGCCCGCTCTCAATGGACTCGGGCCCGTGGGGTGTGTCCGGCACTGTGAACACCAGCTTCCTGCAATCCGATCCCGGCATTGTTCGCGGTCTAGGGGTGAACCAGTGGGCCATGCAATCCTTTACAGCGGAATTTACCACCAACGATATAGGCGAACTGAAAACCGCATTGGAAGTGCAAGGCGAACATGTGGTGGGACAGATCACCAATCGCACGGGCTACACTTTGCGCGATGCTGTTCTGGCAGCGGGAACGAACCTGGTGCATCTGGGCGACATCGAACCCGGAGCCCAGACCACGGTCAATCTGGCCCTGACTATCGCGGATCAGCAACAATACCAGGGCATGTCTGTCAGTTACCTTGTTTTCCGCGAGGCCTTTGAAAAGTCAGGGCCAGGCGGACCAGATCGCACGATCAGATTGCGGCGGGCCATTCTGGACGGCGTCTTTCCCACCGGCTACTGGAGGGGGAGCGGAAAAGGTTCCCCCGGCCTGATCTTTCTGGCCTGGCTGGATGAGGATATTCTACCTGCGTCTGTAGCTGGCTCTCAGGCGAGTACTCAGAAAACCGGTCTGATTTACACCTCCATACCGGTCACTTTCGGCCAGGGGGAGGTGAGCATTGCCGGGGCTTTCCTCAATTACACCATCGTCGAGCAAACGGGCAATTTCTATCCGTCGCCGGAACCCTTGTGTGGCGATGGGATATTCAGCGGTGTATTGGAATACCAATTGCCGATGGGCACGGAAAATCTAAAGATCGAGACGATAAACTTGCGGATCAGCGGTCAGGAAAGTTGGTGGACTGGTTCACCTCGCATCTCACTTTACGACTGGCAAGAGAGAAACTGGCAATCAGTGGAGACCACCACTGCACCTCAGGAAATCAGCAATGCCGGACGATACGTGCATCCCACAGCACGCATCATCCACCTGAAAATCGAAAATGACACTCAGAACAGTGGGGGTTGTCTTTACGTGCAAATGAACCTGAAGGGAGTGCGCCCATGATCGCCATTCGCACTCATGGATTGACTAAACGTTTCGGAAAACTTACTGCCGTGGATCACCTGGACCTGGTCATCGAACAGGGAACTTTGTACGGCCTCATCGGGCCGAACGGGGCAGGAAAAACCACCACTTTACGTCTGTTGGCCGGGCTGTTAGAACCCAGTGAGGGGGAGATTTACCTGGATGGTCAGCGGGTGCGCGACGCACAACAGGCCAGCCGCGTTATCGGCTACATGCCCGATTTCTTCGGCGTGTACGAGGACATGATGGTTTGGGAGTACCTGGACTTCTTCGCCCGCTGCTACCATATCCCGGCAGCCCAACGACAGCAAATCGTGGACGAACTGCTGGCTCTGGTAGACCTGACCGAGAAACGCGACGCTTACGTGCAGACTCTGTCACGGGGGATGCGCCAACGACTGTGCCTGGCCCATGCCCTGGTACACGATCCGCAGATTCTCCTGCTGGACG
This sequence comes from Anaerolineae bacterium, assembly GCA_024653325.1. Classification (GTDB taxonomy): domain Bacteria; phylum Chloroflexota; class Anaerolineae; order JACIWR01; family JACIWR01; genus JACIWR01. Next base: position 13,207 of record JANLFX010000025.1, read on the forward strand.
AGCCGGCTTCAGGCCTGGACCCCCGGGCGCGGGTGGAGATGCGCGAACTACTGCGCGAGCTGCGGGCCATGGGCAAGACGATAGTCGTCAGCTCACACATCCTCAGTGAGCTGGCCGAGATGTGCGACGCGGTGGGCATCATCGAGCAGGGCAGGCTGCTGGTCAGTGCCCCGCTACAAGAAGTATATCGCCAGGTGAAACAGGATCGCACCCTGCGCCTGCGCGTGCTTTCCGACCAGGAACGAGCAATAGCCCTGATGCGTAATTACCCCGGCATCGGTGAGGTCTACGCGGCGAACGGCGACCACATCGAGGCCAACTTCGTGGGCGATGACGCCGCTACCGCTGCCCTGCTTACCCACCTGACCGCCCAGGGGGTGGCCGTGGTCTCCTTTGGCGAAACGGCTAACGATTTGGAGGATGTATTCTTGCGCATCACCCAGGGTATCGTTTCATAAATCGGAAGATTGGAAGGATGGAGGAATGCTCCAGCCTTCCAGCCTTCCGATGTATCAGGAGGATCACGAGATGAAAATCAAACTGCACTACCAGCCCAATCCCGTCATTGTCAAAGAACTCCGTTCGCGGATGCGGGGCTGGCGCGCTTTCGCCATTCTGACCGGGTTCCTGTTGGGCACGGCAGCGGCCTGTTACGGCCTTTATCGCATTGTAATGGCAACCATTTACTACAACTATGGCAGGAGTTTCGGCTCGCCCAGCGCGCTGATCGGCCAAACGATGTTTGGCGGGCTGGCGTTGTTCGAACTGCTGTTGATCTGCTTTATCACCCCGGCCCTTACGACAGGAGCTATCAGCGGCGAACACGATCATCAGACCTACGAGATGCTCATGGCCACCCCCCTCCGCCCGCGCACCATCCTGTGGGGCAAACTGGTCTCCGCCCTGGGTTACATCTTTCTCCTGATCTTCGCCGCCATCCCCCTGGCCAGCGTGATCTTCCTGTTCGGCGGAGTAGCTCCCAAGGACATGCTGAAAATGCTGATCATCCTGGTAGCCACAGCGATCACCTATGGTATGCTGGGATTGTTCTTCTCTGCCCTGTTGAAACGCACCGGGCGGGCCACAGTGCTCACCTACGCCGTCATCCTGTCTACCCTGTTCATCCCCCTGTTCATATATTCTATGCTAACCCTTACCTCGCAGGGTCGAGAACCGTCGCGAGCCATTCTATACCTCAACCCGCTCAGCGCCATCGCTTCGGTGCTGAGTCTCAGCACCGCCTTTGAAAGCGGGATGTTCCCATCCATTTTAGGCATGCCGTACATTCTCACGTCTGGGGCGATGTCCAGAGTATGGGGGCCGCAGGGCTTGATCGTTCTACGCCCGCTGTGGCAGTACACCATGGCCCTCTACGGCGGGCTGACGCTGGTGCTGTACCTGCTCAGCACGCAGCTCATCAAGCCGGTGCGTCGCTGGCGAATTGGGTGGCGCGGGCTGCTGGCCGCGCTGCTGGTGCTGGCCCTGTACGGCGGGGCGGCCTGGGGTGGATTCCGGCTCACCGCCGCTCGCTACAGCAATGCTGCGTCGCTCATGGGCACACCGACACCCGTGGCGCCGTGGATCGTTCCATCCGGTGTAGTCGCGGTGGCCAAAGAAGAGGAGAACCTGAAGATCCAGGACCAGGCGCAAATCTACGCCGCCGTCGTCCGCCAACTGGTCGAGCACGATAGCTCCTTTGGAGAAAACCCGCACTTTCCGGTGGTCTACATCGTGCGCCGTATTGGCTCCGACGACGATTCCACCGAGATGTCGTCTGAACTGACCGAGGCCATACTTGAGAAACTGAGCGATTTTGCCGCAAGCGTCGAATTCGTGGACGATCAGCTGCAGGTCATCGCCCCTACCCCACCCACAGGTAAGGTACTGAACGATGGAGTAATAATCATCCTGGGGGACATCGGCTGGGAGGATGAGACCACAGCCCTGGTGGATGGATCGCTGCACAGTGCCGACCTGGTAGCCACTGGGCGCACCTACCGTCTGCAGCGCGTGGATGGCGTCTGGCAGGTAGTGGGTGATACCGGTACGAGCTGGATCAGCCAGGCGAATCAAGGAGAATGAGCAATGCTTCCAACCCATTCTGCAAAACAAGGGGAACTCAAGGAACTCAGGGAACTCCTTATACGGTTGGGCCGCCGCCTGCGCCTGCGCGATGGACTGCTCACCGCTAGTCGGACGCTGTGGTGGGCGGTGCTGGCCGCCGCGTTGGTACAATTGCTCGCCCGGCTGACCCCATTGGAGAGGGCGTGGCTCTGGTCGCTGGCCCCGTTTGGGCTGTGGGCCGTCCTCGTGTTGGGCCATGCTTTGCTGCGGCCGATGCCGCTCTTGCGGGTGGCCCGCCGCTGCGACGCAGAACTGAGCCTCAAAGAGCGACTGAGCACCGCCGTGGCCCTCCAACCAACCTTCCAACCACTTGTGGTGAGCGCAGTCGAACCATCCATTCTTCCAGTCTCCCATTCTTCCCTGCTCCACCTGCAATTGCACGACACCCTCTCTACCACCCGCGCCATCCAGCCCCGCCAGGCCTTCCCCCTGCGGGTGGCGGGCCGCTCACTGTTGCTGGCAGCGGTGCTCTGCGCGGCCACCATCGCCCTGGCCGTGATCCCCAACCCGATGGACGCCGTTTTACAGGAACGGGTAGCGGTGCGCCAGGCGGCGCAGGAAACGGCCAGGAAGATCGAAGAGCTGCGCGAAACCATAGCCAGTGAGGATACTGAGCTGGACGACGAACAGCGCGCGGAGTTGCTGCGCCAACTGGCAGAACTGGCGAGGAAATTGCGCGAGAACCCCGGTCAACGGGAACAGGCCCTGGCCGACCTCTCCGCCTTGGAAGAAACTCTGCGCCGCCAACTGGAGCCTGGCGCGGAGGCCCGGCAGGCAGCGCTGGAGCAACTGGCCGCCAACCTGGCAAAGCTGGCCGGACAACAACAAACCGACGAGCAAGAGAGCCTGAACCAGGCAGCGCAGGCTTTGGCCGACCTGGCCGCGCAGATGGGCGAAATGGACGCCGCTCAACGAGAGGCCTTGGCCACAACCCTGCAACAGATGGCCTCCCAGGCCGCGGCCACCGATCCGGCACTGGCCCAGGCATTGAGCGCCCTGGCCGAGGCCACTCGTCAGGGGGACACGGACGCTGCTGCCCAGGCCGCCCAGAACGGCGCCCAGGCCCTGCGCCAGGCTGAAAGCGACCTGGCGATGCAACGCACGCTGGCCCGCGCGTTGAACAGCCTGCAAAATGGCCGCCAGACCGTGGCCCGCGCCGGTCAAGGACAGGGACAGGGGCAGGCCACCACCGGCCAATCGGGGCAGGGCCAGCAGGGACAGAATCAGGGGCAACAGGGACAAGGACAACGGGCTGGTGGACCGGGTGGCACTCAGGCGCGTACCCTGCCGCCGGGCAACGCCAGCGGCCGCGCTCAGGACCCCAACCGCCCCAACAAACCGGTGGATGTGGGTGAGCTGCCCAGTGTCTACGTGCCCCGTGAACGTGGCGAGGGCAGCGGTGAGGAGGAGTTCATCCCTGGACAGGAGGGCTCCGAGGGACAGACGGAGACCCGCCAGCAAGAGGGCCCCCTGCCGGGCGCCGAGACAGCGGTGCTGGTGCCCTACAGCCAGGTCTACTACGAGTACCTGGAGACCGCCGCTCAGGCGATGGAGCGGGAATACATCCCGGCCAGCCTCAAGGACTACGTGCGGGAGTACTTCTCCCGTTTGGAGCCGTAACAACCTTCCAGCCTTTGTGAAAGGAGCATTTGATCGAAATGAGCGAACTCCCCATCACCGCCGACCAATTCCGCGAAACCGCCCTCGCCATCGAGCGCGAGGTGGGCAAGATCATCGTCGGCCAACGCGAACTGGTGCGCCACACTCTGCTCACTCTCTTGGCCGGGGGCAATGCCCTGTTGGAAGGCGTGCCCGGCCTGGGCAAGACCATGCTCATCCGCACCCTGGCCCAGGTCATTGATTGCACCTTCTCCCGCATCCAGTTCACCCCTGACCTGATGCCCGCTGACATCGTGGGCACCAACATCATCGTCGAGGACGAAAGCGGGCGGCGTGCCTTTCGCTTCGAGGCGGGGCCCATCTTCGCCAACCTGGTGCTGGCCGACGAAATCAACCGTGCCACGCCCAAGACCCAATCGGCCCTGCTGGAGGCCATGCAAGAGCACAGCGTGACCGTGGCCAAAACCACCCGTCCCCTGGCCGAGCCTTTCTTCGTCCTGGCCACCCAGAACCCGTTAGAGATGGAAGGCACCTACCCCCTGCCTGAGGCCCAGCTTGACCGCTTTCTGCTCAAGCTGGACGTGCCCTTCCCCAGTGAGGACGAGCTGGTAGAGATCGCCGACCGGACCACCGGCGTGGAGATACCTCAGCCCCAGGTCGTCGCCGATGGCCCGACCATCGTCGCCATGCAGGAGCTGGCCCGCGCCGTGCCCATCGCTCCCCATGTCACCGCCTACGCCGCGCGGTTGCTCAAAGCCACCCACCCCAACGACGGCCACGCTCCTTCGATAGTGCGCCGCTACGTGCGCTACGGGGCCAGCCCACGCGGGATGCAGGCCATGATCCTGGCCGGTAAGATCATTGCCCTGTTGGATGGGCGCTACAACGTGGCTTTCGATGACCTGCGCGCCGCCGCCTTGCCCGCCCTGCGCCACCGCCTGATCCTCAACTTCGAGGCCCAGGCCGAAGGGATAACAACCGACGAGGTGATCAGGGAGATATTGAGAGAAGTAGTTGCAGGAGAGACTGTGGGACAGAAAAAATGAGGAGGTCTTACGTTGCTGCGAGGAACTCTTCAGGGGTCAATACTGGGATTTGAGTCCGCCTCTTGCCAGGTTGCAAAAGGCATCCCTTCGGCTATTTTTTCGGACAGGCGCTCAAGCACTTCAAGAGCCTGCGCTCGGGGCAAATCCTGCAAAGATGGATACCTCTGGCGCAGACGTTCCTTGAACCGGCGGTAGAGGGCTTGCGAGTGTTCAAGGTCTTCAGCCACATTTTCAGTAACAACTGTCCGCCCTTCGATCTGGCGGCGAAGGTCGGAGAGTTCCTGGACAATGCGATCTATTGTCTTTAAAATTTTGTCCGGCGCTCCGGGCGTCATTTCTAAGGTCATGTCTACTATCCCCATTTCTCGGCTAGACATTGTGATGCTCTGAATGCTTATGACTGGAGTCTGGCGTTTTTGTTCGTAGTGACGACTTTAGTCGTCCAGCGCGGGGAAAAAGCGACTAAAGTCGCTACTACGAACCTACATCCTGTGGTTGAGTGATTGGATTTTCCCAAGATGTAGGGGGCTAAAAATTCGCCAGAGTCCAGCTTATGATAGTAGAAGGAACTACAAATGTCAAGTGTAGGACAACCCTTCAAGAGTTATCCTACGAGGAACAGGAAGCCTATGAAATCTGAACCTTCCACCCTTCCATCCTACCAACCTTCCACCCTTCCATCTCCCCACCTATTCGACGAAACCTTCCTGCACAAACTCGAACGCCTGTCCATCCTGTCCCGGCGGGCCATGGCTGGCCAACTTCAGGGGGAACGGCGCAGCCCCAAACGCGGCCAGTCCGTCGAGTTCGCCGACTTCCGCCCCTACTCCCCCGGCGACGACTTCCGGCGCATTGACTGGAACGCCTACGCCCGCCTGGAGCGTTTCTTCCTCAAACTCTTCGTCGAAGAGGAGGACCTGACCGTACATCTGCTGGTAGACACCTCTCGCTCCATGGACTGGGGACAGCCCAACAAGCTGTGGTATGCAGTGCGCGCCGCCGGCGCCCTGGGTTACATCGCCCTGGCCAGCCTGGACCGGGTGACGGTCAGCGCTTTCAGCCAACAGATAGGCGAGACGTTCCCCCCGCACCGGGGCAAGCAACAGGCGATGGCCCTTTTCGCTTTTTTACAGGAGCTGGCTCCCCAGGCAGACACTGATCTGAAGGCCGCCCTGCGGAATTACGCCAACACTGCCACGAACCCTGGCCCGTTGCTCCTGGTCTCCGACCTGCTGGACGATGGCTGGCGCGAGGGGTTGACCGCCCTGGCCGCCCGAGGTTTTGAGGCCACCGTCCTGCACCTGCTCTCGCCGGACGAGGTTAATCCGCCGTTGACCGGTGACCTGAAACTGCTGGACGTGGAGACCAACCGGCCAGTCGAGATCACCGCCGATTACGACCTGCTGGCCCGCTACCGTCAGGAGCTGACCAACTGGCAGGACGAACTGCGCGCCTTCTGCGGCGGGCGAGGGATGAACTACGTGGCCGTCACCACCGACGTGCCTTTCGAGGAACTCATCTTTTCCTTCCTGCGGCGACGGGGGGTGTTGCGATGAAACGGCTTTTGTTCACGTTGATCCTGGTTTTGTTACTCGCCGCCTGCAAGCAAGAACCATCTGTGGGCCCTCTCCCCACCCAAACAGTCACGTCCCCGGCAGCCCTATTCCCGCGCACCGAGGCCGCCCAAAGAGCCCTATTCGAACAGGAAGCCAATATGGAGCTTATCATTGACATGGACACGGCACTGCGGGAAGAAATCACCGCCTACCTCAACGCTCATCTCGATCCAGCCCGCCCACTGACAGACCAGACCACCGTCCTCAATGCTCTGCGGGCCGCCTTGCCCAACGCCGGTGACAATTGTACCCTGCTGCCCACCGATCTCGACAGCGATGGCTCTGACGAACTGATTGTCTGGAACTGCGCTAACATGCCTGTGGGCTTGCTCTTTACCAGTGGCAAGGACGGATACACGGCCCATCCGCTTCCGGTGACCAAGACAGATACCTGGGTCTGGCCTCAATTGTGGTTCGGTACCATACAAGCGCAAGATGTGACGGGTGATAGCCGCCCCGAACTGTTTCTTTCCTACGTCCTGCCAGGTGGCAGCATGACGACTGAGAAACTTAACGTCCTGTCCTGGAACGGGCGTGATTTCCAGACCTGCTTCTATGCTGAGTTGATCAATTGGGTAGGCCCTTCCACCTGGAAGCTGGCTTCCAATCCCATTGGCGGACAGGACATTGTGCTCCGCTATCCCTATTTCTACCCCACGGGCTTCGAGGCCAAAATGATCTCGCACCCCTGGGCCGTGCAACGCTGGCAATGGGACCCGTTCCTGGAACGGTACACACCCCGTGAAACGATGCGCTATCCAGAGAGCGTCCTCTCAGACTCCGGCGCGGAATGGGAATTGCTGCGCGTGCTGGTCAACGAAGCTGAATTGCACTACCAGGCTGGCGATCTGGAGAGAGCCCTGGTGGCTTACCAGGACGTGGTGAACCGTGCCGCCTCCGTGGAGCGTCCCCAGGAGCGGACGGCCAATTGGCCCGCCTACGCCCGCTTCCGCATCGCTCAAGTGCAGGCCATGCTGGGTCAGACCGACGCTGCCCGGGCAGGGTTGAAAGCCCTGCTATCCGACCTGGACGAGGACAGCAACCTGCGTCCCCTGGTCCAGGTCTTCTATGATACCTACGATCCTGCCCGGCCCGATGCCGACCTGCGGGCTACGGCTGCCCTGCATGGCTTGCGCCTATACGAGCAATTCTACTGGCACGACGACCGCCCCGGCGACCTCACCTTTCCGATGAACATGCGGACGATCCTCTGGCCCGGCACGCCCCTGGCGCGCTACCTGGACGCACACCCACAAGCCGCGCAGGGCTCGCCCTCTTCCGAACAGGAACAGGCTCTGCTGAGCGCTTTATCCGAACTGGGCTTCCCGGTTACCGAGGTTCGTATCACCGACCTGAACGCCGATGGGCTCAGCGAAGTCCTCGTCACCACCGATGAAACCGATCAGCCCAACGGTTTCCGGTCTATCTGGCTATTGACTCAAACCGGTAACCGTTGGCGCAGTGCTCGCCAACCTAACGCCGATGGCAATCTGAGCGAGGACCTAACAGAGGAATCATTACCCGACGGGCGGATCGTTCTGCGTCAAGGGGATTCTGTCTTTCTGTGGACTGGCAAGACTTTGGTCGAGGTAGATCCGCAGACCTACGAGCCATTGCCGCCCGCCTGGCCACGCGTTGGAGTTCCAACCTCCCAATCTTCCAGCCTTCCAGCCTTCCAGCCAACTTCTAATCTCTCAAACCACAGGACCTGACCGATGAGCTTTCTATTACCAACAGCCTTCACATTAACCGCCCTCATCCCCATCATTATCGCTTTCTATTTCCTCAAGCTGCGGCGCGAGGAGCAGTGGGTGTCCAGCGTGTACCTGTGGCGGCGGGCGATCCGCGACGTGGAAGCCAACGCGCCCTGGCAGCGCCTGCGGCGCAACCTGTTGTTGTTCCTGCAGATCGCTTTCCTGCTGGCCCTGATCCTGGCCCTGGCCCGGCCCTTCCACTGGGTACAGGGCGCCGCCGGACAGAACGTGATCCTGATCCTCGATACTTCGGCCAGCATGGCCGCCACAGATGTGGCCCCGTCGCGTCTAGAGATGGCCAAAACTCGCGCCCTGGAATTGATCGAAGGCCTGCCCGACAACGCACGGGTGACGGTCATTGCCGCCAGCGATGAGGCGCAAGTACTCATCTCTGCCGCGCAGGATCGTGGCGAGATACGCACGGCTATCCACAGCGCCGTTGTGACCAATGCCGGCAGCGATTTAACAGCAGCGCTAACTCTGGTAGCGGCCATCGCCGCCCGCCAACCCGATACCGAGATCATCATCCTGTCCGACGGAGCGGTGACCCTGCCCCAGACGGGCCTGCCGGCCAGGGTGAGCTTCATCCCCATTGGCACGAATGACAACAATCAGGCCATCGGTGCGCTCTCTCTACGCGAGGAGGGCGGCGGTCAGGCTCTCTCAGCCTTCGTCCAGGTAATCAATTATGGCCGTGAGACCGTGCAACGGCGGCTGGACCTGCTGGCCGACGGCACGGCGGTCAATGCCTACGAGCTGGAACTGAAACCGGGCGCAGTCAGGACCATCGTCGCCGAGGACCTGCCGCCCACGGCCCAGGTGATCGAGGCCCGGCTGGCCGGTTCCGACGCCCTGTCTCTGGACGATCATGCCTGGGCCGTCTGCCGCCGCCATGAGACAACCGCTGTGACCCTCGTCTCCCCCGGCAACCTGTTCCTGGAGACCGGATTAAGCCTGTTGCCCGGTCTGCAACTTACCACCATCAAACCAGCCGATTTCGACCTAACCACCCAACCACCTAACCACCTAACCACCCAACCACCCAACCTGACCATCCTCGACCGCTACGTCCCCCTCACCGCCACGCTGCCCGTGGGCAACCTGCTTTTCATCGCCCCTGTGCGCTCGACGGCGTTCTTCTCCGTGACCGGCACCATCGCCGAGCCGCAGCCCCGCCCGGTCAGCGCCGATGAGCCGCTATTGCGTCACGTGTCCCTGGCAGATGTGAGCATCATGGAAGCGGTGCGCATCCCGTTGCCGGACTGGGCGCGGCTGGTGGTGTGGGGTGAGGGCGAAGAAAACAGCGTACCGCTGCTTTTCGTTGGCGAGGTAGACAGACGGCGGGTAGCCGTGCTCACCTTCGACCTGTTGAAATCCGACCTGCCGCTGCAGGTGGCCTTTCCACTGTTGCTGGCCAACCTGATGGATTACCTGGCTCCGGGAACGGGTGGCGATCTGCCAGTGCAGCTTGCTCCGGGGGAACCGCTGGCGCTGAGCGTGCCGCCCGGCGTGGAAGAAATCATCGTCGAGGGGCCGGATGGCATGCGCACGCGCCTGGTGCCGGAGGACGGGCAGGCCGTCTACGGAAACACGCCGGGACTGGGGGTGTATCGCATCTCCTGGCAGGGCGAGGAAGCTGAGACGAGAGAGGCGCTGGTGGCCGTTAACCTGTTTAACCCCGGCGAATCGGCCATCGCCCCGCGGGAAGAACTGCCCCTGCCGGGTATGGAGGTGGGCACAACCGCTTCCACTGCTCCAGAGCAGGCTCGCCGTGAGTGGTGGCGTCCGCTGGTAGCCATCGCCCTCTTTGTTTTCACCGCTGAGTGGCTGGTCTATCATCGCAGTGCTTTGGCACAAATAGCCGGCTGGATAAAGGCCAACCTTCCAGCCTTCCATCCTCCCAACCTTTCATAAATCTCTGAGGTCATCTCATGCGCCTTTCGTTCATCTACCCCACCGCCCTGTGGCTGCTGCTGATCATACCCCCGCTGGTCGGGCTGGCCTTACTGGGTCGCCGCCGACCAACGCGCGCCCGCTTCTGGACGGGGCTGGTGCTGCGCACTCTGCTTTTTCTGGCCCTGGTGCTCTCCCTGGCCGGGATGCAGGTGCGCACCCCCGCTGACCAGCTTACTGTCGTATTCGTGGTGGATGCCTCCGATAGCGTCCCGGCGGAAGAACGGGCGCGGGCCCTGAATTTCCTCCGGTCCTCACTACGGGAGATGCCCTCTGGCGACCGGGCCGCCATTGTCGTCTTCGGCGCGGACGCTCTGGTAGAGCGCCTGGCCAGCGAGGAGCGCGGGCTGGCCGCCCTGGAATCCGTGCCCGATACCACGCGCACCAACATTGCCACCGCCCTGCAACTGGCCATGGCCCTCTTCCCCGCCGAAGGAGCCAAGCGGTTAGTGCTCCTCTCCGATGGGCAGGAGAACGTTGGTCACGCCCTGGATCAGGCGCAACTGGCCGCCGCCCACAACGTGCAGATCGTGGTCGTGCCCCTGGGCGCTCCTCCGACCGGCATCGAGGTACTTTTCGACAGTCTGGAAGCCCCGGCGGACGTGCGTCAGGGCCAGCGTTTCGAGTTGACGGCTCACGTGCGCAGCACGGCACGTACTACAGCCACCTTGCGCGTCTTCGCCGATGGAAGGCTGGTGCACTCGCAGAACGTCAGCTTGCGAGAAGGCAGCAACCGCTTCCTCGTTCCCCTGGAGGCCGATGAGCCGGGCTTTCACCGCTACCGGGCGCAGATCGTGCCCGAGGCAGACACCCTGTTACAGAACAACGAGGCGGCGGCCTTCACTGTCGTGCACGGCCCGCCGCGCGTGCTCCTGGTCGAGGGCAGTCCAGGCGAGGCAGATAACCTGGCAGCAGCTCTGATCAGCGCTCAGATTCCGGCGGAAGTCGTGGCTCCAGCGCAAATGCCCATCGAACTGGCGGAGCTGGCTGGATACGACGCGGTTATCCTGGTCAACGTGCCGGCGAAAGCCCTGCCCCAGGGAAGCATGGAGACGCTGGTCGCTTACGTGCGCGATTTGGGACGCGGCCTGGGAATGATCGGCGGGGAGAACGCCTACGGCGCGGGCGGTTACCTGCGTACCCCGCTGGAGAAAGCCCTGCCAGTGGACATGGACGTGCGTTCAAAGGAGAAAACGCCCAACCTGGCCCTGGTACTGGCCGTGGACAAATCGGGGAGCATGGGCCGCTGTCATTGCGCCGGCGGCCCGCTGGATCAGGTTTACGAGCGGGTGGAAAGTGGTCTGCCCAAAGTGGACATCGCCAAAGACGCCATCATGCGCGCTGCCGAAGCCCTGGGCCCACTGGATTATCTGGGGGTGGTCGCTTTCGACGAGAAAGCGCGCTGGGCGCTGGAGACCGGACAATTGGTTAGCCTCGATCAGCTCGAGGCGGCCATCGGCAGCATCCGCGCCGAGGGACAGACCAACATCTTCGCCGGACTGAGCGTGGCCGAGGAATCACTGCGGGACACGGACGCGCGCATCAAGCACATCATCCTGCTCACCGACGGCTGGTCACTGAGCGGGGACTACGCCGCTCTTATCGAGCAGATGAAACAAGAGGGCATCACCCTGTCCGTGGTAGCCGCGGGCGGCGGCAGCGCCGATTACCTGCGTGACCTGGCGGCCCAGGGCGGTGGGCGGTACTATGCCGCGCCCAGCATCCACGACGTGCCACAGATATTTCTCAAAGAGACGATAACGGCGGTCGGCTCGTACATCATCGAGGAGCCGTTCCTGCCCCTGCCCGGCGTGCCCAGCCCGCTGCTCAAAGGACTGGACGTGAGCCGCCTGCCGCCGCTGTTGGGTTACAACGGCACCACGCCCAAGGACACGGCCCACGTGGCCCTGTTCACCGCCCGGGGCGATCCTCTATTGGCCACCTGGCAGTACGGGTTGGGCCGCGCCGCCGCCTGGACTTCGGACGCGAAAGGGCAGTGGGCGACGGAGTGGGTGAAATGGGACGGGTTCTCACGCTTCGCCGCCCAGCTTGTCGGCTGGCTCCTGCCCCAACCCCAGAGCGAGGGCCTGGACGCGCGGATCACGCTGGATGGCGCACAGGCGGTGGTCACTGTAGAGGCCACAGACGACCAGGGTCAGCCACGCAACTTCCTGGACGGCACGGCTACCCTCATCGGCCCGGACTTGCAGACCACGGAAATTGAATTGCAGCAGACAGCCGCCGGCCGCTACGAAGGACAGGCGGAGCTGGCCCAGCCAGGCACCTACATGGTACAGGTCGCCCTCAGCGAGGATGACCAGCCGGTGGGGCAGCGCACGGCGGGTTTAGTAGTACCCTATTCGCCGGAGTACCGCATCCTGGACACTGATCCATCGCGGCTGTACGAGCTGGCGCGGGCCACCGGCGGCGCGGTGCTGCCCCAGCCTGCCGCCGCCTTCGTCCACGACCTGCCGGCCACCGAACGGGCCCACCAGGTATGGCCGACGCTGCTCCTGGCCGTGGCCTTGCTCTTCCCGCTGGACGTAGCCCTGCGGCGGGTGATGCTCGGCCCGCGCGATCTGCGCCGTGCCGTGGAATGGGTCCGCCAGCGGCTGCCCGCCCGCCGCCGCGTCGCAGGCGAGCCCATTCTGGGACGCCTCTTCGCCGCCCGAGCACGCGTCCGCGAGCGCCATCGCGAGGCTTCCTGGACACCGCCATCCATCAAAGGAGACCGTGTACCACTCTCCTCACCACAAGATGAGCGCCAGCCTGCTGAGCCAGCGCCCCCACCAACGCCTCAACCCGTTGACTCCCTGGCCCGTCTGCGGGAAGCGAAGAAACGAGCACGAGAGCGCAAATAAAAAAACCCTCTCGCAAGCTTGAAGCTTGCGAGAGGGTCAGTCTACAGGAACTCCGTGACTGAGACCCGGGTGTAGATATCCCGCTGCTCCAATTCTTTGAAGAAAGGCACAGGGTCAATCACCGCTTCGGGGGGATGAACGCCCGCCGGGATGCGTTTTTCGGCCAGCCAGATAGCCGCGCGGGCCGGGGCCACGCCCGTGGGCAATGCTCCCTTGCAGGTCAGCGTGCCCATTCGATAGGTCACCTTCTCGCCATCCCTCGTCCCCTGTACCTCAGTGACGATCTCTTTCACCCAGTCGGGAGGCCGGTTTTTAGGCGGGGCCAGGAAATCGGTGATGGGTGGAACGTAGTTGGCCATCATCGCCACCAGCAGATCGCGGGGTATCACTCGCTGCCCCTTCACTTCCACCGCCTCTCGTCCAGCAAAACCGAAGTCCACCAACACGCGGATTTTCTCCACTGTCTCTTTAGCCATCCCCCAATAGTTGATCTTGAAGAAACACTCTCGCACGCCTTTGTTCTGAAAGGTGAGAGGCAAAGTAGCCACCTCCGAATGGAGGGAAAGGTGCATCGGCAGCAGGCCAATGGGCGGCGCAAACCAGTAATTCTCGAACTCGCTCAGCGGCTCGCAGGCCAAAAATTCCCCATCCCGGTAAACCATGGGCGGCAGCGTCAACTCATCCACGATGGTAGGGACGGCGTAGGTGAAGCGGACATCGCCTGGCGGGGGTGGTTTGATGCCGTCGTAGATGCGGATATACTCAATGGTGTCCAGCCGGTCAGCGGCGTAACGGGCCTGGACGTTGGGCACGCCCGGCGCGGAGCCCATCCCCAGCACCGCACTCAACCCCGCCTCGGCGAAGCGGTCGCTCAATTCCAGTTGTTTACGGGTGGTGTGGAACAACCCACCCATATCGGTATAATGTACCCCGGCCTCCAGACATGCCTCCATCACCTGCAGGTTGGTATAGTAGACGGTGGCATTGAGACAGGCATCCGCGCCTTTCAGAACACCGACCAGTGCATCATGGTCGGTCACGTCCACCTGCCGGATGGTGATCTTGGGGCTGCCAATGGCCTCGGCCACTTCTTTGGCCTTTGGCATGTTACGCGCACCAATGACCACTTCGGTGACACGCCGATCCTGCGCCAGGTCCTGGGTGGAGATGCAGCCCATCATTCCCGACCCACCCAACACGACGATTCTCATTGAATCCCTCCTTCTTGGAAGTTGGAACCTCGAACTTTGAACCTTAGACCATTAGTCCAAGCCCAATTCATCAGCCACCCAGGCGAGACCCAGTTCTGCCAGCTTGCCCCGTGTGGGCCGGCCCTCGGCATCCCAGCCGCACATGGCGTAGTAGAGGGGCAGGGCAGCAGCCATCTCCTCCTCGGTGACAGCGATACCGTCCGACGGGCCGCCGATAAGGGGCTGGAAGAGCTTGGGGGGCAGTTTGTCCTCGGCGCTAGTGAACCCCTCGCGGTCATTAAAGGCACGCATCATGTTCAGCGACCGCTCGCCAGCCTTCATCAACTCCCACAGGCTCACGTTCCATCCGGTGACGGCGCGCACCATGTCCACCAGTTGGCTGGGGCCGTAGAGCTGCCAGGCCGGCCCCCACACAAACTGACACAGGCCAAGGGTGTTCAGCAGATTGTATAACTGCTGCGTGTACAGGGCATAGCGCACCTTCTCCGCGTTAAGCACGTCGTCCGGCTGTGGGTCTAACAAACCAAGCTCGGCCATGCGCTCCGGATAGCCGCCGTAGGACGGGTCGTGTTCGTGCGACTGATGGTCTGCACCGTAAGGATTCACGGCGTAGATAAGGGCCAGCGAGCGTTTGACCTGCGGCATGTGAGCCGGCAGCGGGTTTCCCTTGACTGCCGTGACCAGGGTCTCCGCTTCCGGACCAAGTCTCCTGGCCGCCTGGACCATGCCTTCGGCCAACAGGTCACCAAAGCCCTCCCGCCTGGCGATCATCTCGGTCATTTTGACCATGGCCGCAGCATTGCCAAAACGCAGTTCGATGCCGCCAGTGTCTTCGGCGGTGATGATTCCCCGTTCGAAGCAGTCCATAGCCCAGGCAATTGTCGCCCCGGCGGAGATGGTGTCTACGCCGTACATATTGCAGATTTGGTTGGCCCTGGCTATCGCCGCCAGGTCCGAGACGCCACAGTAGGAGCCGAAGGTGGACAGGGTCTCGTACTCCGGCCCGCCGTAGTGAGGAGCTACCTGAAAAGGCCCCTCAGTGACCTCTACCACCCGCTTGCAGCGGACGACACAGGCATAGCAAGTGTCCCGCGCCTTGAGAATGGTTTCCGACATCGTTGTGCCGTCAATGGTCTCGTATCCCTCAAAGACACCGCTGGCCCAGTTGCGGGTGGGCAGGCCGCCGGACTTCTGTTGGTAAGAAAGCACCTCGGCCGTTCCGTGCAAGCCCATGCCATAGATGTCTGACTCGGGGAAGTTCCTGGCCCCCCAACGGGCGATGGCGGACAAAGCCTGCGGGTTGGCGATGTCCGGCTTTTTCTTGCCGCGCACAGCGATGGCTTTGAGATTCTTGGAACCCATCACCGCGCCCATACCAGTGCGCCCGTTGGCCCGATTGCACATATTAAGCAGGCAGGCGTAGCGAACCAGCTTCTCGCCAGCCGGGCCAATCTGCAACACCTGGATCTTGGAGTCGCCTAGTTCCTCACGGATAGCGGCCTCGGCCTCACCGGTGACCTTACTCCAAAGGTGCGCTGCGTCGCGCAGCTCGGCCTGGCCATCGTGTACCCAAAGGTAGACCGGTTTGGTTGCCCTACCTCTGATAATAAAAGCATCAAACCCGGCGAATTTGGCTTCGGCAGGCCAAAAGCCGCCAGCCTGGGAATCGCCGATAGCGCCGGTAAGGGGTGACTTGGCATTGATCATCACCCGGCTCTGGCCGGAAACCGCCGCGCCGGTGACAACGCTGAGAGTGATGGCCAGCATGTTCTCCGGGCCCAGTGGATCAACCCCAGCCGGCATGCCCTGCAGGATATAATACAGGCCAGTGCCTTGACCACCCAGATATTTCCGGTAAAAGGATTCCGGCGGTTCCTCGACGGTAAGCGTACCGGCCGTCAGGTTTACATGCAAGATTTTGCCATTGTAACCGTAAGGCATTTGAACCTCCTTGGGTGAGGTGCGCAGCACAGGCTTAATCCTGTGCCATCACCTCTGCCAGCGACAGTTCGAAAATCTGCAGCGCCTCGCTTATCTGCGCCTGGTTGACGATCAGGGGCGGTATCCAGCGGATAACATTGGCGTAAGGACCACAGGTGAGCAACATCAAACCCATTTCCAGGCACTTAGCCCGCACTGCCTTGGCCGTTTTAGTATCGGGTTGACCATCAGTGGAGGTGAACTCGCAGGCCACCATCAGGCCCAGGCCGCGCACCTCGCCGATGACCGGGTATTTCTCCTGCAATACTTTTAAGCGGGCCAGGAGATACTCGCCCATGTGGGCGCTGTTTTCCACCAGCTTCTCCTCCCGGATAACGCGGATGGTAGCGGCGGCAGCGGCGCAGCTCACCGCATTGCCACCGTAAGTGCCCCCGTGTGATCCGGTGATCCAGGCCTCCATCAGTTGCGGCTTGGCCGCGATGCCACTCAACGGAAAGCCTGAGGCCAACCCTTTGGCCATAATCATCACATCGGGCGTCACGCCGTAATGTTGATGGCCAAACCACCTGCCCGTGCGCCCAAAACCGGACTGCACTTCATCCACCATGAATAGCAGGCCGTGTTCCCGGCAAATCTGCTGAACGCCTTGGAGAAAATCGGGAGGCGGCGGGACGTAGCCCCCTTCGCCCAGCACCGGTTCGATGAGCACAGCAGCGGTCTCCTGGGGAGCGGTCTGGGTGACCAGCAGGTAGCGCAGTTCTCGCAGGCAAAAGGCAGAGGTTTCCTCCGGCGTCCAACCGTAGTGGTAGGCGTAGGGATATGGAGCGACGAAGACGCCGGGCATCAGGGGCTGATAGCCGACCCGATAAATGGTATTGCTGGTGGTCAACGACATGGTGCCTACCGTCCGCCCGTGGAAACTGCCTTGAAAGACAATCACGTTAGGCCGGCCAGTGGCATGACGGGCCAGTTTGACCGCCGCCTCCACCGCCTCGGCGCCACTGTTGCTGAAGAAAAAGGCCTCCAGTCCCTGCGGCACTATGGTCAGCAGCTCGCCCACCAGTTCGAGCATGGGTTGGTGGTAGACGATGTTGGCCTGGCCGTGGATCAATTTGCCAGCCTGTTCCTGGGCAGCAGCTACCACGCGTGGATGGCAATGTCCGGTGTTGGTCACCCCGATGCCGGAGGTGAAATCCAGGTAGCGGCGGCCATCGGCAGCGTAGATGTAGACCCCTTCACCGCGCTCGGCCAGAATCTCAGTGTAGCGGGTCCATACAGGCGAGAGATATAATCGCAAATCTTGGCTCATAATTTAACTCCCCTTACTAGCCTTGCGAAGGTTCGTAACCTTCACAAGGCTGAAGCCAAGTTGATAAGCCTCCTCCAATTTCGCCGGAAATTTATAAACATCACCGCGCTCCCCACAGGAGGAGGCTCTCACCCGGCCTACGATGGGCATGTTGAGATAGTTCATGGACCTGGTGAACGTAGCATCGGCAGGATCGGCAGTCGTGAGATCGTCATCGGCGAAAGCGAAGATGAAAGCCACTCGCTTACCGGCAAGGCGATGCACAATGGCATCTTGGGCCATGGCATACCAACGGTCGAGGAAAGTCTTTATCTGCGCTGTCGGCCCCCACCAGTAGATAGGGGTAGCCAGGATGATGCCATCCGCCTGGTAAATTTTCTCATAAAGGGCCATCATGTCATCGGCCAGGACACATTCGCCACCTGGTTCGCAGCCCTCACAGTCATCGCAGGGGTTAATCTCCAGTTGAGCCAGAATAACTTTCTCGACCTCTGCCCCCGCATCCTTTGCCCCGGCCAAAGCGCGGTCCAGAAGAATATCAGTGTTGCCCCCGATACGCGGGCTGCCCATGAATCCCAAAACCTTCATCGGTCAACCTCCTCATCTGATCCTTCACATAAACCTGCTATGCCCCACCACATGGTATTCCTCGATTTTCTCGTGGATTTCGATCCGGCGGCGGGCCAGTTCGGCGATGAAAACATCGGGGTCAAAGGCCGTTTCCGGGGCAACGACACCACGCTGGAGCACATCGCCCCTGGAGATCATCTGGGCCCCGATGCTTAGGGGGATAGCGATGTTTTTGTAATACGCAGCCGGACCTCCCCATTCCTCCGCCGGCGGGTGACGGTTCCAAAGGGTGACCTTAACGTCACGCCCGTCCCGTTTGCCATAGACTTCCACCAGCAGTCCGTACCCCCACAGCGGATTCTGCTTGCTCTCCGGCAACTGAATTAAGAGCTCATGCATCACCTCCAGGGGGGTAGTTTGAACGCCCTTCACGGTGACGGGTGTTTCGCTGAGAAAGCCGGATTCCAGCAAAACTTTCATCAACCGCATAACGTGAGGAGGAAAGCAGCCTCGCACGGACACCGCTTTGGCCCCCAGGCTCTTGGGCATGGTGCGCGTCTCCGGATGTGGGATGTAGCAGACCTCCTGAGCGCCAATGGGGTTGGGAAAATGCACCGTCTTCAGCCCTTCGAAGGGGCCAACCCGATGGAACCGACCATCCCTGTAATACAATCGCTCCTTGGTCCTGGGATTGAACTCCCAAAGGACGGTGATCAGCAAGCCCGGCGAGGGGCCTATACAGCGGAAAGCGGCGAAGTTGATCTGAATCTCATCCACCTCATCCAACTGGTTTGCGCCACGGGAGGCCATGATGTTGGTGATGCCTGGAGTGGCACCGACCCCCGGGACAAAGACAATTCCCTTCTGTCTGGCCGCCGCATCGTAATCCCACTGATCCTCCTCGGTAGAGACATCCAGACCACTGACCCCGGCTTCGACGCAGGCCCGGGTGACGGCCAGATCGTACTTCCACGGCAGGCCATTGAGCACTACGTCGAACCCCTGGAAGAGCCGGACCAACCCGGCATGATCATCAGCGTCCACCCGGACAACCTCCAGCCGTGGATCGCCGATCTCGGCGGCCAACTGCTCTGCGGCGGCCACGTTGTAGTCACCAATGACGATTTGCTCACAGGTGGAGAACTCAGCCAGATCACGGGTGGCATACTGGCAGACAGCACCCGCCCCGCCCAGGGATAGAATTCTCATACCCCACTCCTTTGGACAGCGATTGGCGACTCCGCTTACTTCGACAGCGCCTCCCGCGCCTCCCCTGCAGGCTTCTGGGCGGCCATGACCTCTTTCACCGCATCCTCGAAGTAATTCAGCGTGTCGTCCACGTCCTTCTCCGAAAGGGCAGCGCAGAGAAACCACGGCTCACGGCCATCGGGATCGGGCACCGCGCCCCTGTGCACCAGGGCCATCGCGATCCGTTCGTACAGGTCACTATCTGCTTTAGACCAGGAACGGTAATCAGTTGGTTCCTCTTCGCAAAAGGCAATGCCGAACATGGAGGGAACGCCCAGGATATGGTGCGTTATATCGGCGTCAGTGAGAATACCGTGGATGCCCTTCATCAGCGCCTTACCCCGCGCCTCGATGGTCTTGAGCACATGGCCCTGAGCGATGATCTCCAGGGTTGCATCAGCGGCAGCGGTACCCACCACGTTACCGCAATAAGTGCCGCCGTGGGCCGTGCGGCCCGGGCCGACGCTGTTCATTACCTCTCGTTTACCGCCAATGACGGCGATGGGAAAGCCGTTGCCCATAGCCTTGGCATAAGTTACCAGGTCGGCGGTCACACCAAAAAGCTCCTGCGCGCCACCGGGAGCGACGCGGAAGCCGGTCTTGACCTCGTCCATGATCATAACGATACCATACTCGTCACACAGCTTGCGGATGTGCTGTAACCAACCGGGTTGGGGCATGATGGCCGCTGTGTTACCCATGATCGGCTCGACAATGATGGCCGCCACATCGCCCCAGGCCTGCCTGACCGTGCGTTCCAGGGCCTCGAAATCATTGTAGGGCAGCGTGATCACCAGACTGTGTAGCGCCTTGGGAATGCCCGAAGTAGTCGGTGAGGGTATGGGGTTACGCCGGTGGCCCAATGCCCCAGCCGGCGATGAAGCGGTAGAGAAAAGCAGGTAATCGTGCATGCCGTGGTAATTCCCCTCAAACTTGATAATCTTCTCCCGGCCGGTGTGGGAACGGGCGATACGCAGGGAATGCATAGTTGCCTCGGCACCGGAGTTGGCAAAGCGAATCATGTCTACGCCGGGACACATCTGCACTATCCGCTCGGCGACCTTGACCTCCAGCTCGTGGGTGAAAGCGAAGACCGTGCCGTTTTTAATCGCCTGGGAGACCCTTTCGACGACGGCGGGATGTCCGTGCCCCAGAATAACCGGGCCGAAGCCTATCCGATAGTCAATGTAGCGATTGCCGTCAAAGTCCCAGATGTACGCTCCTTCAGCGCGGGCTACGCCGATGCCCTCCCCTTTGCCCCACCAGCGAAAGTTGGAAGTGACCCCAAAGGGCATCACTTTGTGAGCGCGTTCCAAGAAAGCGTTGGTTTTTTCCGTGATGTGACTCATATTGCATCCTTTCCTTATGTAACTTAATCGTTCTTCCATCCACCCTTCCAATCTTCCACCCTTCCATCAATAGGGATACCACCAATCCTTGAATCCCCCCTCGATGTCCCAATGCACATGTTTCGTCTGCCAGAATTCCTCCAGACCCTCCTCGCCCAACTCCCGGCCCAGGCCGCTCATCTTCATCCCACCGAAAGGACCGGCGTAATTGTCGGTGAGCGGATCATTGATCCAGATGGTCCCAGCCCGCACCTCTTCGTAAAAACGGCGCACCTTGCGTGCGTCATGGGAATAGAGACAGGCCCCTAACCCGTATTCGGTGTCGTTCGCCAAAGCGATAGCTTCGTCGAAGGTGTCATAAGCCATGATAGGGATCGTGGGACCGAAAGTCTCCTCGCGCATGATGCGCATCGAGTGATCCACATCCACCAACACCGTTGGCTCATAGAAAAAACCGCGTTCCAGGTGTGGTGGGCGCCGCCCACCTACCAGCACCTTTGCCCCTCTGGACAGGGCATCGGCCACGTGCTCTTCTACTTTGGAACGGTACGCATCGCCGATCATCGGTCCCACGTCGGTGGTGGGTTCGATGCCCGGTCCCAGTCGCAGTTTACTCACCCTTTCGGCCAGCGCTTCGGCAAACTCAAGAAGCATGGTGCGTGGGACATAGACCCGCTCGGTGGAAGTGCAGACTTGCCCGGCGTTGATCAGCGCCGCGTAGGACAGTGCCTCTACTGCCGTTGCCAGCGGTGCGTCGTCGGCGATGACAAACGGGTCTTTGCCCCCCAGTTCCAGGTGAAGCTTCTTTATCTGCCCGGCAGTGAGGCGGGCGATGTGTTGTCCCACGGCCGTGGAACCGGTGAAAGCAATTACCGGCACGTCGGGATGAGTAACCAGTGCATCCCCCACCTCGCTTCCCCGCCCGGTGACCACGTTGATCACCCCCGGTGGGAAGTGATCGAAAGCCACCTGGATCATGCGTAGCGTGGTAAGAGGGGTCAGGCTGGAGGGTTTGGCCACGACGGTGTTGCCAGCCACCAGAGCGGGGGCCATCTTCCACAGCAAAAGCAGGATGGGATAGTTCCAGGGAACGATGCAACCGACCACCCCATAGGGCTCTTTCAGCACCAGGGAAAGCTGGCCCGCTGCCGGAGAGGGAATCACCCTGCCACGGATGTGGCGGCCCAGTTCGGCGTAGTAGTCCAATGTGTTCAGGGACCAGTCAATTTCCTCCGCGTTCTCCGGGACGGGTTTGCCTTCCTCCAGGGTAAGGAGGCGTACCAGTTCATCGAAGTGATCGCGCATCCGGGCTGCGGCCTGGTGCAGCATTTGCGCCCGCTCCAGGGCAGTGGTCTGTCGCCAGGCGGGGAAGGCCGCCTTCGCCGCTGCCACCGCCCGCTCCACGTCTGCCGGCGTACCCGCCGGCACTGTGTCCAGCACCTCCTCGGTAGCGGGATCAGCGACTTCAATGACCTGACCGGAAGTCGAGTCCACCCCCACGCCGTTGATCCACATTCTCATCGTCGCCTCCTAAATCTGCAACTTTGCGTATTTTGCGTCGTGGCGTGAACACCGTTGATCTACATCTGCAACAGGAACATCCCACCGATCACGAAGGCGAGTCCGGCCAGTCGCCGCAGCGACAAAGCCTCGCCAAAGAGCCACCAACCGGCAATGGCCAGCAACACAGCGGCTACACCCACCCACAGGGTAAAGATGACAGCCAGTTCAGCATGCCGCAATAGCCAAGCAAAGATAACCAAGGCCAGGCTGTAAACCACCAGTCCAATGGCCAACCCCGGCCAGCGGTTCGTTTCGGCTCACCATTTGAAAGCCAGATCGCCCGCCATCTCCAGGCTGGCAGCGAGCAGAAGCAAACCCCACAGGATCCAATCAATGGAGTGGATCATTTTCATGCCAATACCTCTTACCCTCCCACAGGTTTAGGAACCTGTGGGAGAGTTCACTGCCTTCCGTCAAGGGCCCGCAGCCTTGACCTCGGTCCAGAAGCGCTCGTAAAGGGGTGTGGCCTCACCTACGTCCTCGATCCACTCCAGCTTGGCCATCACTTCCGGGGGTGGGTAGATAGCCGGTTCATTTAAAATCTCGGGGTCAATAAACTCCGTGGCCGCCGCGTTAGGGCTGGCGTACCAGGTGAAATTAGAGTTCGCCGCCGCCACCTCCGGACGCAGCAGGTAATTGATGAACACCTCAGCGGTGTATTTGTTGGGCGCAGTTTTGGGAATGCACAGGTTATCAGCCCAGATAGTAGAGCCCTCTTTAGGGATAGCATACCAGATGCGCTCGTCTTCGGCAGCAGCCATAAAAATATCGCCGCTCCAACCGTGGGCCATCACCGTTTCGTCGGCGCTGATCAGATCCTCGAATTGTTCGCTATCGTAGGCATAGACCCACTGCTTTTGCTGGATGAGCAAGTCTCGCGCCTTCATCAGCTCTTCCTCGCTGGTGGAGTTCAACGAGTAACCGAGATATTTCAGCGCTGCCCCGATGCTCTCGCGGCTGTCGTTTAGCATGGTAAATTTGCCGGCATACTGTGCAGCTATTTCCGGATCGAACAGGTAGGCCCAACTGTCCGGTGGCTCTTCAAAGACCTCGGTATTATAGCCGATGCCCGTCGTGCCCCACAGATAGGGCACACAATGTACCATTCCAGGGTCATAAGGTGGATCGGCGAACTTGGGATCAATGTTAACGATGTTGGGCAGATTCTCATAATTCAGTTCTGCCAGTAATCCCTGAGCAATCATGATTTTGACCATATAGTCGGAGGGAACGATGACATCGTATCCGGTAGCGCCAGCCTGCAGCTTGGCCAACAGTTCCTCATTGCTGGCAAAAGTGTCCTCTATCACGCGCACGCCGAACTCGGCTTCGAAATCCTTGTACACCTGAGGTTCTATGTACTCGGACCAGTTGTAAACGTGGAGTACCTCGGCCAGTTTCGGCTCCTCGGGTTTGACCACCGGCGTCGCTGTGACCTCGGCTGCCGGACCGGTTGGCGCACTGGTGGGCTGCACCGGACCTCCACGACAGGCAATAACCAGCACCACCAGACCGCCCAAAATCAGGCAGATTACAACCATACGCCAGGTGAACCCCTTCATGATTCTTCCTCCCTTCTCACCTCGACAATGTTAAATTCGGGCTTTTTGACCTCTCCTAACCCCTCCCTCACCC
>JANLFX010000026.1 GCA_024653325.1 Anaerolineae bacterium
TTTCAGGGCTTCAAAAGTGTAAACCTATTTCCGCCAGAATGATGAACCATCCCGATAGTTGGACAAGAACGCGGAATCGGGCTATAATAAAGGCGCGGTAGAAAGCACGAAAAACAGGGTGAACTGGTTTCTAAGGGGAACGGCCTTGTTTTTCGTGCTGAGCATGACTGACCCTTGCGAAGGTTCTGAATCTTCGCAAAGGTCAGGTTGAGATGCGGGGGAGAGACTATGAATACGGCTGGTGAATCTGTTACGTCTCCTGCCACCGATCTCCTTATATCCACCAGCCCAGCGGGAGATTTTATGATTTGTGAAAATTGCGGAGCCCGGACGGATGGGGGTTCTCCCTTTTGCTCGAACTGCGGATCCCGTCTGGGCTCAGCAATCCTGGTCCAGACGGAAGTGGAAACGCTACCCAGGCGACACGTACCGGCCTGGCTTTGGATTCTAGGACCCATCTTACTGACTATCATCTTGCTGCTTGGCATCCTCGGTGTAGGAGCGCTGGGAGTCTACCACGGCCTGCAAGAGCGTGCCCAACTGACCCGCGAAGCAGCAGAGGAACATTACGCCCGCGGTCTGGCCCACCTAGAGGCGGGCGAGGTCGAGCTGGCCATCGCCGAATTTGAGTTCACCCTTCACTTGATGCCCGACCACCAGGCAGCCAGAGAGAAGTTGCGGGAGGCCCAGTCCAGGTTGGAAACCAAAGCCACTCCTACTTCAGAAGTGCGTAGCCGGGCGGTAGACCTGCTATATACCCAGGCGCTGGAGCTTTACCGGGCCGGAAAATGGGATGAGGCAGTAGTCAAGCTAGATCAGCTACGCAGTGTAGACTCTGACTTCCGACGGGAAGAAGTGGAAAACATGCTGTTCACCGCCCTGTACAAACAGGGCCTGTATCTGGTAGCCGAAAACCGCCTGGAAGAGGCATTGCGCTATTTCGACCGCGCCCTTGAAATACGGCCCGAGGATCAGGATACAGTCACCCAACGTCGTCTGGCCGCTTTGTACTTGACTGCCATCAGCTATTGGGGGGCAGATTGGGAGAAAGCCATCATCGGTTTCACCACCCTGTACAACCTCGACCCCGAATACCTGGATACCACCGAACGATTGTACGAGGCCTACGTGTCTTACGGTGACGTGCTCGCCCACCGCTATGAATGGTGTGCAGCCAAGCGGCAGTATGCCTCGGCGGTGCTGATCAAATTCTCACAAGAGGCAGAGGATAAACGCATCAGCGCTAACTGGCTGTGCCTGACCTCTACGCCAACCCCGGTGATCACTTCTACCGTATCCATCACCCAACAGGTGGTGGGCCTGCCGATGGGCAAGCTGGCCTTCAGCATCTATAACCAGAAAACGCAAACTTACGACGTTTTCGTGGTCTATGCTGAGAACCTGCGCTGGGTGAAGCTGGCCACCAACGCCGATCAGCCGAGTTTCCGCCCCGATGGTGGTCGCCTGGCCTTCCGCCGCCTGAACAGTGACGAACCGGGCTTGTGCACCAAGAACATCGAGGGCAACGACGAGATTTGCATCCACCCCTCACCAGGCGCAGCCTGGCCCACTTGGTCACCGGATGGGATGCGTATCGCCTACGTCCTGCCGGACGAGAAAGCGGAATACGAAGGAGCCTGGCTCATCTACTCCTTCAGCGCCGACGGCAGCGGCGAAGCCCAATTGCTGGCCAAAGGCCGCTCACCTGCCTGGGGAGCGGAGGGTTGGTTTGTTTATAATGGCTGCGACGACAATGGCGAAAACTGCGGCATCCGGGCCTTTCGTGAGGGTATGCCCTGGCCATTGCTGTTGACCCGCTCGGCTCATGACATCGCCCTATCCTTTTCCCCAGATGGGAAGGAGGTGGCTTACATGTCTGATGTGGGCCGCAGTTGGGACATCTATGTGGTCACCGTGCCAGAGGGGCAGGTGAGACAACTCACCAATAACGAGGCGGTAGATGGGCTACCAGTGTGGTCACCCGATGGCCGATATATCGCCTTTATCTCCGACCGGGACGGTGAGTGGGGCATCTACTTGATGAACCCCGACGGGAGTGAGCAGCGCAAAATCCTTGAACTAGGCAAGGTGCTTCCGAACTGGGAAATGGAGACGCTCTCCTGGTCGTATTAGGATGTCAGGTCAGGTGACA
Organism: Anaerolineae bacterium; assembly: GCA_024653325.1. Classification (GTDB taxonomy): domain Bacteria; phylum Chloroflexota; class Anaerolineae; order JACIWR01; family JACIWR01; genus JACIWR01. The sequence continues at coordinate 2,153 of JANLFX010000026.1, forward strand.
GTCACTTAGGAACTGGAGTCTGGCGAATTTTGAGCACCGCTAAACATTGTAGGCAGTTGTTTCATTGCTACAAGATGTAGATTCGTAGTAGCGACTTCAGTCACTCTTTTCCGCCTGCAGACGACTAAAGTCGTCACTACGAGCCCAAAACGCCAGAGTCCAGTAGGAAGTGACTGTCACCTGACCCGAAGCGAGCGGCGATGAATGAAGAAGGATTTCATATCCTGATTGTGGAGGATGAACAGGACACTGCTGAGTACATGTCCACCCTCCTGGAAATCCGTGGTTACACCACCTCGTGGGCTTATTCCGGCACAGAAGCGCTGGAGATGCTGGACAGGGCCTGCCGCCAGGAGGATGGAAGCCATCCCATTCACCTGGTGATCCTGGATGTACGGCTCCCTGACCTGGACGGGTACGAGGTGTGCCGGCGGATCAAGAATGACGAAGCGCTCAAACACGTATCGGTCATCATGGTCACCGCCCTGCACTCCACCAGCGACAAGACCAAAGGCCTGGACCTGGGCGCGGATGACTACATCACTAAACCCTTCCAGCCGGAAGAACTCCTGGCCCGGGTAAGAGCTGTGCTGCGCGTTCGGCAGATGGAGCGCGAAGCCCGGCAGCGGGCCATCGAACTGGAACAATCTCAGGCGCAACTCATCCAGGTCGAGAAACTGGCGGCCATGGGTCGCCTGGCGGCTTCCATCGCCCACGAGCTAAACAACCCCTTGCAGGCTATCCAGAACTGCCTGCACCTGGTCCTCAAACGCCCCCTTCCAGAACCTAAGCGACGCCAGTATCTGGAAATGGCTCAGGAAGAAGTAGAGCGGCTGATCAGGATTGTGCAGGGCATGTTGGAGTTCTATCGTCCCTCCAAAGGGCAACGTGCTCCCATAGACACCAACACTATCGTCGAGAACGTGCTCACCTTGGCTGCCAAACAACTACAACATGGACAAGTCACCGTACACCAACGCCTGGCGCCCAACCTGCCCCCCCTAGAAGCGGTGAGCGACCAGCTTAAACAGGTATTTCTCAATATCGTTATTAACGCCGTAGAGGCTATGCCAGATGGGGGTGACCTCTATGTAGATACCGGGCTCACTCCCGATGGGCGCTGGATAACGGTTAGTTTCACAGACACCGGCATAGGGCTTTCGCCAGAGGAGCAGGCCAACATCTTCGAGCCTTTTTACACTACCAAAACCAAAGGCACCGGACTGGGACTTTCTGTCAGCTATGGGATTATTGAACGGCATGGTGGAAGCATTGAAGTGCACAGCCAGCCTGGCCAGGGATCGCGCTTCACGGTCAAGTTGCCTGTGAGCCAACCAGATCAGCCCATTATCGCGCCACGCGAGCGGGCCAGACAGCAAATGAAATAGAAGTAACACCGCAAGTTGGGGGGATTCATGTCCACTGCAAAAATCCTCGTAGTAGACGATGAGCAGGCAGTGCGGCTCTCACTGGCAGAACTGCTGACCATGGAAGGTTATCAAGTAACCACTGCCGCCAGCGGTGAGGAAGTCCTGCGCTATCTCAAGGATACCACTTTTGATTTGATTCTCCTCGACCTGATCATGCCAGGCATCGGCGGCTTACAGGTGATGGAAACGGTTCGCCAGGTCGCTCCGGACACGGTGATCATCCTGCTCACCGCACATGGCACGTTGTCATCGGCCATCACTGCTTTGCGTCATGGCGCCCATGATTACCTGTTGAAGCCATGTGCTGTGGACGACATCCTGACCAGTGTCAGTGCCGGCCTGGACAAACGCAAACGGGAAGCGCGTCGCAAGGAACTGATAGCGATGATGGAAGAAACCGTCCAGGAACTGAAAGGTGTGCATGGCGTATCTACTCCACCAGCCGTCACCGTGGAAGAAGCCGAGGAGGAGGAACGCTTTGTCCAGGCGCGGGGGATAATCGTGGATAAACAGAAACACGTGGCGACCATGAACGACATTCCCCTGGACCTGACCCCCACTGAACTGCGTTTGTTAGCCTGTCTCATCAGCAATGCTGATAGGGTGCTCAGCAGCCGGGAGTTAGTGAAAGAGGTACAGAATTACGATTGCCGGGAAGAAGAGGCGCGTTCCATTATCCGTGTCCACATTCGCCGCCTGCGGCGCAAGATCGAACCTGACCCGCGCCAGCCCCAGTATATAGTTAACGTGCGCGGCGTCGGTTACATGTTTGTCTCCGATTCGCCGCCTTAACCATCCCGTAACTGAACTGTAATCATTCCGTAACCGTCAGTCCCCCCGTTTCGTAGTATGATTGAGAACAGCAGTGAAACCTCGATTCAGGGGGGTGGCGGGGGAGACGATGTCCGATCGCAAGCGTATCTTGATTGTGGATGATGAAAAGAAAGTAGCCTTCTTCCTGCAGGAGGGTCTAACAGGTCTGGGAGAAAGATACGAGGTCATCAGCACTGATTCGGCGGAAAGCGCTTTACAGGAGTTAGATACTCGCTCCTTCGACCTGGTTGTCGCCGATTTTCGACTTCCCGGCCTTAACGGCCTGCAATTGATGGAGCATCTGCAGAAAAGGAGTCCAGGCACACGCACGATTCTGATCACCGCCTACGGCTCCGACGAGGTGGAAGCCGCGGCTTACAAATTGCACGCACGCCGCTATTTGCCTAAACCATTTCGCATTGAGGATTTCGTGCGCACGGTACGCGAGACGCTGGCTGAAGAACCCGTCAGCGGATGAAACGGATGTAACGAATGAGGAACGGATAAGCGGATTGAACATAGAAAAAACCCTGCTCCCGGTTGGGAGCAGGGTTTTTCTTTCAAGTGGCACACGGCCGTGCACTCCTGTTTTGCTACACGGGGATGATCAACCGCTGGCCCACATAGATGTAATTGGGATTCCACAGGTTATTCGCCAGGGCGATGGCCCAGGCCGTAGTACCAAAACGCCGGGCGATGGACCACAGGGTATCTCCCCAACGCACAATGTACACAGTCTGACTGGGTGGTGGAATGACGCCTCCAGGGATGATCAATCGCTGGCCAACATAGATGTAGTTTGGATTGATGATCCCGTTCACCCAGGCGATGGCCTCCACCGTGGTGCCGAACCGCCGGGCAATAGACCACAGAGTATCCCCAGCTTGCACAATGTATACCCCCGACGGCGGCGGGGTAGGTGGCGGAGTCCCACCGGGAATGCATAGCACCTGTCCCACCCGGATATAGTTGATGTTGACAATCCCGTTGGCCTGGGCTATAGCCTGCACCGTGGTGCCAAACCGCCGGGCGATAGACCACAGCGTGTCACCAAAGCGCACCACGTAAGTATACGCACACGGCCCCGGTGTGAAAGTAGGCACCGGCGTCGAGGTGGGTGTGGCCGTGACGCCGGTCGGGGTAGGGGTCGGAGTGTTTGCCGGCGTCTGAGTCCCGGTAGCCGTGGCGGTTGGCGTAGCGGTAGAAGTGGCTGTCGGTGTAGCAGTGGGAGTTTCTGTCGGCGTTTGGGTTTCAGTCGGGGTGAGCGTCGCCGTGGGAGTCTCTGTCTGGGTAGGAGTGGGCGTCTGGGTCTCCGTGGGCGTATCTGTCGGTGTGATAGGCGACTGGAAGACGGCCAGCCAGTCACCGCCTGCCGGCTGATTCTGTACACCGGAATCCCCCACCGCCCAGGCGGCGGTGAGGCCACCGCTGCTCAACAGCACGGTCAAACCCAGGATAGTCACCCACCGGACCAGCCCTCCGTGTTTTCCTAGATAACGCATTACCTTCATAGTACTGCTCCTTACATGGCCTGTTCTGGACGCGTAGTTATTTAACCTCCCGCTGTCATTATCATATCACGAAACAATGAGCCAGGAAGTTACGAAAAGATTGCTGTTGCGTTACAGTATGGTTACGAAGGAGACAATAAACCCTGACCGCTATCTTCTATCTCCAGCACGCGATATACCAGCACGGGTTCTTTCTTGCCCCTCACTCTCATGGGCGGCAGACGTTCCACCTTGACCTTATCTCGTACCAATTGATAGGTATGCTCGCTGATCAACACCTCGTCGGCCTGAGCCTGCCCTTCCAGCCGGGCCGCCAGGTTAACCACATCGCCAATGGCAGTGAAGTCCATGCGTTCCTCCCCGCCGATGTTGCCTACCACCGCCTCGCCGCTGGTTACACCAATTCCATAACGGATGGGCCATTCGATCTCTCCTCGCTGCGCACTCACCCGCTGGGCTGCAGCCCGCATTGCTAATGCAGCCCGCACTGCTCGTTCGGCATGATCGGGCTGAGACAGGGGCACGCCAAACAAAGCCATGATCCCATCGCCGGTGAATTTGTCCAGAAAACCTCCCTGCTCGAACACCGCCTGAGTTAGCGGGCCGTCGTAAGCATTCAACAGGTTAACCACTAACTCCGGCGGCAGGCTCTCGGCAATGGTGGTGAAACCCCGGATGTCGGCGAAAAGCACGCTGATCTCTCGCCGTGTCCCGCCGGGGCGCACCAGGCGAGGATCCTCCAGGGAGAGCATGGCCGCCACCTGGGGTGAGACGTAGCGTCCAAAAATATCCTGCACTCGCCGCCTCTCTCGTTGCTCCAGCGCAAAGCGGAGGGCGGTGATAGCAGCGAAGCAGAGGAAAACGGTCAGGATAGGGTAAAAGGGCGTGGACAATATTCCCATGTCGAAGAAAGCCAGCGTCACCAGCAAGTAGCCGACGCCGATCAAAAGAGTCAGCCCTGCACTGAGGGCAACGCTCAACCAGGGAAGCACAAGACCGCAGATCAGGGCCAAAAGGAGGATGGTCAACACCTTGCTGGTCGTGCTTTGGGGCGAGAGCCAGCGGTGATGGAGAATGGTGTGGATGGCGTTGGCCTGCACTTCGACGCCGGCCATCCGATAGCCACCGGAGGACACGGGGGTGATGTGCTGGTCAATCTCCCACAGGGCATTGATCCAGCCCAGGAGAACAATCTTACCGCGCAGGCTGGCCGGGTCGAAATCTGCGCTGAGCACTTCCGCACATGAGATGGTGGGAAAGGTATCAGGCTGGCCAACGTAGTTGATCATCATCGCTCCGCGCTGATCCACGGGAATAGAAAACTGTCCGCCCAGATTCAATCGGCCAGTATCTGATCGGATGGGTTCCGCCGGCAGGTTGAAGGCGACGCGCAACACTTGTAGCGCGAAAGCCTCTTGCTGAGAAGCACCGCCCCGGGTGCGAATCAGAAGGAGCATTCGCCGAACTGCCCCGTCCGGGTCAATAACCACGTTCACGCTGCCCACTCCAGCAGCAGCTTGTCGTAAAGGGAGGACCGTCTGAATCAATTGATCGGCCTGGTAGGGACCGCGTCCATCGGCTGGTGGCAGCAGGTTGAGGGCAGTCACTGGATAAACTACCTTGCCCAATTTACGGGTCACCTCGGCCAGCGCGGCGGTGCCGGCTTCATCCTCCACATCCAGCAGGACATCTACCCCGATAACTCTGGCCTCCCGCAGCCGATCGAGCAGGTGCACGTAGGCGTCGTACGGCCAGGGCCAGGAGCCTAATCTCTGCAGACTGGGCTCATCAATAGCCACAATGACGATGTCCTGTCCAGGATCGCCATTAGCCTCGTAAAGGTAATCGCTGGCGGCGAGCTGCCAGTGCGGAAAGAGATTCAGCACCTGCGCAATAGAGACCATCAAGCCAACGACCAGGGCCGTCGCCACACCACGGAGCAGAGTTTTGCGCCAGTCTCCCACTTTCATTGTAACATCCTCTCCGTCAATCCAGACCCGAGGCTCACTACAAGAATTATTGTACCATAATTTGAATCATCCAGCAATAGGCAGGAGCAATGCCCTGCCCTTGCCTACCTTCACCCCAGGTGAAAACGCGTCCCGCTACCAGGGTTGACAACCGTCGCAATACGGGTTATACTGGAAGCAGTGCAGGTATGGCCTGGCGATTAGAACCCTTGGAACAAGGAAGTAAGGAAATGATTAAACTACTTACCGCAGAGGAAAGATACGGTCCCGCCTTGAAGAAGGCCCGCGAGGATTTTCAACGCGAAAATCCTTACAAAATGGCGTTTTGCAGCGACGCGACCTACCGACAACTTACCGAAGACAGTGGGGTTTTCGAGGTGCCCTTCTGGGAAAAAAATTGCCAGGTACGTTACCCCGAAGGCACGGTTCAGGACCTGGCAGGGGAAGAACTGCCTATCATCACCCAGATTCTAATACTTCACTATCTGGTCCAGGCCGACGGCACGCCCATGGCCAATCGGTGGATCTCTTTCCGGGAGCTACCTGGCGGGTTGGGATACAACTCGGCTTTCCAGGGGCGGGCTGACCACCGCCTGGCTAAAGCCTTTGGTCGTGATTTGGAGGGCTTCCTCCGTGCAGCCCGGGCTCTGAAGGGGGAGCGTATCACCTATGGTGACGCCGGCTTCCTGTTCAGGGTTTTTCCTCGCCTGTGGATGGCCGCCGTCCTTTATCTGGCCGACGAGGAGTTCGGGGCCTCGGCCAGTGTGTTATTCGATGGGGCAGCGGAACATTACCTGCCCACCGAGGACCTGGCCGTGTTGGGCGGGATATTGGCCAGTGGGTTGATCAAGGAAGCGCGGGGAAAATAAGATAAAAGTTGCGACGCACCTCCGAGGTGCGTCGCAACTTTATTTAAAAGAAATTCCTGGTCAGCTCGTACAATTCGGCGTCCACCGTCTTTATTCCGCTGGTGGCTTCTTTTAATGGGATGGATACAACTTTGTTACTCTGTAGGGCAGCCATGTAACCGAACTTGCCCTCCGTCACCAGATCAACAGCATGCACGCCCAGGCGGGTGGCCAGCACGCGGTCGAAGACTGTGGGAGAGCCGCCGCGCTGCAAGTGGCCCAGAACCACGGAGCGCGATTCGAAGCCGGTGCGACGCTCGATCTCCTTGGCCACGGTCTCGGCCAGACCACGGCGGTCCAGTCGCACATGGCCAAATTCGTCTTTATCGCCCAGCTCCTCCTCTGAATAGGCAATCTCTTTGATTTTGGCCCCCTCAGAGACGACGATGATGCTGAACGTCGAGCCTTGCCGCCAGCGTTTCTGTAAGTGCTCGCAGACCGCTTCCAGGCTGCCCTCCACTTCCGGGGTGAAAATGTAGTCCGCGCCACCGGCCAGCCCGCCGATGAGCGCCACCCAGCCCGCGTGACGGCCCATTACCTCGACTACGATGGCCCGATGGTGAGCACTGGCCGTGGTATGCAGCTTGTCCAAAGCATCGGTCACTGTGGTCACTGCAGTATCGAACCCGATACAGTAATCGGTACCCCTTACATCATTGTCCATGGTTTTGGGAACGCCTACCACGGGCATTTGATGCTCCTCGTAAAACCTGGTAGCCACACCCAGGGTATCCTCTCCACCGATAGCGACAATGGCGTCCAGCCCAAACTCTTGAAAATGATCCAGGCAAATGCGCACTATCGCCTTGTCACGGAAGGGGTTGGTCCGCGAAGCGCCCAGAATAGTTCCTCCCACATGCAAGATACCTGATACCATGCTTCGGGTCAGGGGCACAATGTTGCCCTCGGCCAGTCCGGCCCAGCCGTTTTTAATGGCCCGCACCTCATGACCGCAGACGAAGCTGCGACGAGCCACGGCGCGGATGGCAGCATTTAATCCCGGCACGTCTCCTCCGCCGGTTAAAACTCCTATTCGCATATATTATCCTCCTGAACTCATAGGGTCTGAAACGTGAAAATGGAAATGTAAAACGTAATCCGTAAGACGGCTGTCACGTTTCACGCCTCACGCTTTACGCACAGAATTAATCCCCTAAATCTTCAAACCGGTTTCGAAACCTTTCCATCACCTGGGGCATAGTGGTGTATTCCATCGCCTCCAGAGGCAGGCGTTGGGGCTCGAAAGGCCCGTGGCGACGTAGGTGTTCAGCAACCACGTTACACAACCGTCTCGCCTCGTCGTAACTTGGATCATCGAACATATCACGAGGTCCGATCAGGCGACCATCGGCCAACTGGAATCCCAGAGCTACCACCCGTGGAGGGCCGTCAAAGCGGGTGGGGTTGCTTTGTGGCACGGATACGGGCATCAGTGGCCCGAAGTGAGAGCCTCGCATCCAACCCTCAACGATGTGTGGCATGGAGAATGGTTCCAGAGCCTCGCCCACCGCCGGAAACTCCCCCTGACAACGCACAATGCACACGGGATCATCCTTGCCCACATAACGCCCGGCTATGAGGGCCAGACGTTGAGTGGAGGATACGGCACCAATTTCGCCTGTTCCTTTATGATAGACCGCCTTGATGATATAGCGGCCAGGAGCCCCGATGAACAACAGTAAATCATAGATTTCTTCGGGGCAATGGAAAACGATGCGCTTGTGCTCTTTAACGTCATGCACTTCAAAGCTGAAACCCTCGTGCATCTTGGGAGAGATGACCAGGCCAGCCGTGTTGAAGGGGTCAGCGAACATTTTGTACAAGGGCATGTTCCAGGCTCCGGCGCTGGTCTTGTCGGCCATGAAAATGAGAACCGGTTCGCTCTCGCGCTCGACGAACTCCATCTCAGCCACACCCGGCCCCATACCTTTGACATTGCCCGAAAAAGCGTCGGACAGCAAATCTTGACCTGCTCCATAGAGCTTCAGGCTTTTGGCCACCCGGATACATTCCTCGAAAGTGCGCCAGGCCAGGTGATGAACCTCCGGATCGTCCACCCCCTTTCTGTGGGTCATGATCAGTTCCAAATCGTCACCAACTCGCGTCACGTGGAAGTCCACAATTATCCCGTCGCCTTTTGCTGCTTCCAGATGACGTTGGGCCTCTTCTAACAGGACGGGGTGTATACTCGAATGTCCCACGTAACCGCCAACATCGGCCTTGATAACACTCAGAGTAACTTTCTCGACCATCTTCCCCCTCCTTTGGGATTTGAAGAAGCCGGGAGCTGGAAGCTGGAAATTATTCCTCGGCTCCTCCCAGTTCAACGCCACGATGTACCGTGCGCGGACTGACGAATCCGCCGCTCTCTGAGATACGGCCGCTACTGCCAAAAAGCCGCATCTTTTCGCGCACACGCTCTTTGACCGCTTCCCGCGCCGGACCCAGATGCTTGCGCGGGTCTATCTCGTCCGGCTTGGCCTCTAAACTCTTTTGCATTGCTTCGACAAAAGCCTGGTTCAGGTACGTGGCCACGTTTACCTTGCAGATTCCGTGCTCGATGGCGGCCAGCACACTCTCGTGCTGTACCCCCGAGGAACCATGCAGCACCAGAGGGAGGTTCACTTTGCGGCGGATGCGTTCAATGCGGTCAATGTCCAGCGTGGCCTCGCGGCCGGTCATACCATGGATGGACCCCACGGCCACGGCCAGCGAATCGGCGCCGGTGCGCTGGATGAACTCCAAAGCCTGGTCAGGATCGGTCATCGCTGCCTCCACCTCTTCGGCACTCACTCCAGCGTCAGCCTGCAGTACTTTACCCAACTCCGCTTCCACCGGGATACCGGCGATGTGCGCGATTTCGCAAATGCGGCGGGTAATGGCCACGTTCTCTTCAAAAGGCAGCTTCGAACCGTCGAACATCAGCGAGGTGAACCCTTCCCGCAGGCAAAGCACATTCTGCTCGAAACTGGTGCCATGGTCCAGGTGTAAAACGACCGGCACATTCACCATGCTGGCCGCGATCTTCACCATCCCCGCGGCAAAAGCCAGGCCTGCGTAACGGATCGCCCCCTGACTCACCTGCAGGATCACCGGAGCCCGCTCCTCCTGCGCCACCTCGACGATAGCCTGTATCTGTTCCATGTTGTTCGCATTGAAAGCACCCACGGCAAAGTGTTCCTCGAGTGCCCGCTGTAGAATCTCTTTACTGGTTACTAAGGGCATGTTCAATTCCTCCTTCCACTCGTTACTTGTTACTCGTTACTGGTTGCTGGTGAGCCGGTCCAATTTCAACCTGGCCCAATAGAATGCGTGTGTCCTGGGTGCCATCTGCCATCCGCACCGGCAGCCGTTCCGCACTGGGCAATTGATACATCCCGATTTCAATCTGATACTGCCCCGGCGGGGTCTGCGGATCAATCACCAGACGATGCCGATCCCGCACCGAAACGCCGACCGGCCACTGCATGGTGGGATAGCCCCCTTCCACCGGCAGGCTATCGTCCTGAGCCCACAGTGGCCCACCGGTGGCCGGGTTGTATGCCTCCCCGATAAGGTGGACGAAGACAGTGTACGAGTCCGCTACCTTGTCCTCTGCCTGCCAGTACAGGTCGAGGGTCAAGGTGCTTCCCGGGGCGATGTATGTTGCATCGGCCAGGTCGTAACCCAGAAAACGGATGCTTCCCCCCAGGGTAGCTTCCAGCGGATGCTGGATCGTGCCCACCGGAAGCAATGGCCCCGTAGCCGCCACCCTCATCCGCCCCACCTCGATGGATTGCTCACTGGCGTAAAGGAGAAACTGGTATAGCCCTGCCGGAGTGCGCGGATACACGGCGAAATCCACTCCCTGTCGGATGATGCACTCCTGCTCCCGGCCTTCCAGCGCCAATCGCCTGCTTTCTACCACCCTCTGCTGGCTATCCACCCAGTCCACGGTTAATTCTATCGTTGACCGTCCAGCCGGCAGATGGAAGTACAATCCCAGGTGAGCCGCGTCACCCGGCCGGAACTCCGTGGTGGGCAGGTCATAACCCAGCAAACGTACCCCACCGGCTGTCAGCAGGGCATCCATGGGATACTGCGGGGCCAAATTCGCTGGCGATACTGTCGGCGGAACACCGTCCGCAGTGTAGAGTATCAGGTGATTGTAGCCCACCGTGACCTGCAACGCCCGGCGGTAGCGGGCATCCAGCCATTTCTCGACCAGGTTATCGGGGTCCTGCAGAGCCCGCTCGAAGCTGGCCAACCACAGGCGGGAATGAGCGGCGGCCACGGGCGCCAGTTGTTCTGCTACGTTCTCTTCCGTGAAGCGCGTCACATCCCGAGGCAGCCGGTAAACAATCGGTCCGGCATTCTCGTCCCCTACCAGGCGACGGTACTGGTACAGGAAAAGAGGAAATCGGTCGCCAGAGACGAGGAGCACCCCATCGTCGGGTTGAGCATAGGCGGATAGGGTGCGCAGCGCCGTCTGGTAATCGTCGCGCATATAACGCCCCGTATAGTAACCGGGCAGGGACCAGGCAAAGAGGCCAATGACGAGCAGGGCAGCCAGGACCCCTCCCCAGCGCCACCATCGCCACAGGCCGATGAGTCCAGCGGCCAGCAGGATATAGAAACAGGGGGCGAAAAGAACGAGATAGCGAGCCTCCACGCGGGGCGAGTAGAAAAGGCCTCGGTTCAGTGTCAACAGGTAAACCACCACCGGCAGAAGCAAAACCGGCAACCCCAGGTAAAGCGCACTTTCCCAGCCGTGCCAACCTCTATCCCCAGTCTGCCGCCAGAAGAAAATGGCGCCCGCCAGAACCAGGACACAGACCGACAAGGCCGGCAGCAGATACCGGGAGACTTCGGTGGAGATACCCAGGGAGAGGGCAACGGTGTACAGCTCCAGGAGAACCCCCGCGTCGAAGGGCTGGCTCACCGACCAGGTGCGCATCTTTCCTGCGGCAAAGATGAACCAGGGAATGAAAAGGGCCGCAACCAGGGCTTGCGAGCCGAGCCAATGGGCGAGGAAACGACGCTGTCCGGCCATTCTTCGACGCAAAGTCAAGAGCACGAAAATTCCTTGGGCGAGAAGGGTCAAACCGCTCAGGTAAATCGTATACAGAGCGGCAGTGGAACTGGCAATGTACGCAAGCCAGGCTCGTCTTTCTCCTTCCTGTAACGCCCGGACGAAAAAGTAGAGCGAAAGGAGAGAGGTAAGCGTGGCCAGGATGTACATCCGCAGCTCCTGCGACCACCAGATGGGAAAACGAGCCGTAGCCGTAAGCAACATGGCCGTCAGCGCCACCCAATAAGGACGCCCCTCGTGGTTACCCTTTTGAATTGTTAAATGGGCGGTCAGCCGGCGCACCAGGGGATGGACCAGGGCCACGATGAGCACTCCGTAGGCGAGGGAAAGATAGCGCGCGGCGAACTCTGTCTCGCCAACCAACTGCACCCACGCCCAGAGCGACCAGAAATAGAGCGGCGGATGGACATCGCCAGCCGTCCAGACGGTGACGCCGGCCAGTCCCTTGCGGATGGCCCACATGGCCAGCCCCTCGTCCCACCACACGTTCTGATCCCCCAGGCGATAAAGGCGCAGGGCAAAGGCGATCAGGAGGACAAACACCGGCGCCAACCGGATAGCCCACTTATTTGAACCTCGCCATTCACTATTCGCCATTCGCTTATTCGCCCCGCTGAAATATCACCCGCCATGCAGCGGTCCCCCCGTCACCTGCACACGGTTCGGCGGAAATCCTACCGGCTATTTCGCTATCTATTCCTCCTACCCTGACCTGGTAGCTGACGCCGGGTTGCATCTCGAAATCAGCGTAGCCGGGGTCTATATCGGGCTTGAGGCCGGTGAAAAAGCGGTCCTCACCCGTGGCCCACGAGACCCTTATTTCGACATTGGGCAGGCCCAACCCGTGCTGATCCTGCACATAAACCATAATATAGCCCGGCCTACCCTCGCCTGAACAAATCCGCTCGCTCTTCACCAGGCGCACAGGCGGGCGCGGGGTCGCTGTCGGGGTGATCGTTGGTGTACCCTGTGCGGCCGGGACAGCAGTGTGAGTAGCCGTTGGTGAAGGGGAAGGTGAAGCCTGAACTGCCGGGGTAATTACGGAGGCGGTGAGTTGGACAGTTGCCTTACCGCTTAGCGCATCGGCCAGGGCTGTCAGCGCTTGGATCGCGTTCTGGTCTCTTCCCTCCACCGCGTAACGTGCCGCCAGATCAGTCACAGCCTGGACCCGGCCCCACTCGCCCAGCGCGGCCAGGCGTTGCCGGGCGCGGCCTAAGTCACCGTCCTGGGAATACGCCTGGCCGATGAGTACCAGATAATCCTCGCGCAAAGGTGCACGTAAGTCCACCGGGTCTGCGTTGATTATCTGTACCGGCCACAAGCCCCAACTGATCGTCAGGCCCAACGCCAGACCCAAAGCCACGCCCAGGAACAGGGCGACCAGTGGCCAGCCAGGAGTTCTGCCCATCAACGCCACCCCGCCCTGCTGATCGCCACAGCACTGGTGCGCAAGCTTGTCCCCTGACCACTATAAGCCCCCAGCGCATCCGCCAGATTGACCAGATTCTCGATGTCACCGGGCTCGGCACCGCGGGCGATAAGACTTTCGGCCAGAAGCGCTACCCGCCGGGCCGGATCGGGATCGTTCAAGAGGGCCAGGCGCATTTGGGCCTGTTCCAGATCACCGTTGACCGCGTAGGCGGCACTGACCATCAAGATGTACTCGTCCTGGTATACAGGTTTTAGATCGGCGATGTCCGTATCCGTATACTGCACGGGCCACAGGACCCAGCCGACGAACAGGCCGGCCAGCAGGCCGACAATGATGCCAACGCCAGCCATCGCCATGGTAAGGACGCGATCACGGTCGTGCACCGCCGTTTTCTCCCAACACTGCAGACAAAAGAATAGGGCCACTCCCCGCTTCAGGGACTAGCCCCACCGGCCATGGTGGACATCTTTGTCATTTCTCGGTGAACCTGGTATAATAGACATTATCGGAAATAAAAAGATATACCCGCCAAGCCGCCAAGTTCGCAAAGAAAACGCAGAAAAAACGCGATGGTCACAGCCAACAAACCATTTTTCCACTAATGCTTTGGCGTTCTCTGTGGCCTTTGCGTGAGACGGCTTATTCCCGATAAAGTCTATAGAAGCCGTCGAGTTTCTCCGAGTGCCGAAGGTGGGAATCGAACCCACATGAGGTCACCCTCACGCGATTTTGAGTCGCGCGCGTATGCCTGTTCCGCCACTTCGGCCTGATGGTTGTAAGTATAACGCAACTGGAAAATTTAGTCAAGCGCTGCAGGATAAGCTTAAGCTTGTCCTACATGGGAAATGAGATTGGCAGAGTATGGATGAAAAGGCTCTGATTGCGGCAGCCCAGCAAGGCGATCTGGAGGCCTTCAATCGCCTGGTACTGGCTTATCAGAACATGACCTACAACCTGGCGTATCGCATCCTGGGCGATGGGGACGCAGCCGCCGATGCCACCCAGGACGCATTCCTGTCTGCCTATCGAGCCATTGGCCGTTTTCGGGGAGGTTCTTTCAAAGCCTGGCTGCTGCGTATTGTGACCAACGCCTGCTACGATCAGTTGCGGGTGAAACAGAGACGCCCTACCACATCCCTAGAAGCGTTGCTGGTCACCGATCCCGAATCTGGCCCTTCGTTTGTAGAAGCAGGTGAGAAACCTGAGGAGTACGCTTTGCGGCGGGAACTCAACCAGGTTATTCAAGCCGGGATCGGGACGCTGCCGGCTGATCAACGCATCACCCTCGTGCTTGCAGACATCCAGGGATTCAACTATCAGGAGATTGCGGAGATCACTGATGTCTCGTTGGGTACGGTGAAATCGCGATTAAGCAGGGCGCGGGCCAGGTTGCGCGATTTTCTGGTCGCCCAAGGGGAACTTTTGCCTGCGCAGTATCGTCTTACAGATAACACGGCAGGTGGCGAGTAGCGATGATGAACAAGTGGAAAGGCATTGGCAAAACAGAACACGAGCGCATCGCTGAGATGCTCTCGGCATACATAGACGGCGAACTGGACGTGGCCCAGAAAGCGAGGGTAGAAGCTCACCTGAGAAAGTGCCAGGATTGCGCTCGCGACCTACATACCTTGCGCCAGACTGTGAACCTCCTGGGACAACTGCCTATGGTGAAGACTCCGCGTTCTTTCGTGATCCGCGAAGCTCAGGTAACGCCACGCCGCGCCGGTGTTCGCTGGTCGTGGGCGTATCCGGCTTTACAAGGGGCGACGGTGTTGGCCTTTCTGTTGTTCGTGGTCGTTTTCGCTGGCGACGTGGCCTTGACCCATCTCGCCCCGGCAATGAGCGGCGCGCCCATGCCCGCCTACTACAACGCCCCAGCCGAGGAAGCGCCCGAGTTATCACGGATGGCTTCGGAGCCTGAGGAAACAGTTGTGGTCGAAAAGGTGGCAGCGGCAGCCACTCCCACTGCAATGCCACTCCCGCCCGTTCCAACGGGTACACCCGCACTGGCTGCCAATGAAGGGACCCAGGACGCTGGCCTGCCCACAGCAGAGGCCATGGCGGTTATGGTGGAGCAGACTCCGGCTGCCACACTGACCAGAACTGCTGAGGAAACCACGCCAGCGCTCACCGAAGAGCCTATGGTAGCCATGGCGGAACGGTCAGCAGCCACGCCTCCCCCACCTGCGGAGGTCACGCCCCTACCGACAGCCACGCCAGCGACCGTGGCCCAGGCTTCACCCGAGAGCGGGGAGCGGGGCTTCGAGGAAGTGCACGAGGCTGGTGGCCTGTTGCCTGTCCACCTGACACGGATTGCGTTGTGGGTAATTGAGGGTGGGTTGTTAGTCTTGGCGGTGGCCCTGTTGGTTGCCACTCTGTGGATGCGTCGTGCCCGCAGGCAGGTTTAAAGAAGCAAGAAGCAGGAAAGCAAGAAGCACCGTCCTCATCGGGAGGGCGGTGCTTCTTGTTGGACAGCACTGCGCATGTATCACTCAGTACGTGCCAGCTTAAAACTCGTAGCTCGCGAAGTCCCAGGCCAGCTCCACCGGCCCGCCGAACTCGCGCTCGGCCTCTTCACACATCCGGTCCACGTCTATCCCCTGAGCGGGGTAATGGACCAGGACCAGCCTTTTTGCTCCCGCGAAGCGGGCGATGGCCCCGGCGGCAGAGCTGCTGGAATGACCGGCGTGCACACCGGTACTTTCGTGGATCAGCAAATCGGCCCCCTGCGCCAGATACATCACCGCCTCGCAGGGCTCGGTGTCGCTGGAGTAGGCAGCTACACCCCCCGTTTCCTTGCACAACACGCGCAGGGCAAGGGTGGGTACCAGGTGCTCGGCCGGTGCAGCAGTGATGCGGAAATCCGCCGAGTCAAGTACCAGGCTGTCAACAGTCATCTCCACTTCGTGAAATTCAATGGGGTAAAATCCGGGCCAGTCGTGCCACTGATACAGGGACATCATGAGCGGGATCACGCGCGCCGTCCCCGGAGGACCGTAGATGTGCAGTGGCCGTTGGCGCCCGGCCAACCAGAGGTCGAGGAGAAACACCGGCACCCCGTACATGTGGTCGGGATGATGGTGGGTGATGATCAGGTGGTCAACAGCTTGAAAATTTACTCCCACTTGCGCCAGCCGTTGCACCGGACTGCTGGCACAGTCAATCAGAATCGCGCTCTCCCCGCCCTGGAGAATCATATAAGTATACTCGCGGGAAGGTTCGGGAAAGGCCGGGGCTGTACCCAGGATGATTAGTTTGGCCATGTCATTCTACCTCGATGATAAAGGCCCCCCGGTCCTCGCGGATGACAGGATGCCAACCCGTCCTATAAACAGGGTTATCCTGCTCCGTAGACAGCCCATACGATTTGAGGTGTGACCCAGATTTCCAACACCGCCGCTATCAGTAGTAAGGGCAGCACCAGAAACAGAAAGACTTTCAGAAAATCGGCGAGGGTCAGCAGTAATCCTTCGCCGACTGTCAAACCCTTCGGTGGCGACACTGCCGAAGCACCCATGCGCAGGGCGAAAGCCGTGGCGATGATCGCTGCTGGCAATTCCACAATCCCGTGGGGCAGGATGAAAGTGGCAAAAAACACCAACGGGTTATGCCCCAGCAGAAAGGCTTCCCCGAGAAAGAAACCGATGATGGCAATCGGGGCCATCAGTTGTAGCAAAGCCAGCGAGCCAAAAGAAAATAGGGCCAGCAAAGCCCCCAACACCAGGGCCCGGACGTTATTGGCAAAAACAGCCGATACATTAAAGCTGGGCAGGAACCCAACTGCCGGCAGGTTCTGAAAAGCTTCCCGTGATAGCTCGCCCAATGGCAGATAATCGGGGGGCAGGGGATATTGCACGGCATACCCCCATCCTACGAGAGTCGCCGCGACCAGGGTAAGAACGACGACGGTGATAGGTAGCCATTGGCTGCCGATGAGGGCGGGAAGGTCATAGCGATACACACGCCACAGATTGAAGCGAGAGCCATTCGCGGGCAGTCGTGCCTCCCGTGGAGACCGCAAAAAGAAGTCTTTCACCCTCCGTCCAATGAAGCGCAGGTTCAACTCGTCAATCTCGCGTCCTAGCAATTCCTCCCGGTTGAATATGTGAATCCCCATCCGGATCAAGATCACATTCGCCATCAGCAAAGCGGCCACGATCCACCACAACACGTCGTATCGGGCCCAGAACATGATCATACTTTCGCCTTGCATTAAGAGAGCCATCGGGATGATGATGAAACTGGCCAGCAGGTTGGCTGCCCGCACGCTGGTCGTCTGACTGGAGACGACCACCGCCCCGGCCACCATTACCAGCGTTTCAGAAGCATTCAAGGCAAGGATCACCACCAGCAATTCTAGTGGCACGACGTAGTGCAGCGTAAGATACAGGCCAGCCAGATACAGGCTCAATCCCAAATAACTGGCCAATGCCGGGGGAATCGCTGCCGCCAGCATTTTACCCCAATAAAGCTCCGCGTTAGAAAGGGGCGTGGCTAGCAAAGGTTCCAGACTGTGCCGCTCTTTCTCCCCAACAAAGGTCTCCAAAGCGATGACCAGAGAGAAGGAGATGGGGAAAAAACCGACAATCATCAACAGGAAGGGGATTATCCGCTCGCCGACGATGGGAGTACCATACCTGGCCACCCATTGCAACACCTGATCGGCGGTAAAATTCATCAATACCGGGAAGATCAGGGTTAGCAGGATAATGGGAACCACGATCCGCCAATCGCGCATGGTATCCCGGATTTCCCGCCGAACGAGGACGAACACGCGACGCAAGGACTCACGCCACGCATTGTTATGGGTTGGAGACTCGATGGCGATAACACTTATCTTGTCGGTCATGCCTCCTCCACGACGCGCAGGTAAACGTCCTCCAGCCTGCGTGGCACTTCGCTGAGGGTGACGACTTCGACTGCCGCTTCGTCCAGACGATGTAACAATTGGGGGTTGACGGTTTCTGGCTCGGCAGTGCGATAGCGCAGCCATCCCGGGCCCCGCGATTCCACCGCAATCAGATCGTCCAGGACGGGCAGATGACCATCGCTATCCGCCCGCCAGCGAAGTTCCAGCAACGGTGGGCCTAACAGGCGCGTTTTCAGCTCGGCAGGACTGCCCATGATAATAATCCGCCCCTGGTGGATAATGGCAATCCGATCGGCCAGGTTCTCGGCTTCCGGCAGATTATGGGTGCAAAGGACGATAGCTCGCTGTGCGCTACGCAACTGACGGATACAGTCGCGCACCTGTTTGGCGGAGTGGGGATCCATAGCTGAGGTCGGTTCATCTAACAGGAGAACGGGCGGATCGTGCAGCAGTGAACGGACCAGCGCCATTTTCTGCCGCATCCCTTTGGAGTACTCACCAATCCGTCTGCCCGCCGCATCTGCCATCCCAAAAAGCTCCAGTAGCTCCAGGCTGCGCTGGCGACGGCGCTCAGCAGGTAGGCCATATAATTGCCCAAAGAAATCCAGGTAGTCCAGGCCTTTCATGCGCAGATAAAGGCCAGGAAACTCGGTGAGAATACCGACCTGTCGGCGGACGAGCTGGGCATCGGCCACGGTATCATACCCGGCCACCAACACCCGCCCGCTGGTAGGAGCCAGGATGGAGGCCAACATGCGCACCGTGGTCGTTTTACCTGCCCCATTGGGCCCCAATAGGGCCAGTATTTCCCCGGCGGATACTGAGAAGGAGACCCGGTCCACGGCGGTGAAATCGTTGAAACGCTTGGTCAGTCCCTCGGCAACGATCATCGCCTGGCCTGCTTCTTGCTGCGATGGAATCGTGTTCACTTGCCAAACCTCTACCTCTATGCTATACTCCCCACAAAACAACGCAGACCGTTTTGCTAATAATTATACCAGTTTTTGTGAATCTGGACAATTGTCCAAGAGTACTAGGGTGTATTTCACTTTGGGGGCGAGTTGCTGCTGGGCCCTGGCCGCGGAGACCTCTCCCATCCCCCCAGAATATGGTAGGCGCGGTTTCTTACCGCGCAACCCCGGTCACGACAGTGGGCCTTCGCGGTGCTGGGGGCCGTCGGCCGCTTCGGCGGGCTCAGGGCGCAGCAGCGGTCGGCCGTTACGGGACAAACCTGCCCCGAAACTGAAACGCATCCAGAGTACTACCAGGCAGAGTTGGGCCTTCCCTCTCTGAGTGCACAGTGGTTTTCACATCGTCCGATGGGAAGGGGACTCATGAATTGCACAGAGTGCGGGGCCAGGCTGATACACGGTCAGATACTGTGTCCACATTGCGGGACAATGCAGAGCCAGAAGCCAGGCACGGTTCGTTGTGCAGCCTGTGGTGAAAGGATGGCAACGCACCTGGCAATTTGCCCCCAATGCGGTCACGATGTGACAACCACGGGGACCAGAATCTGGCCCGCATTGGGCGTAGTAATCGTGCTGGTTATCCTGGTCGGCGGGACTTTGCTCGTCGGGGCAGCTACCCGCTCATCTGCTTTCTGCTCCATCGCTGTCTGGCCCACGGCCACGCCGACCAATTCCCCATCGCCGACCGCCACGGCCACACCCACGGCCACGTCCATACCGACCGCTACGTCCAGCCCATTACCGACGGCCACGCCCAGTCCCACCCCGCCGGTGCGTCCACCTCCGACCACAGGCGTGGTGTTCATTAACCCTCTACCCTACGTGTCGCAGTACATCAATAACTGCGGCCCAGCCAGTGTCTCAATGGTACTGGCCCATTTCGGCATCAGTCAATCGCAAAAGGAGATAGCCCGGGTCCTCAGACCCTCCGCAGCCGACATTAACGTGCGTCTTGATGAACTGGCCGATTATTTTAACGCACAGGGACTGAGCGCCAGATATGGGGAGGAAGGCTCGCCCGGGCTGCTGACTTGGTTCGTGAGCAACGGTGTGCCGGTGATCATCGAAAGTTGGATCGAATATCGGGATGGGATGGGTCACTTCCGGGTGGTGCATGGCTTCGATGCCGACGCCCGACAATTGATTATACACGACCCCCTGGGCGGGGCCAATCTGCGGTTCGGCTACGATATCCTCGATGCGGGATGGCAGGTGTTCAACCGCCACTATCTGGCCGTCTACCGCCCTGAGCAGGAACCGGTGGTGGCCGCCATCCTGGGCGAGGACCACGATCAGCAGAAAATGCGCACCCATGCTCTGAAAGCAGCCCTGGCCCGCACAAAAGCCCAGCCGGGGAATGAATACGCCTGGCTCAACCTGGGCGAAGACTACGCGGCATTGGGACAGTACACCGAAGCCAGGCAGGCTTACGAGAAAGCTATGGCATTGGGCCTGCCGGAACGACTGCTATGGTACTACTACAAACCGCTGGAAGTATATAATGCCCTCGGCGAGTACCAGCGTACCATTGAACTGACGACGGATATTCTTCGTCAAACCGATGGCCTTGAGGAGATGTACTACCTGCGAGGTGTGGCCTATCAGGGACTGGGGGAGATTGATCAGGCCATGGCGGATTATCAAGCGGCATTAGCCCGCAATCCCAACTACGCCGCAGCCCAAGAAGCCCTGAAGGCGCTGAGCGAGTGATGGCTGCAGATATACTCTCGTAAGCCATGAATGAGATGATGTGCCCATACCTGGGAACCGCTGAGCGACGTAGCCCAGGACAACCTTATGCCAGCTACCGTAACCGCTGTTACGCCGATGGGCAACCACAGCGCATCGCTTCCCGGCATCAAAGCGGGTATTGCCTGAGCGATGGACATTGGCTGTGCCCGCGATTCGCGGCTGTCTCGGCGGACATGTCCTCGCCTGCTGAACCAGCGGTGCAGCAAGCTGTCATTTCTGCTCCGCACCGGGCCCCTCGCGTCAGGGCCGGGCAGCGCCGCGCGGTCACGTTCGTCCAAGTGACCTCGATTTTGATTGTGATACTGGCGTTGGCTGCCCTGGGGGTCTGCGGCGCAGTGGTATTTCGCACGCTGGCAGGCGCGGGACGATGGAATGAGCCGCTTCCGGCAGTGGCGGCAGTCGGTGTCACGCCGACCCCTTCACCGTCCCCCTCACCGACCGCCACTCCTACGGCTACACCATCCCCTACCTCATCACCAACTCCCACGCCCTTTTTGACTCCAATGGCCGGGCAAGTGCTGCTGGAACCGATGACCCACTTCTGGCAGACCTGGAACAACTGCGGTCCGGCCACCGTGGCCATGGGCCTTTCCTACTTTGGACGAGCAGAAACCCAGGCCGAGGTCGCCGCCGTGCTGCGCCCTGACCCGCAGGACAAGAACATCAACCCCCAGGAGATAGTGTCCTACGTGCGGAATCTCGGCTTAGGAGCCATGGTCCGGTGCAACGGACGTGCCGACATACTGAAAAACCTGCTCAGCAACGGCATCCCGGTGATCGTGGAACAGTGGCATGTCCCGGAGGGTGACCCGGGCATGGGCCACTACCGCCTGGTGCGGGGCTACAGCGAAGCGGATGGGGTGTTCATTGCCCACGACGCGCTCACCGGGCCTGACGAGCGTTTGACTTTCGCCGCTTTCGACGAGGGTTGGCGGGTCTTCAACCGCGTCTATGTGGTTTTGTACCCTATGGAGAAGCAGCAGGTGGTGGAGGCTATCCTCGGCGCGGATGCTGACGATGTAGACATGTATCGCCAGGCCGTTGAACAAGCGCAGGCGGAGGTGCGTACGAGCGGCGATGTCTTTGCCTGGTTCAACCTGGGCTCCAGCTACGTGGGCCTGGGCGAGTATGCTGCGGCGATAGAGGCCTACCAGCACGCCCTGGACATAGGCCTGCCCCGACGGATGCTGTGGTACCAGTTCGGGCCGTTCATCGCCTACGACGCCTTAGGCGAGTATCAGGAGGTATTGGATGTGAGCGCGGGCGTCCTGGCCCACACGCCGAACATCGAGGAACTGCATTACTATCGGGGACGAGCTTACCTGGGCCTGGGCGACGCGGAAAAAGCGCGCGCGGAATTTGAACTGGCAGTGCAATACAATCCCCACTACGCCGCGGCCGTTCAGGCCCTGGCAAATCTCAGGTGACAATCACTGAAATTACGTAGGAGGTGAGACAATGGAGTTGAAAACAGTGCGCATCGAAAAACCAGAGGAGATGAACTTCATCTTGGGCCAAAGCCACTTCATCAAGACGGTGGAAGACATCCACGAGGCGATGGTCACCGCCGTGCCCGGCGCGAGGTTCGGGGTGGCTTTCTGCGAATCGTCGGGAGTAGCTCTGGTGCGGGCCAGTGGCACCGACGAGGAGCTGGTGGAGCTGGCGAAGAAGAACGCGCTGGCCCTCTCCGCCGGACACGCATTTATCATCATGCTGGGCGAGGGGTTGTACCCCATCAATTTCCTGAACGCCATCAAGATGGTGCCCGAGGTATGCCGCATCTTCTGCGCCACGGCCAATCCTGTCGAAGTCATCATTGCCGAGACGGAGCAGGGACGGGGCATCCTGGGCGTGATTGACGGGGTGAAAACCAAAGGGGTTGAGGGACCGGCGGACGTTGCCTGGCGCAAAGACTTCCTGCGCAAAATCGGGTACAAATTATAATAGAGAATAGAAAGGTGCGACGCACCTATTAGGTGCGTCGCACCTCCTCATGAGAATACAATGATTCGCAACCTGACCAATAACTGCGTGCTGGCAACCAAAGTTCGCCGCTGTGATACTTTTCTCACCCGTGCGCGAGGGCTGATGTTCCGCCGCCCGCTGGCCCAGGACGAGGCGCTGGTCTTCGTGGAAAGAGGGGAGAGCATCAGCCGGGCGGCCATTCACATGTTCTTCGTTTTCTTCCCCATCGCCGTTATCTGGCTGGATGCTGAAAAACAGGTGGTAGACAAGGCCCTGGCCCGGCCCTTCCGCCCCTATTACGCGCCTCGCAAGCCAGCGCAATATTATGTGGAGGGCCATCCTAGCCTGCTGGAAAAAGTGCAGGCGGGAGACGTTCTGGAGATTCTGTGATCGTGAAGCGCTGGAAAACCATCGTCCAATTTGTGATCGGTTTGTTGCTGGCGAGCTCGTTGCTGGTCACCGGGCGCGGGGTTGTGGCTGCCCCGCCGCTGCAAGAGCCGGTCATCCACGTCGTGCAGGCAGGCGAGACCCTGTTCTCCATCGCCCAAAAGTATGGGACCACGGTCGAGGCCATCGTCGCCGCCAATGGGCTGAGCAACCCTGACCTGATTTTCGCTGGGCAGAAGCTCATTATCCCTACTGGCGAAACAGCGGAAACCCTGTTGTCGGTCATCGTCCAGCCGGGCGATACGCTGGCCCTCCTGGCCTGCCGCTATAATACCACAGTGCAGGCCATCGCCGAACGTAACCGGCTGATCAATCCCGCGCTTATCCGCGTCGGGCAGTCGCTGTCCATACTCACGTTGGGACCGCCGCCTGAGCACACACAGATGCACATCGTGCAGTCAGAGGATACCCTGGTGCAAGTAGCCTGGCGCTACGGCGTGGGATTTTGGACGCTGGCCCAGGTCAATGGATTGCGCAATCCCAATATCATCTCCACCGGACAGTGTCTGAGTATCCCCCTGGACAGAGCCAGCGAGGAGCTACCTCTGCCTTTCAGCGCCGTCGAGAAAATGCCCAGCCCGGTAGTGCAAGGGCAAACGCTGGTGATCAAAGTCCATACCAGCCGTCCGGCAACCGTCAGTGGCACCTTTGACGAGCAGCTGCTTACTTTTGTCCCTCAAATGGGGCAGGATAGCACTTACTGGGCGCTGGCCGGGGTGGACGCCATGGCTCGCCCCGGTTCGTATGACCTGTACCTGACCGCCCATGACGAGGCCGGGGGCGTGACCACTGTGATCGAGAGCGTGCCAGTCGGAGCTGGCAACTTTGAGGTGCAAAATATCTACCTTTCGCCGGAGGTCAGCGCCCTGCTCGACCCGATGCTGGTCCGCGACGAGCAGTTGCGGGTGGCAGACGTGATGGACGACTTCGCACCGTCTCCGGCCTGGACCGGCCTCTTCCAGGTGCCGCTGCGCGGTGAAATTAACATCAGCTCGCCCTTCGGGGGACGGCGCTCGTACAACGGCGGGCTGGCGGACAGCTATCACGGCGGGGTTGACCTCGAGGCGGACGCGGGCACTCCGGTGTACGCCGCGGCCACTGGGCGCGTGGCCCTGGCCGAATCTTTGCGGGTACGCGGTAACGCCGTCATCCTCGACCACGGAATGGGCGTGTACACCGGGTACTGGCACCTTTCCGGCATCGCCGTGCAGGCCGGGCAGACGGTGCTGGCTGGCGATCTCATTGGCTATGTAGGGAGCACTGGCTTGTCCACCGCGCCGCACCTGCATTGGGAATTGCGGGTCAACAACGTCCAGGTGGACCCCTGGCAATGGACGCAGCAAATCATTCCGTAGCAAATCAGCAAATCAGCAAATCAGCAAATCAGCGAGCCTTCGCTGACTCGCTAATTCTAAGAAAGAACGGGGACAATGCTTATGGAACAGATACGGCGCATCGGCGTATTAACCGGAGGCGGCGATTGTCCTGGCCTGAACGCCGTCATCCGGGCCGTGGTCAAAACGGCGATCAACGATTACGGCTGGGAAGTGATCGGTATCGAGGACGGCTTTGAAGGCCTGATCCTGCCAGACAAAACGCGGGAGTTGCACATCAACGATGTGCGGGGCATTCTGCCCCAAGGGGGAACAATTTTGGGCACGACCAACCGCGCCAACCCTTTCGCCTATGTCACCCGTAAAAAGGACGGGCGAATAGTGACCCGTGACGTTTCCGGCGAAGTGGTCCAGCGTATCCACGAGCTGCACCTGGATGCTCTGATCGTCATTGGCGGAGATGGCTCGCTGAAAATCGGGTATGAGTTCTACCAAAAGGGCGTGCCCATTGTCGGCATCCCCAAAACCATTGACAATGACATATCCTGCACCGACGTAACCTTTGGCTTCGATACCGCCCTGGACACGGCCACCCAGGCCATTGACAAATTGCACACTACCGCCGAAAGCCATCATCGTATCATGATCGTCGAGGTAATGGGCCGCGACGCGGGTTGGCTGGCGTTGGAGGCCGGGCTGGCCGGCGGAGCGGATGTGATCCTCATCCCGGAGATTCCCTTTGATCTGTATAAAGTGGACGAGAAGATCGAGCGCCGGGACAGGGAAGGGAGACGCTTCAGCATTATTGTCGTGGCCGAGGGAACGCGACCGGCGGGCGGGGAACAGGTCTACCAGTCAAGCAAAGACCCGACCGCGCCTCGTAGATTGGGGGGCATAGGTCAGTGGGCGGCCGGCGAGTTGTCCAAGATGTGTGACCACGAAATCCGTGTCACGGTGCTGGGTCACGTTCAGCGCGGCGGTTCGCCCAGCAGCTTCGACCGTATCCTGGGCACCCGTTTTGGGTCAGCAGCGGCGCGCCTGGTGGCCGAAGGTCGCTTCGGGGAAATGGTCTCGCTGCGCGGGGAGTGCATTGGGGCCGTATCTTTAGCCGATGCAGTGAGCCAGTTGAAGACCGTGCCCCTCGATTCCGATTTGATCCGCACAGCCCTTTCGTTGGGCATTTGTCTGGGATAGTGGACATCTCTGTCAAAATGCCGGATAGGCCTGCATAGACAGGGAGGCGACCAGTCGCACATCATTGTGCGGCTGATTGCCTCCCCGTTATTTTTGAAACCGGCCTCTACTTTACTTCACGACCACGGGCAGGAACACCTGATATGTACTGCCCGCCAGGTCTAACACTTCCAGCGAATCACTGGCCGGGTACATCTCCGTCTGCCCCGCTGAATTTGTAGCGCGCACTTCGATGATATGAACGCCGGAAGATAACTCCGGCGTGGTGAAGGTGAACTCCTCTTCCGCCGAGTCGAAACTACCGTCTACCGCCGTAGCCAGCATCCATGTACCGCTGTGATCCACCTGGAATTCCACCTTGACAATGGCAGCGGTCTCCATCAATATCATGCCCGCTGCTCCCTGATACACATTCCGCGCTACGCCCGTATACGTCGGCTGGCGCGTGGTCGTGGGATCAGGCTGGTATGGCGTGAGAACGGAGAAGGGACCCACCTGGCTGGGATTATAAACCAGCACGCTGTCGCTGGCGTAAGTTGCGCTCATTTTGTCCGCCGAGTTGACAGCCCGCACTTCGATGTCATACCTCCCCTCGGTCAGACCGCTCAGGGTGAAGGTGAAATTCTCGCTTGCGCTATCAAAAGCCCCATCGGCGGCCGTGGCCAACTGCCAGTCTCCACCGTTCACCCGATATTCCACCCGCACGATGGTGTTAATAGTTGCATCCGGTCTGGTCGGTGAATCCCAGGGAATGTCTACCACACTGCCAGTGTACATCAGAGTGGTCTCTTCTGTGGGATTCGGTGTATGAGTGTTCAGGATTACCTGGGGGTTGGTGTCTATCGGATCCAGCACGCCATTGGCGTTAACATCTGCCCAACCGACTTGCCCCCGGGCGTAGGGATCAACCGCGCCCTGGCTGTAAGGCCACACCTGACCACGCATAATGCTGGGCTCATCAGACGAGCAACCTCCATACTGGCTGTTTTGATTCTCCACGCTAAGGTAACCGGACCGCCTGGTACAAGGCTGCTGAGCGGAGGAGTATTGATCCAACGCCAGAAAAATGTGCCCCATTTCGTGAGCGGCGACGGCGTCCATATTGCCCGGCCCATAGCCGTTGTTTCCATAAGTCATAACCATGAAGGGTCCGCCGAGATAGGCGTAGGCGAAGTATCCATCTGAGAAGTAATTATCGCCGTCGTTGGAGCTGTCAACCACGAAGATGGTGAACGCCCAGTCTGTGCCATAGATCTGGCGCAGGGTATTGTTGTAGTCCCGTACGCGGGTGAAATAAGATGATGCCGAGTAACCCAGCTTGCCCATCACATCCCCTATCCATAAACCCTGTTCGTTATGTGGGTGGTTGATCGGCTCGTAGCGGGTGGGCACCGGACTGCTGAAATGGTCGTCGTAGAAAAAGCGCAGGTGAGCACGAGGTTCACGGGCAGCCCACCAGTTGCAGGCGGCCACGATCTCCCTGTAAACCAACTGACGCTCCTCGACCGTCCAGTCCTCGGTCGAAGGATCGCCGGAGCCGTCACTCTCCGGCAGGACAATGCCCACCGCTATGTCACCAATCATGTAATCGCTGGTCTGATAGTAACCGGGCGTGGGAGCAGTCACCTGAGCCAGGACGTCTGATTGCCCCTGTTCCAGGGTCAAAGGTGAATCAGGGGGTTCAAGCGCATCGTTTATCAGGTCAGCAGCAAGTTCTTGTTGGGACAGGGCCATGGTGTCTGGACCTGTTTCCGAGCCGGTAAAAAGGGCATTCCAGGCCTGCACACCGGCCACCGCCGTCGGACCAAGAGCCTCGACCGAAGCGGGGTCTACCATTTCACGCACGATGCGCCCGATTCCAGCCTGTCCCAACAAGCCCGATTCGGCGACTGGCGGGATGACGCCGATAAGTACGTGAGTGGGAAAGACGTGGACAATACGCCCGCCTGCTGCCTCAATGAGGCGAATAGCCTGCTGCACAGCCGCCAGATCGGAGGAGTCGAGGATGACCAGGGCATCGTTGCCCTGCCCCATGGACAGGCCGCTTGAGGACATTACTGCCGCCTGCCCACTCAGTGTAATCGCTAGAACAAGCAAAGCCATTATCTGAACACGCGTCGCTTTAGCCCACCTACCCTGCATCTGCACCTTTCTCGAAGTCCTAACTTTGCATGGCATTAGCAAGGATGTCACATTAGCAATATTTGCGATATTTGATGATTCCAACATAGTATAACAGCAAACCAGTGATCCCCGGATAAAACTTTCGTTAAATCGGCGTAAAAAAACGGTGGAGATAGCGCGATAGCCGTGCGAGCAAAAAGAACTTGACACAAAGTTAAGGCGGTAGTATATTGGGCGCAGTTTTGTTCCGGGAGCAAGGCTGTGACCACGTGTCACATGTATGCTATTGGGGACACCTACGGTAAAAGGCCAGGTGGATTGAGGATGGGCCGGCTTGTTGCAATTGTCCAAAAAGAGATGCTCCACATCCGGCGTGACTCACGCACCTTGGGAATCATGTTTCTCATGCCCGTGATTCAGATGATTCTCCTGGGCTATGTAGCCACGACCAATGTCGAGCATCTGCGCACCGCTGTGCTGGACCGGGATTGTACTTTTCAAAGCCGCGAGCTTATTGACGTGTATCGGGCCTCCAACTATTTCGACATCGCCTATTACGTGGCTGATGAAACAACCCTGTTGCAGCTCCTGGATAGTGGCAAAGTCAGAGCGGGCATGATCATACCGGCCGGCTATGAAGAACAGTTACTGAGCCACCGCCAACCGCAGATAGCGTTTCTCATTGATGGCTCTGATCCCAACGTCTCTAACGTGGCCCTGGCCGCCGCGCAGACAGTGGGACAGGCTCAGGCGGTGAAAGTGGTGCAACGCCAACTGGGGATAGCCGCCGGGCCTATGTCCAGCCTCGAAGTGCGCCACGCGTGCTGTACAACCCGGAGATGAAAAGTTCCAGCTATATGATCCCGGCCCTGGTAGGTATCATCCTGCAATACCTGACCACGTTGTTCACTGCTCTGGCCATCGTCCGTGAACGGGAACAGGGTACCATCGAGCAGCTCATTGTCACGCCCATCAAGTCCTATGAACTAGTGTTGGGTAAAGTGGTGCCTTATGTGGTCATCGCCTTTTTCGACCTGGGTGAGGTATTGATGGTCGGCGTCTTCTGGTTTGGAGTACCCATTCGCGGCAGTATCTGGCTATTGCTGGCTCTGGCGTTTTTGTTTCTGTTCACCTCGCTGGGCCTGGGCCTGCTCATCTCTTCTGCAGCCAAAACCCAACAGGAAGCGATGTTTCTCAGCTTTTTTTATCCTTTTGCCGAGCATATTTCTGTCGGGCTTTTTCTTCCCGCTGGAAGCGATGCCAGTCGCGTTACGGATAATCAGTTATGTTATTCCGCTACGTTACTTCCTGATCATTGTGCGCAGTATTGTGCTCAAAGGGGTAGGATTGAGCATGTTGACGAATGAGGTAGTCGCTCTAGGCATTTTTGGCCCGGCCATCCTGATTTTAGCCACGCGCAGTTTTCGCAAGCGGCTGGAGTGAATTGTGCCTGTCAGCAATCAATACATCATCGAAACTCGTAACTTAACTCGCAAGTTCCGAAACACAGTGGCCGTGCGTGATTTAAATCTCACCATCCAGCGGGGTGAGATTTTTGGCCTGGTAGGACCGGATGGGGCTGGCAAGACGACCACCATCCGTCTGCTGGCGGCCATCATGGACCCTACAGCAGGCTCAGCTACGGTGGCTGGCTTCGACACCGTCAAGCAAGCCGAAGAGATTAAAAAGCGCATCGGCTACATGGCTCAGCGTTTCAATCTCTATGGTGATCTCACTGTGCTGGAGAATCTGAACTTCTTCGCCGATGTTTTTGACGTGCGCGGCAATGAACGTAAAGAGCGCATTGAGCAATTGCTGGCTTTCGCCCGCCTGACGGAATTCAAGAAACGGCGAGCGGCCCAGCTCTCCGGTGGAATGCAGAAGAAACTGGCTCTGGCCTGCACGCTGATCCATAAACCGGAGATCATTTTCCTGGATGAACCGACTACCGGCGTGGACCCGGTCTCCCGGCGTGAGTTCTGGGACATCCTGACCGAGTTGCATCTGGAAGGGGTGACTTTGTTCGTGAGCACGCCCTACATGGACGAGGCTGAACGCTGCTCACGGGTAGCGCTCATGTTTGAGGGGCAGATTGTTGTCTGCGATGTACCGGAGAGGATCAGGGGGATGGTGACCGGGGAACTCCTGGAATTGCGTCCGGCCAACCTGCGGGCCGCGGAGCGGGTGATCGCTGGCTTGCCTGGCGTGCTGGAGGTGCAGACTTACGGGGATTTGCTGCATGTGTTTGTGGATAACGTTGCTCTGCGGCGTCCTCAACTGGAGGCGGCGCTGGCGGTCGAGAAAATAGGTATAATCAGCCTGCGCCAGACCCATCCGCGCATGGAAGAGGCGTTCATCTCACTCATGCGCAAGCGGCTGGAAGATACGGAACACGCGACCCGAGACACGCAACACGCAATACGTAGTACGTGATGCGTGTTGCGTATTGCGTGTTGGAGAACTTCAAACTATGAACGAGTACGCTGTTGAAGCTGTCAACCTGACCAAAAAATTCGGCGATTTCACCGCTGTAGACCACGTCAATTTCACAATCCGTCGTGGCGAGATTTTCGGCTTCCTGGGCCCCAATGGGGCGGGCAAAACGACGACTATCCGCATGCTGCTGGGCTTGCTACGGCCTACTTCAGGTACGGCCGCGGTGCTGGGTTACGACATCGTCAAACAGTCTGAGGAGATTCGTAAACACATCGGTTACATGTCCCAACGTTTTTCTTTGTACGGCGACTTGACCGTGGAAGAGAATCTGAATTTCTATGGCGGTACCTATGGCGTCCGCAACAAGCGTCTGCGCGAGCGCAAAGCCTACATCCTGAAGATGGCCGGATTGGAAGGGCGCGAGCGAGAATTGACCCGCAACCTGTCCGGCGGCTGGAAGCAACGGCTGGCTCTGGGTACAGCCATTATCCATGAGCCGGAAATGCTGTTCCTGGACGAGCCGACTGCCGGCGTGGACCCCATCTCCCGCCGCGCGTTCTGGGACCTTCTATACGAGCTGTCCGACGCTGGTACGACCATCTTTGTCACCACGCATTACATGGACGAAGCAGAACACTGCCAAAACCTGGCTTTCATCCAACATGGACGCATCGTCGCCCAGGGTTCGCCGCAGGAAATAAAAGAAACTAAAATGCGCGGCCAGGTGCTGGAGATGGACTGCGACCGTCCAGATGTGGCGGTGACCGCCCTGCGGGAACTGGGTTTGTTCGACGAGGTGGCGCTATACGGGGCGCTGATCCACGTGGTGACCAACGACGCCCAGGCTCACGAGGAAGCTATCAGAAACGCCTTGAAATCACGCGGGGTGGAGTTGCGCTCGATGGATCTCATTGCTCCTTCTTTGGAGGATGTGTTTATATCCAGTGCCAGGGAAGTACAGAGGGAACTCTGAGAAACTCGGGGGAGTTTGAGGAGGAAGGATGAGAAAACGGTTATTGGCCGGATTGATTCTATTGCTGCTCATCGCCAGCGGAGGAGTGGGCTGGTGGTATCTCAGCGCACACCCCACCGCACAACAACAAATCCTGGCGAGATTAAGAATCGAGGGGGGTCAATCGGCGCAAGGGATTTTCGCCTCGGGCACGATTGAAGTGGAAGAGGTAGCGATCACTGCCGAGATCGGTGGGCGGATCTTGGAAATTCTGGCCGACGAAGGTGACGTCGTGCGGGCTGGAGAACCCATTGTTCGTTTGGACGATGCCCTGCTACAGGCTCACCTGGAGGAAGCCAGGGCCGCCGTCGAGGTGGCCCGCGCCGGCCTGGCCCGTGTACAGGCCGGAGTCCGGCCAGGGACAATCCGCCAGGCAGAGGCCAGCCTGGCCCAGGCTATTGCGGCCCGCAATGCAGCGCGTCAGGCCTGGCAGGATTTGCTGGCCGTCCGCGATAACCCACAGGAACTGGAGGACCAAATTGACCAGGCGCGAACCCGGCTGGCCCAGGCCGAATCGCAGGTGAAGCAGGCAGAGGCCAACGTCGAGGCAGCAAAGATGCTGCGCGATAGCGCCCGACATACGGCCGGTCAGCTTAACGCCGTTGGCGTGCCCAGCATCACCTTGCCGCCCTCATCAGACCGGCCAATGAGTCTGCAGGTCTCGCCGGATGCCTACGCCACCGACGCGGAGTACCGCTTGTGGCAGGCCTGGGTACAATTGAACTCGGCCACCGCCGCGCGCGATAGCGCCCAACAGTACCTTAATGACTTGCTGGCCATCCACGCCAATCCTCAAGAGTTGAACGCCCAGGTAGATTCCGCCAAAGCGCAGTACGAAAGCGCGCAGGCGGCTGTCGCGGTGGCCGAAGCGCAACTGGCCGCCCTGCAAGCCGGTCCGTCCGAGGAACAGGTAGCCGCGGCCCGCGCCCAGGTGCAGCAGGCGGAAGCAGCGTTGGCCACCCTGGAAGTACAATTGGCCAAAACCCTTATCTGTGCGCCAGGTGATGGCATAGTAGTGGAGCGCGTGGCCCACGTCGGTGAATTGGCCGTGCCGGGAGTTGCCTTGCTCACCATAGCCAATCTGGATGAAGTCACCCTCACTGTGTATATTCCGGAAAAGGATTTGGGCCGCGTGCAGCTTGGTCAGGTGGCAGAGGTGACCGTGGATGCCTATCCAGACCGCATATTCCGTGGCCAGGTGGTGTATATCGCATCTGAGGCGGAGTTCACGCCTAAGAATGTTCAGACCAAAGAGGAAAGGGTAAACACTGTTTTCGCCGTCAAGGTACGCATTCCCAACCCCGACCACGCGCTGAAGCCAGGCATCCCGGCCGACGCCGTGTTGTAGGACAACTCTTGAAGAGTTGCCCTAAATGGAGAGGAGAGAGCATGAAACGAGCTTTGGGAATAATCGTCGTGGTACTTCTGCTGATCGGTGGAGGAGTAGCAGGCACCAGATGGTATACACGGGCGCAGGCTGGCGCCATGGCCCAATCTCTTGAAGTTTCGGGGACCATCGAGGCTGAGACGGCATCTATTGCTGCTGAGACCAGCGGACGGATCGTGGAGATCCTGGCCGATGAGGGGCAGCCCGTCAGCAAAGATCAGGTCCTGGTGCGTTTGGATGATGCCCTGCTGCAGGCGCAGCGTGCCCAGGCCGAGGCGGCCGTCGCCGCAGCGGAGGCCGAATTGGCCCAGGTAGAGGCCGCGGCTCGTCCCGAGGAAATCGCCGTAGCTGAAGCGGCGGTGGCCCAGGCCGTGGCTCAACGCGACGCGGCGAAAGTGGCCTGGGACAATGCCAAGAAGGCACGGGATAACCCTCAGCAGTTAAACGTGGAGATAAATGCCGCAAAAAATCAGGTGGCCTTGGCCGAATTGGGTGTGGAGATGGCCCAGGCCCGGCTATCGGATGCACTCTTGCTCCGCGATCAGTATCGGGCCACCAGCTATGACTGGCGCATTCTTGATTTCATGGCCGCTGCAGCTCAGGAATCCGTCGCCGAAGCGCAGGTCCAACTGGCAGGAGCACAAAGACACCTGGAGAACCTCATCGCCATGCGTGACAATCCCCTGACCGCCAACGCCACGGTGAACGCCGCCGAAGGGCAGTACCGTGTGGCCGAGGAAGCGGTGAAAGTCGCTCAGGCCGCGCTCGATGCTCTGCTGGAAGGAGCCATGCCTGAAGAGATTGCGGTAGCGCGGGCGCGGGTGCACCAGGCTCAGGCCAGCCTGCACACCCTGGACGTCCAACTGGAGCAGACGCGCATAAAATCACCGCTGAACGGGATAGTGAGCAGTCAGGTAGCCCACGTGGGCGAAATAGCCACCTCCGGCGCGACGCTGATGACCATCGCCAACCTGGATGAGGTGACCCTGACTATCTATGTGCCGGAGAACCACATCAACATGGTGAACCTGGGCCAGGTTGTAGATGTACAGGTGGATTCTTTCCCCGGCGAGGTCTTCCGTGGTGAGGTAACGTACATCGCCCGTCGTGCGGAGTTCACCCCCAAGAACGTGCAGACCAAAGAAGAACGGGTGAACATGGTCTTCGCCGTCAAGGTGCGCATCCCCAACGCCGACCACCGCCTGAAACCGGGCATGCCTGCCGATGCTGTCATCCACGGCGGCTAGCGTGCTATTGTAGGACAAGCTTAAACTTGTCCTACATGCTGGATAAGCGCTCGTAAAGGCTCGTGTATCAGCCCGTTGCTGACCACGCAGGCGGGATCCTCCAGCCGCCAGGGACGGCCCTCCAGGGTTGTGGCCTGTCCTCCCGCTTCGCGGGCGATGAGCACTGCCGCCGCCGCATCCCACGGCTTAAGCCCCAGGTGAAAATAGCCGTCGCACCATCCGGCGGCCAGGTAACAGGGAGCCAGGGCCGCCGACCCGGCCACACGCATCGTGGTCACGCTGCCGGCCAGTCGTTCAACAGCGGCAATTACCCTGGTTCGTGTTTCCAGCTCGGTGGACCAGTCCAGGGTAATGAGCGCCTGGCCGAGTTGCTCCACCGTGCTAACGTGCAATCGCTCGCCGTTGAGATAAGCCCCATCCCCGCGTTGAGCGTGGAACAGCCAATCGCGTAGCGGTTCATACACCACGCCGACGAGGGGTTCATCATCCAGAGTGAGGGCCACAGATGTGGAGAAAATAGGATAACCGTGAGCGTAGTTGTTCGTACCATCCAGGGGATCAATCACCCAACAGTAACGGGAACGGCGCGGCGGGGCCTCGGCTTCTTCGGTGAGAATGTCGTGGTCGGGAAAACGAGCGTGTAAAATGTGCACGATGCTCGCCTCAGTCATTAAATCCACCTCGGTCACCAGATCGCGGGGGCCTTTGTGCCGTACCTGGTGGGCCTGATGAAGCTGCTCACACATGATCTGGCCCGCGTGGCGGGCCAGATCA
>JANLFX010000027.1 GCA_024653325.1 Anaerolineae bacterium
GTGAGGTTCATCTTGTTGCCATTTATGTTAATCTAACATTGTCGAGCTATTCAGGCTCAAGCGGGGGTGCCGGGGGCAGGGGATGCCTGAAAAGTCACTTTATTCAGACAAGCCCTTAAGTTGACGCATATGAGGGATAGGGAAGGGCCAGTCAATTGGCTACCCATTTGGGAGGATAGTCACCGGGGTAAGCAATGCCCGGTCCGCGGTGACTGCCTCACCCGCAAAGACCGGCCAGCGTTCCAGGGTTTCTGGCGAATATACTCCCACTTCCAACAGATAGTTGCCTGACGGCGCATCGGCAGGCACTTCCAGATGGTGCATCTGGGCGAAAACGTCACCGGGCTCCCATCCCGACGAGGCCACGTCCAACCCATCCCAGCCAGCGACCAGATGTCCTGCCGCGTCTAACAGGTGCACGAAAATGGCCGGCGGGGAATTGACCTCGGCCAGCACACGCCATACGGTAAGCACGTTGAGCGTGTCTCCGGCGCTCAGCGGTTCCTCCGGCCCCTGGTAACCCCATAGCGCGGCCCGGTGACCAAAGTCCACCGGCAGGGTGAGCGGGCTCGCATCGCGCAAGGGGTCCTCGGAGGGAAAGGAGGTCGCCGGGTTCCACCACAAGCGGGAATGGATTCGTATCACGCTCAGCCATTCTTCCAGTGCCGTTGTATCCGGCAGATATAGAACGTAATACGTTTCTCGCTTCTCTATGACTTGACCTTCTCGACTCAGCATCTCGTGCAGTTCCGGGGCAAAGGGGGCTAGCCGGGAAGCAATCAGCCAGGCCTGTCCCTCCCCAGGCCAGATAAGACTGGTGGCGGGATTGAACGCTTTGATATGCACATTTCTTCTCAATAGCGTGTCCACTGTCTCGGCATCCAAATCGCGTAGATGGGAGTCTCCCAGACATACTGCGCCCACATTCTCCTCCGGCGGGACTTCGTACACGAATATGGAATAACCGATACGGGCGGTTGGCTGACGTTGGCGAAACCACAGGAAAGTATCGCGGTCGCGAAGGGCCACCCCCTGCAAATTGCTCGCGCTGATGGCATAGATCCCCGGCGCCGGATGATAAGGGTTAAAACCGAAATCCTCGGCCTCACCCTGGTACAGAGGATAGCCCGGCAACGAACGCGCCGGAATGCCATAGTGCTCTGGCCGAGCACTGCCGAACCAGCTCAGGTATACCTGAGTCAAACCGTGGGCCTCCACGTAACGGCGCAGGCCGGGCAAATCCTGTCCCCAATCCAGGTTGGAATCCACCAGCCAGCGGTAACCGTTGGCCGGTCCGCCGATCAACTCATTGAAATAGGCCAGGTGATCAGGATAGATCAGCAATGCGCTGACCAGATACCAAGCTGCTAACAGGCTGAGTAAAGCCTTGCGAAGGCTTAAAACCTTCGCAAGGCTTGAGGCAATGTACACGAATACGAAAGGGAGTACGGGCAGTAGATGCCGGTAACCGATGTTCAGGTGACTGAACAGATTTACCGTAAAGAAGGCGGCGGCAGGCAAAAGCAGACAAAGATTGTTTCCCCAGGCCCGCTGCCGCGCGGTGAGTACCAGGCTGGCGCAGAAGAGCAACAACGTCGGGATGGGGGTTTTGATCAAAAAAGCGACCGGAAAATAGTACCACCAACCCGTCATCGAGTAGCGGCCCAGGAGAAAGGCAGGATTGCCCCCTTCGGTACGACGCAGAATGGCCTGCACCCCGCGCAGGTAAGACGGGGCGGGCAGAGGTGGTCCATTCGCGTTCAGGGGCCCGAACTCGAAGCCGTACACAGCCCATAGAGTGAGCGTGGCGAGGGCGAAAACTATCACCAAGACAAGGGCTGGACGCAACGTCCGGCGCGTAAGTGCCCAGAGGGCGAGAAGGCAGAAAAGGGGGCACAGCAATAGCGCGGAGAATTTTGCCGTCAGAGCCAGGCCCAGGGCAACGCCGGCCAGTGTGATACGCAAGCCAGGCTGAAAGCCCGGCCCGCGCAAGGCTTGCCAGAAGGTGTAGATGGCGAGGAAAGAAAAAACGGCCACCCCCAAATCGGTGGTTGCCAGGCGGGCGTGGGCCAGGATGTTGGGGTCGCAGGCAACCAGGAAAAGGGCGACCAGGCCAGCCCGCACCCCGGCGAGTTCCTTCGCCCAGCGGTAGGCCAATGCCCCCAAAAGCAGGCTCAATCCCATCACCGGCAGACGGGCCAGGAAGACAATGAGGTCCACATCGGCGGCGTTGGCCCGCCACAGGAATTCGTCGGCGAACACATACCAGGCTCCATTCTGCCAGGAGGGATGATCCAGGGGCAGCTTGATCTGCGGACATAACAAGAGAGGCAAGGCACACAGGGCATTGACCAGCGGTGGATGTTCTACGCTCAGGCGCAGGTCGCCGGTGCGCAGATAAGCCAGCCCTCGCGCGATGTGGTTCTGCTCGTCCATGGTGGGTGACTTCAGGCGGGCACTGCCCAACACCTGGGCGAACATCAGGAGCAGCAGAGCAATGGCGATCAAATGGACGGCGGCTTTTCGCGGCACGGTTCTCGTTAACCTTCCTAAACAAGCTGCTGGTTATCAGGCCTCTGGCAGCCAGTAACCAGTTTCCAGCAATTAGCCACCAGCAACCAGAACAGGAGCAAGCAGCAGACGGTCGGCCAGCACCATGTTGTTTTCCTGGAGTTGGAGACGGGGGCCGTCCAGCGGGACATACCAGCCAATCTCCGGGTAATAAGTCCCCGCCGAAGGCAGGGTGAGCGGATGCCACTGTATCAGGATGTCTCCGGCACGCCAGTCGTCCGGCGGCGAACCCAGGCCGTCGTAGCCAGCGACCACGTTCTGCCCGGTGTCGAGCAGGTGCAGGAATATGCGTAACGGGGGAGTTGCTGGTTTTAACGCTCGCCAAAAGGTGAATAACCCGGCCTGTCCGCCGGGTACGAGCTCCCCTACCCAACGGTAACCGAGAAACTCCACCACTCCGCCGAAATCAACCGGCAGCCGTAAATCCTTTTGAGTGGCGTGATCAGCGGGGTCTGATCCCACGGTGGCGAAGGTTAATGGCGGGGATTCCGCCTGGCGACGTAGCCCGGTCAGGTCCAGGCGATAGACGAGGAAGGAGGGGCGATTCTCTCCGGTCATCGGCCCCTCAGCCAACAATGAGGCCCCCACTAATGTCCACTTTTGCAACTCCGGCGCAAACGGGGTGATGTCCAGCACAATCAGACGAGCCACGTCTGTTCCGGCAGGCAGGATCAATGTCTGGCGGACGTCCGCCCAGTGTACCGTCAGGTCCTGCCGGCGCAGTGTGCATACCTGTGTCCAGGGATCTACATCATGCACCGAAAGCCCGGCCATGACCACCGGGCTGGTGTCTTCGCTGGCATCCAAATAGCGGAATGCCTCGGTCATGCTGCTCTGGAAAGTGAAACGGACGTTGGATTGGCGAGGCCATTGCATCAGGTAATCCCGGTAAGTCCGCCCGGCCTCGACAGCCAGTATAGCAACCAGGGCAGTCACCACATAAGGGCGACTCCTTTCTGCGCAGAGTTTCTTGATCCAGAGCCAGGCCTGGTAAGCGCCCACGCCCATCAACGACAAGGCGGCGGGCACGGCCCCCAGTGTACGTGGCCAACTGGGTGCATCCGCCGTCACCAGGCTGGGCAGCAATCCCGCTCCCAACCATAACAGCAAGAAAGCGTATCGTGGCTGTCGCCAACGCCATAAAGCCAGGATGACGCCCAGATAAAACAACATAGCTCCCAGCGGTTCGGCGAAAACCGGGCGATAGGCCACGTTCACCTGCCAGTATGGCTCACCGCGCACCTGCCACATTCCCAATAGAGCCAGGGCATTTTGCAGGATGAGGCGCGGATTGCCCAGTCGAAGTTGGCGCAGTGGCTCGTCCACCTGGGTAGTGCGCTCTTCCAATTCCGGATGAACAGCCAGGTACAGAAACAAGGGGGCGGCGACGACCACGAGCAGAACGAAAAACAAAACAAGGGGCAGCCAGCGTCCTTGCAGCCGGTCACGGTGAAACACGACCAGATAGACAGCAAACGCTCCAAAGAAAAGGGGCAGCGCCCGGCTGGCCATGTAGGTGTACAGGCTTAGCCCGGCCAACACGCCACCAGCAGCGAACCAGGGCCAGGGGGATTCGAGTTTCAGGTTTAAAGTTCCAGGTTGCAGGGTGTCAAGGCCGCGCCAGAAACAGTAACCAGCCGAACACCACAGCACCAGCAGCATGTTCAACCGCAGACCCAGGCGGTTGAAAAACAGCGACCAGACGAGCACCGCCATGCCACCAGCCATGGTCAGCGCCACCGACCGACCACACAAACGGCGTGTCAGGGCATAGGCAGCAGAGATGCCCAGCATCCCGAACATGGGGGCCCAGAAGCGTACCCCCAGCCAGTTGTGCCCGAACAAGGCCAGGGCTGCAGCCATGAAATACGAAAACAGCGGTTCGTGGCCGAAACTGCCCTGTTCTGCGAAATACAGTCCCACATGGCCGTGGAGCACCCCGTTGGCGATACGCCAGGAAATGACCTCATCGTGTTCCAGGCCGCGAGGAGCGTCGCCCAGTGCCCACAGGCGGAAGAAAGCCGCTACCAGCAGGATAGTGACTACTGCCGTCCATTCCCAATTCGTCCTCAGGGGATCGTCACCTGGCTCACCAGATGGCATGTTTGTTGCTCCTTCTCCTCAACGGGTGAAATCGGAGCGTATTATATCACACAAACAGGGCAGCGGCAATGACCACCCTCACGTAGGACAAGTTTAAGTTTGTCCTACAGCGTGCTCTGCGGGGGGCTGCAGTTGATATGAGATGGGTTTCGTGTTATAATCAACGACGGTAGCCAGCCATAAGCGTAAAATCAGTTTCCTTGCCCGGAGGAGGGTGGAAATGGTTACCGACCGCGAACTACCCATGTTAATCATCGAGGAAGGGCCACTGGCGGGGCAAAAATGGGTGTTGGATAAAGAGACAATCATCCTGGGACGGGATGAGAGTTGCGATGTTGTCTTGCCGGAGCGATTGGTTTCCCGGCATCATGCTGCCATCCATTGTCGTGAGGAAGGATATTTGCTGGAGGACCTGGGGAGCAAAAACGGCACTTTTCTCAATGGTCAGGCCGTTACTAAACCCGTCATCTTGCAGGATGGGGATGAAATTCAGATAGCCCTGTGCCTCCGTCTGGTCTTCGTAGGGGCAGGAGCGACCATGCCGCTGACGCTGGAGCAGGTGCCCCGGCAAGGCATCCACATTGATCGGGACAGCCATCGCGTGTGGGTCGGTGATTGTGAACTAATTCCGCCTCTCTCTTCAGCCCAGTACCGCTTGCTGGAGTTGCTGTATAACCGCGCTGGAGCGGTGTGCAGCCGTGAGGAGATAGTGAATGCCGTGTGGCCTGACGCCCTGGAGGAGGGCGTATCAGAGCAGGCAATTGATGCCCTGGCCCGTCGCCTCCGGGAGCGGCTGGCCACAGTTGATCCCGAGCACTCGTACATTATCACCGTGCGCGGTCATGGCTTCCGCCTGGAAGTGCAGGGAATGTAATAAAGGCCTATCCGAAAAGGGGTCGTAGTGGCGACTTTAGTTGCTTTCAGAACGACTGAAGTCGTTACTACGAATTTTTCGGGTAGGCTCTAATACCACGGGGTAAACACCGTGCACGACAGGCCAAGGGCTTGTCGTGCATTTTCAGGCCCCCTGCGCAGCAGGGAGCCTATGCTATGACCGCTCGCCTTAGAATGGCAGCCCTCACACCAGCATGGCCTCGGCCTGTTGGCGGATCTCGCTGAGTCGCCGGCTCAGTTCCTCGCGTCCACTGGCTTCCAGGTCTTCACCCAGAGCAGTCATCAGGTCCAGCAGTTCCCCGTTAACTTGGCCAGCGTTTTCGTTCAATATTTTCTGTGTACCGTGGGGGTATTCGGCTCGCAGTAACTGGTTAATAAAGCGAATCTGTGGGGGCACAGTCTCCTCGAGAATACTGAACACCAGTCTCATCAAGCCTTTCAGCTCCTCGGCGATGGCTCCTTCTCCATCCTCTTCTGCGCTCCGAATGTTGGCCTCCAGGACGGTCAAGAACAGATCGTCAATCTCGTTGAGGTGAGCACGGATTGCCTGTTCGCGGTCTTTGCTGGACCAGATTTCGCGCAAAAGTGAAGCGGCCCACGCGAATTCCTGCTCCATCTGCGCATCCAACTCCCTGATGACCTCCAGGATCTTGGTGCGTAATTGCTTCAGATGCGTGGCCTCTGGCTCATCGGCTGTGTCAATACGACCGGTAAGCAATTGGAAAAACTGATAGTCTACCAGGGGCCGGGCGGCGGCGGTCAATACTTCGACCACGCCATCGTCCTGAGCACTGATCAGCTTCTCCAG
The DNA here is from genome assembly GCA_024653325.1 of Anaerolineae bacterium. Taxonomy (GTDB): domain Bacteria; phylum Chloroflexota; class Anaerolineae; order JACIWR01; family JACIWR01; genus JACIWR01. Next base: position 6,377 of record JANLFX010000027.1, read on the forward strand.
AAGTTCTTCCCGCGTGATTTCTTCGCCCAGGCTTTCCAGAGCTTCCCGCCGCGCTTTCAGACTACGACCCAGGCTGCTCATTTCCAACAAATTGTTGTTTAGCATCAGCAGGCGTCCGAGAAGAGCACTTTGCCCCTCAACACGGGCGGATTCAATGTAATTAGCAAGCAAGGCGAAGAAGTCGTAGTCCAGAGCATCGTCGTGTTCCACAATCAGGTTTCGGAGTTCGAGTTCATCGCTGGCTTGCAGCAATTGCTCGAGCAAACGGGCTTTGGCTTTCCGGGCTTCCAGCATCTCCGGTGTAAGTCCATCGGCCTGCAAAATGGCTTCTGTCAGGCTGGGAAATGTGAGAAAGACTTTAGGTTGGAGAAGGTAAGCCTTGCGTTGTTCGGGTGGCACGGAGTTCATAACCGCGTTGGTCAGCTCGCCGATCAGCCGTTGTTGGGCTCCGTCGGTAACATTCAGGCCATTGGGGGTGAAAACGAAAAGCAGCTCTTTCTCAGGGTCGTGATAGATGAATGGCGCGTTGAGCATTCCACCGGCGCCACATTGTGGACAGACCGCGATGTTCAACTGGCCTCGCAACAATCTAACCTTGAGCTCGGGCTGGCGGCCCACGTCAACCACATCCTGCACGGGAGCTGCAAACCGGTTTCCACAGCGAGGACAGGTGACGGAGGCAACTTGAGGTAAGCGTGTAGACATATCTATTGTTCCTTTCATAAATAAAAACCTATCCGAAAAGCTGCTGGGCCCGGTTTTTCAACCATGCCTCCTGACCGGTCAGGAACGCTTTCGGATGGGCTCCAAAGGCGGTTCTCGGGGATCGCAACACTGAGCAAGGATTATAGCACATTTATCGGTTTTGGCAAGCGGGCAGCGGATAAATGGCTGGCTGTCAACGGCGCGGCAAAGCGAAGACAAAGGTTGCCCCCTGGCCCGGCGCGCTCTCCACCCACACTCGCCCCTGATGAGCCTCGATCACAGCCTTGACCAGAAACAGGCCCAGGCCGGCGCCTTGTGTACGCCGGCTGAGGCTACTCTCCACCCGGTAGAAACGATCAAAGATGAGCTCTTGCTCCTCTTTGGGGATGCCGATACCCTCGTCGCTCACCGCCACGTACACCCAATCCTCGTCGGCACGCCCACTGACGCGGATCGTTCCTCCCTCCGGTGAGTACTTGATGGCATTGGAAAGCAGGTTGCTGAGCACCTGACGCAGGCGCTCGCTATCGCCCCACACGACAGGAAAATCGGGCGGGAAATCCAGACTGAGCATATGTTGTCGAGTTTGAGTGCGAAATTTTTCTACCGTTTGCGCAGCCAATTTGTCCAGGGCCACGTATCCCAACTCCAATTTGAGCGCACCGGCCTGCAGGCGAGAGGCATCCAACAGGTTATCAATGAGTTGATTGAGGCGGTCGCTCTCTTCCTCAATAACGGCCAGGCTTTCGCGTAGGGTCTGCTCGTCCCATTGAGCGTCCTCGCGGCGCAGAGTGCCGGCATAGCCCTTGATCAGCGACACCGGGGTCTTGAGTTCATGGGAGATCACAGAGATAAACGTGGATTTCATCTCCTCTGCCTCACGGAAACGGGTAATATCCCGCACGTTGGCAATGACGTTCACCAGTTGGCCATCGTCATCGAACAGGGGGGAGTAGGCAATGCCTACGGTGATCACCCGCCCATCGCGGTGTGTAATGTCTCCCTCGACGTAAAGGCGTTCCTGTGGGCTTTTGAATTTCAGGGGGCATTCACTCTTGCAGATGCTGGTGCCTTCCTTCCGGTTATGGAGGTCGAAAATCTCATGACAGGGCCGGCCTATAGCCCGCTTGGCCGAAACCCCGGTCATCGCTTCCAGCGCCTTGTTGAAGACCTGTACCCGAAGTTCATGATCGAGGATCATTATCCCGTCGCCGGAATTGGCAATGATGGCATCCAGACGGCGCTTTTCGTTAGTTACCTCCTGATATAACCGCGCGTTCTGCACGGCGATAGCCGCCTGGTCGGCGAAACTGGCCAGTACCTGGCGGTCGTTGGTCGAGAAAGCCACGCCTTCGGTGCGAAAAATGTAAATCATGCCGATCAAAGAGTTACGAATAACCAGCGGCAGGGCCACTACCTGGCGCAGGGGCAATCCCAGAGCAGCCGAGACCAGCGTCATCTTCATTTCCAGGTCGGGCAAAGTCCAGCGGGCCAGGTCCGCCCGTTCCAATTGGTAGGGAATGTCCGCAAACAGGGGAGCGAAAAGGTGAGGCAGTTGGGCCGGCAGGCCGTAGCTGGCCCGTACGTGAAAAGAACCGTCGTCCTGGCGCAGGGCGATAAGCCCGGCGCGGCCACTTAGCATCTCCACCGCGTATTGAATGATCAGCCGTAATACGGTGTCCAGGTCCAACTGGGCGGTGATGGCCTTGCTTATCTCCAGCAGATATTCCCGTTGTCGTAACTGATAGTCTCGTAACATGGCACCTCCCGACCGGGAACGGCAATTCTAATGCAACTCTAACGCTCCTCTAATGCTATTCTAACACAAACCGCATACAATAGCAATCGAAAAACGGGGGTCAAAAGACCCATATAGGATTCGCTATAAGTAAGTCATACGATAGGGGAGGTGTTACCATGTCGAGCATCATAAGATGGCAACCATTTGAGGATCTGGTTTCTCTGCGCGATGCTATGGACCGTTTGTTTGAGGAGAGTTTCATTCGGCCTCGGGCCTGGCTGGCCCCTTTTGAGAGCGGATTGGCGGTAGACGTGTACGAGACAGAAGACAACGTGGTGGTCGAGGCAGCGATCCCCGGGGTTAAGCCTGAGGACATCGAGGTGAGCCTCACCGGTGATGTGCTGACCATCAAGGGTGAGACGAAAGCTGAGAAGGAAGTGAAGGAACCGAACTACCTCCGTCGCGAACGGCGCTACGGCTCTTTCTGCCGGTCCATCTCCCTGCCATCCGGTCTGAAGGGGGACAAGGCTGAGGCCGAGTTCGAGCATGGCGTCCTCAAACTGACGATCCCTAAGGCCGAAGAGGTCAAGCCTAAGGTCATCGAGGTCAAGACCAAAAAGTAAGTGAGACTTACGGAAACATTTAAGGAGACAGGGCGCTGATTCACCCTGTCTCCTTAATGTTTTTTGAGCATCTATGTGGCTTGACAATGTTAGATTTGCCGGGCAGTGCCTACCTCACCCATCCCCACCCTAGCCCTCCCCTTCCCTCTCCGCTGCGGAGAGGGAAGGGGAGGGTGAGGGAGGGATTAGGAGAGGTCAAAAAGCCCGAATTTAACATTGTCGAGGTAGGACAAGCTTAAGCTTACCCTACATAGGGCTACGTGAGGTAATCACGGAGCTGGCGGCTGCGACGCGGATGGCGCAGCCGACGCAGGGCTTTGCCTTCGATCTGGCGGATACGTTCTCTGGTCAGGCCGAATTTCTGTCCTACCTCTTCTAGGGTATAGCTACGCCCATTCTGCAGGCCAAAGCGTAGACGGAGGATCCGCGCCTCACGCGGGGTAAGAGTGGACAACACTTCTTCCATCTTCTCGCGCAACAGGTGCTGATAAGCGCTCTGGGTTGGAGTCGGAGTAGAGTCATCCTCGATGAAGCTGCCGAGTTCACTATCTTCTTCCTCACCCACTGGTCGCTCCAGGGAAAGGGGACGCCAGGACACCTTGAGCATCCATTGCACCTTGCGCGGTTCCAGGTCCATCTCTTCAGCGATTTCCTCCGGTGTGGGCTTGCGCCCGTGTTCCTGTTCCAACTGACGTGCCGTCTTATACAGGCGGCGAATTCGATCGCTCATGTGCACGGGTACACGAATGGTACGGCCCTGGTCAGCGATGGCCCGGGTGATGGTTTGGCGGATCCACCAGGTAGCATAAGTAGAAAAGCGATAGCCCCGGCGATAGTCGAATTTCTCCACCGCTTTCATCAATCCCAGGTTGCCCTCCTGAATCAAGTCCAGGAAGGGCACACCGCGGCCCATGTACTTTTTGGCGATACTTACCACTAGCCGGGTATTGGCCTTGATGATATGCTCGCGAGCGGCCTTACCCTCCTCAACAATTTTCTCCAGCCGGGCGCGCTCCTCCGGGTCGTGGCTGTTTTTGGCTAACTCACGCTCGGCTTGTTGTCCCTTGACCAGCAGCTTGGCCAGGCGTACCTCTTCTTCAGTGGTGAGAAGGGGAACACGAGCCATTTCTTTGAGATACAATCCTACCGTATCGTCGCTGGAAATCCCGCTGAGATCAAAAGTTTCATCCTCCTCTTCCAACTCCTCCATCACCTTGGCCAGTTCCACTTCTTCTTCGCGGGACTTCAGCTCCTCCTCAGCTTCGGCTTCCGCCTTGTCCTCGTAGATTTCGATTCCCGACTCGATCAGGTAACTAAACAGCTCCTCTAACTGATCCAGATTCTCTTCGGCCTCCGGAAACGCTTCCAACACGTCATCGGAAGTGAGATAGCCCTGTACCTCTGCTTTTTCCAACAATTCGGTTATCACATCTAATTCTCGATCCTCTGAAAACTCACTCATTCCCATCACTCCATTACAGTAGTTGTCTTAGAACATCCAGACGAGGGTCAATATCCTCTTTCTGGCATCCACATTGTCCAAGATTCAAGTTCTGACCGCACTCAGGACACAGTCCCCGACAGTCGGGACGACAGAGGGAGCGCATTGGCAAGGCCAGTAGTATCGCCTCGCGGATGGGTTCATCCAGATCCACGCTGTTATCGTTGCTGATGGAGAGGGCCTCTCCGTCGCGGGCTGCAGCGGGCGCCGGCAGAAAACGCTCCGTCAGGTTAACGGATAACCGGTACGCAAAAGGCTCCAGGCAACGCACGCACTCCAATGTAACTTGAGTGGTGAGTTTCCCCTGGACCAGAATACCCTCGTTAGTGTGTGTGAGCCGTAGAGTCCCCCGCAGAAAATCTACCTCCAGGTCGTCGCCCAGGCGTAACGATCCTTCGTCCAGATCATACTTCCGTAGGGAACCCCACGGCTCTTGCAGTAGCCGCGAGATGTTGATTCGCATCATTGAATAGCCCACAAAAAAACGCGACGCGCAATGCACACGCGGCGATTAGCCCATCTCAGACGTTTGCGCTCCGTCGCATTTTCTTTAAACCAAGTGTTTCCATTATAGCACATTAAAAGGTCTCCGTCAAGGGTTTTTTTGTACTTTTTAAGGTGCAAAAATGCGAAACGTGAAGGCGTGAAACGTGAGAGCACGTTTCACGCCTCGCGGAAGCAGGATGTTTTCCCTGAATATACCTTACCCTTTGATACAGATCAACGGGCGCAGACGGGCTACCTTGCGGATAATGCCCGCGTTGTGCATGATATCCACTACTTCTTCCACGTCCTTATAGGCTCCGGGAGCCTCTTCGGCCACCCCTGCTTTGGAATGGGCGCGAACAACAATACCCCGCTGGGCCAGTTCCGTAATCACATCCCCACCCCAGAATCGCTTTTTAGCCTGTTGTCGGGAGAGAGTACGTCCCGCACCATGCAGGGCACTGCCAAAGGTTGTTTCCATCGCCCGCTTGGTGCCGTGCAGGATGAAAGAGCAGGTGCCCATGGTACCCCCTACCAATACCGGTTGCCCCACGTCGCGATAGGCGGCGGGTACTTCCTGGCGTCCTGGGCCGAAAGCGCGGGTCGCGCCCTTGCGATGGACGACCAGTTTCTTGATCTGACCGTCCACTTCGTGCTCTTCTACTTTGGCCGTGTTGTGCCCGATTTCATATAGAGTAGCAATATCTTGAGGACGTACGCCCAGCGCGTCTTGAAAGGCCAGACGGGCCAGGTGGGCGATGGCCTGCCGGTTGGCAAAGGCGCAATTGATGCCGCAGTTTACTGCGGCCAGGTATCGCCGGCCCTCTGGACTGGTGATCGGCGCGCACACCAGCTCTCGCTCGCGGATGGGGATGTTATACTTACGGCTGGCGGCTTCCAGGACCTGGAGGTAATCGGTGCCGATCTGGTGGCCCAGGCCCCGGCTGCCACAATGGATGCTGATTAGAATCTGATCGGGGAACAGCCCATAGGCATCGGCCACATCTGGAGCGTAAATCTCTTCGACCCATTGTACCTCCAGGTAATGATTCCCCGATCCCAGTGTGCCGACCTGGTTGAATTCCCGTTCTTTGGCCTTTTTGCTAACCGCGTCAGGATCAGCCCCAGCAATGCGTCCTCGCTCTTCCACGTACTCCAGGTCCTCGGGAAAGCCGTAGCCGCGTTCCACTGCGAACTCAGCTCCCTTTTCCAGCACCTTATCCACTTCTTTCACACTAAGTTTAATATCGCCGGTGGAACCCAGTCCAGCGGGCACGGTGCGATACAGGGCATTGGCCAGGTCTTCTTTTTTCGGCTCGATTTCATGGCGGCTCAGGTTGGTGCGCATGGTGCGCACCCCGCAATTGATGTCGTACCCTACCCCGGCCATGCTGATCACCCCCTCGTCGAAGTCAAAAGCGCCGACCCCACCAATGGGGAAACCGTAACCAGGGTGCACGTCGGCCATGGCCAGCGACGCCCGTTGAATGCCCGGCAGGCAGGCCACATTCACGATTTGCACCAATGCGTTCCAGGACTTGCCGGCTTGCACATCCTCTACCAGGTGATCCACCGTCGTCCGATCGCCGTAGATACGGCCCGGCACGCGCATCTCACCGTAGGGCGGAATCTCCCACACGTAAGGCTCAGTTTGTACGATTCGCAAATCATCTGTCACCTGAATTATCTTGCCCATCCCTTCACCTCCTGCATCTTGCATCCTGAATCTTGTCCCAAAAAGCCCTACACATCCAGCACACACTGCAATGTGTGTCTTCCATCCTTTATCTCATATATAAGTCCAGAATAAGTGGCTGCCTTGACCTCGGTCCACAGGTCGTGTTTGGTAGCATCGAGGGTTTCCCCGTAAGCTATACCTTCCAGCTCATATCCGGCGTCCGTGTGGATCAATCGCGTCACCTGGAAATCGGCGAACAGCAGGTGACGGACATCGCGTTGAAAAAGAATTTCGTTCAGGCATTCGACGAACAGCGCAGCAGGCTCGCCCGCCTGACAGTGGATAGGCACCTCTTCACTCCGTCCTACTCGATTGAGATCGGTCATAACGCCGAACATGGCTCGCGCACCCTCAGCAATGGCTTCCTCTAAAGTTCCGCCACTGGCCCGGATGCCCACGTCGGCCTCGTGATCAAGGTATTCGTAAGCCATTGTTCCTCCCTGACTTCTTTATATCACAGAGAAGGAACGCTGTCAACTGCGGATAATAAAGTGCGGCGCACTTTTTAAAGTGCGTCGCACTTGGTTCGCGATTCGTGGTCTTGGTCGTGATTACTTGATCTCGACTACTGCACCCTCGGCCTCGAGCTTGGCTTTGGCGTCTTCAGCAACTTCCCTGGAAACGGCTTCCAGCACGGTGCTGGGAGCACCGTCCACTACCTCTTTGGCCTCTTTCAAGCCCAAATTGGTGATTTGGCGTACGGCCTTGATGACCTGAATCTTTTTGTCGCCGACTTCCTTGAGGATGACATTGAACTCGGTCTGCTCTTCCACCTCTTCAGCGGGCGCGGCAGCAGCCGCGACAGGCACGGCGGCAGCCATAGCCATCGGTGCGGCACTGACCCCGAATTTCTCTTCCAAAGCTTTCACCAACTCGGCAAGCTCCAGAACGGTCATCTGCTCAATAGCGGCTATGATCTCTTCTTTTGTCATTCTTCTTTCTCCTAATTGATTTGATTGCATTCACTCATAACTACAACCGCACTTGTGTTCGTAGGCAGGTAGCACGGGCTAAGCCCGTGTTACGCACTGGCCTTTTCCAATTGTTCGGACCGGGCCTTGAGAACGGTGAGCAGGCCCCGAATTGGGCCGCTCAGGACGGTAACCAGGCCGCTGATAGGTGATTGTAACCCGGCCAGTACCTGGGCCAGCAATACTTCTCTGCCCGGCAGATTGGCCAAGGCCTCGACCCCCTCAGCACTAATGATTTTGCCCCTTATCAACCCACCTTTGATGGTAAGCACCTTGGATTCTTTGGCGAAATCCAGAAGTACCTTCGCTGCACTCGGCGCCTCCCCGAGACAGAAGCTGACGGCAGCCGGTCCCGTTAGCAGTTCCTCCGGCACCGGTTGTCCGGCGTTCTGCAAGGCCAGACGGAGCAGCCTGTTCTTGGCCACGTGATACCTGCTGTTCACCTCACGCAATTTGTTGCGTAACCCGCTGATGTCTGCCGTGGTCAGCCCCCGGTAATCGGTGAAGATTAGCGCCTGGCTGCGAGCCAAAAGGTCGGTGTACTGGGCAATGAGATCCTCTTTCTTCTCTTTTGTGATAGCCAAACCGGAATCACCTCCTTTGCTTAAAATTGGACATTGGCGTTTTTCTTCGTAGTGACGGCTACAGCCGTCCAAGAGAGCGAAAAGCGGCTGAAGTTGCTACTACGCCTCCCACATCTCGTGCTCTCCATCTCGCTAATCCCAAGATGTGGATGCCTCGAAATTCGCCAGACTCCAGCTTAAAATATCGCTCCATAGGCAGACAGTGGGGAGGTCTGCCTCGGGGTTTTTTATAAAAAAAACTTCGCGCCCGCCGGGCGCGAAGTTTTATCTGCAAAGAATATCTTGCGATTGCAAAACCTCGCCTCGGCAGGAAATTAAGCGCCTGGAGACGCACCTGCTGTCTTCGGCAAATATTTCATTGGGGGGTACAAACGTCCCACCTGCTGAACGGTCAATCCGATACTACACTATCTCCAGAGCCTGAGCCTGAGTTGGATCCATCCGAACACCTGGGCCCATTGTGGAAGTCAGTGTGATTCTTTTGATGTATTGTCCTTTGGATGCCGCTGGTCTTGCCCGCCGCACAGTGTCCATCACTGCCGCCAGGTTATCCAACAACTTCTCAGGAGGAAAGCTCACCTTGCCGATGGGTATGTGCAGGTTTGCCGTCTTATCCACACGGAACTCAACACGTCCCTGACGTGCTTCCTGGATCAGGCGAGGGATGTCCTCGGCTGGGGCGATGGTACCCGCTTTGGGATTTGGCATCAGTCCGCGGGGGCCCAACACCCGGCCCAGCCGCCCGACCTTGCCCATCATCTGTGGTACAGCAATGGCCACGTCAAAGTCCATCCACCCGCTCTGAATCTTGGTGATCAATTCGTCACCGCCGACATAATCGGCTCCGGCCTCTTCAGCGATCTTGGCGTCCTCACCTTCGGCGAAGACCAGAATACGCACCGTTTTACCTAAGCCGTGAGGTAATAGAACTACACCGCGTACTTGCTGATCCGCGTGACGGGGATCCACCCCCAGCCGTACGTGTAGTTCAACCGTTTCATCGAACTTGGCAAACGAGGCCTCTTTAACCAGTTTTATCGCCTCCATAGGCGAATACAGTTGATTGCGATCTATCTTATTCGCTGCTTCTCGATACTGTTTTCCATGCTTTGCCATTGTTCCTCCTAGTGGTATTAGTGAGCTTACGCTCTCCCACAGTTTACCAATTCCCGGCTCTTCAATCTACGATACGAATGCCCATGCTGCGTGCTGTGCCCATGATCTGCCGCTCTGCGCCCTCAATATCAAGGGCGTTCAGGTCTTTCATCTTGAGCTCAGCGATTTCGCGCAACTGCCTCCGCGTAATCGAACCAACCTTAACCCGGTTAGGTTCAGCGGAACCTTTCTCTACACCTGCCGCTTTGCGCAGCAGGTCTGGCACGGGCGGAGTCTTGGTCACAAAAGTGAAACTCTGGTCCTGATAGATAGTGATCTCCACAGGGATAACTGAGCCGACCTGGTTAGCGGTACGCGCGTTATACTCCTTGCAGAAGGCCATGATATTGACCCCGTGCTGGCCCAAAGCCGGGCCGATAGGCGGAGCGGGGCTGGCCTTGCCTGCTGGAACTTGTAGTTTGACGATTGCTTTGATTTTTTTCATCTTAACCTCTTATTCCTCATGTGGCGGTATGGATGCCGCGTTACGTTTTTTCCACTTGCAAGAAGTCGAGTTCTACAGGGGTGTCCCGGCCAAAGAAAGACACCAGGACCCGCACTTTGCCTTTTTCGGGATTGATTTCGTCCACAACGCCTATAAAATCGCTGAAAGGGCCATCAATGATGCGCACTTTCTGGCCTGGCTTGAACGTCGCCTTGACTTTGGGAGCTTCGGCTTCCATTCGCTTCATGATACGCTGCACTTCCTCAGGGCGCAGAGGGGTGGGGCGATTGCCCATACCCACGAACCCGGTTACCCCCGGGGTATTGCGCACTACGTACCACGAATCGTCAGTCATGATCATCTCGACGAGAATGTAACCGGGGAACACTCGCCGTTCGTAGGTGCGGCGTTGCCCGTCACGGACCTCAATCTCCTCTTCGGTAGGCACTACTACCTGGAAGATTTTGTCCTGCATGCCCATGGTCTCGATGCGCTGTTCCAGGTTTTTCTTGACTTTGTTTTCATACCCGGAGTAACTGTGCACCACGTACCATTGCCGACCTTCCAGGTCGGTAGCAGGATACTCCTCAGATTCGATCCAGCGGCTGGAAAACGATACACCCTCTTCTCGCTCGCCTTCGTTTAAAGCGATGCCCTCAGCTTCGCCGGCTGTAAACTCCTCCGCTGAAGAGGATGTCTCCTCAGCCTCGCTCTTCAATTGTTGTACCTCTTGTTCTTCATGCATATCCAACTTCCAGTTTCCAACTTCCAGCCTACAAAATCAAGCTGAAGGCCCAGGTAAAGAACAAATCAATAGCGCCCAAGAGAAGGGCCATAAAAGCGGTGACGGCCAGAACGATGAGGGTCAAATTCAAGGCCTCTCGCCTGGTGGGCCAGTTGACCTTTTTCAGCTCTACCCAGGTCTCTTTGAAATAGCGGACAATGGCGTTGTCCTGTCTCGCTCTTTTTGCTTTTTTCTGTGCCTTGGTCATGCTGATTACTCCTCTCGATTCAACCTCCCGCAGGTTACTGAACCTGCGGGAGGTTTATTTCTGGCAGGCGAGGCAGGAATCGAACCCGCAACCTGCGGTTTTGGAGACCGCTGCTCTGCCAATTGAGCTACTCGCCTGCGAAGCTGAGTTCTAGTTGCTAGTAACCAGTAACCAGGCAACTAGCTATTCTCAGAAGCCTACTTCGTCTCCCGGTGCAGTGTATGCCGGCGGCATCGGGGGCAATATTTGTTCAGCTCGATCCGCGATGGGTCGTTCTTCCGGTTTTTCTGGGTCGTATAGTTGCGTTCCTTGCACTCGGTGCAAGCCAGAGTGATAACTGTCCGAACTGCCTTCTTTGCCATGTCTACTCCAAGATTTCAGTGATCACACCCACGCCGACGGCAACGCCGCCTTCGTGAACGGCGAATCGCGTGCCTGTTTCCAGCGCTACCGGCGTGGCTAATTCTATTTGCAGATTCACGTTGTCCCCGGGCATCGCCATCTCCATGCCCTCCGGCAACGTGATGATTCCCGTTACATCCGCTGTTCCAATGTAAAACTGCGGTCTATAGCTGGGGAAAAACGGCTTGTGCCGTCCACCCTCATCCTTGCGCAGGACATATACCTCGCTTCTGAACCGGGTACATGGTCGGATACTTCCCGGCTTGGCCAGCACCATGCCCCGCTGTATTTTCCCCGACTCCATTCCACTCAGCGCACAATCCACTATATCACCGGCCTGACCATGATCCAGGGCCTGGCCAGACATTTCTACGCCAGTGCACACTGCTTTCCATATTTTAGGCCACAGGCCAATGACCTCCACCTCTTCACCCACTCTGATGATACCCCGTTCAATGCGGCCACTGATTATTGTCTCATGCCCTGCGGCCTCGGCCACCTTCTCGATGGACAGCAGAAAGGGTTTGTCTTCCTGACGAGTCGGCAGTGGAATATCACGATCAACAGCACGCATCAACTCCCAGATGCATTGATACTCCGGTGCGTCCGGATCGGTACTGGTGCTTCTCAGGGCCTGACGGGCGCTCCCCCGTACAATGGTAGTGTCATCGCCGGGGAAACCGTGCTCGGAGAGCAGACCACGCACTTCCTGTTCTACCAGACTCACCAGCTTTTCATCGGCTATCAGATCGCATTTGTTCAAGAACACCACGAGACCCGGCACGCCCACCTGGCGAGCCAGGAGGACGTGTTGATGGGTCTGGAGCATTGGCCCATCTGGGGCGGCCACCACTAGAATAGCACCATCCATCTGGGCCGCGCCAACGATCATGTTTTTAACATAGTCCCGATGACTGGGACAATCCACGTGCGTGTAGCACCGGTTTTCCGTCTCGTACTCCACGCAAGTGGCAGCAATGGTAATGCCTTGCCGCTTTTCTTCTGATGGGTTGTCAATTAAATCGAAGGGCCAAAACCGCGCCAGGCCCTTCATTGCCAACACTTTGGTGATCGCTGCCGTCAGGGTCGTTTTACCGTGATCAATGTGCCCGATCGTCCCTATGTTCACGTGGGGCTTCGTTCGCTCGACTATCTGTCTTGCCATATTTGGCAACCTCCCCGCCCTTCACCATCCTTGCTTTGAAGTGCGGGCCTACTCAATTCCCTTAAGCTTTTACGAGAGGATGATCTCCCGTAGCTGCACTTCTCCTCCTTCCAAGTGTCAGGTGATGGGACGATCCACATACAGAAGCCCACGAAGGGATTTGAACCCATGACCCCACCCTTACCAAGGGTGTGCTCTACCGACTGAGCTACGTGGGCATCACGTTTTTGGTGGGCAGGGGCGGATTCGAACCACCGAAGGCTGAGCCAACTGATTTACAGTCAGTCCCCTTTGGCCACTTGGGTACCTGCCCGTGATTTGCCCGCCGACCTATTGATTCGACGACGCTCCGTTTAATCCGTTCAATCCGTTGACCTCTGAAGCCGACGGTGGGACTTGAACCCGCAACCCGCGGTTTACAAAACCGCTGCTCTGCCGATTGAGCTACGTCGGCCTGGCGTTTATAATTATACCACAACCACGCCTGCGGTCAAGTCCCGTCCAAACGAAGGGAAAGTATAATCATATTTGCTCAAAAAGTCAAATAAGAGCAGGGGCGCACGGCCGTGCGCCCCTGCATCATGTGTTCCTAATTCACCGGTCAGGGTCGGGGCGGTTCGTTAGGCCTGGCCGGGATGACTGCCTGGACCTCACTGCCAGACGGCAGGCTTGCCGCCGTCCCACCTACAGAGACCATCACCGGCCCGTAGATGTTGTTACCCTCGTTGGCCTCATAGATAGCGCCGTAGGTCGTGTCTGTGTTCCAGGAGTCCACCTGGACGTACAGGGCATAAGCTCGCGGATCGCCGAAGTAACCGCCGAAGTGGCTGTAGTCCTGCTGGTAGCGGACGTTGTCCGGGTTGTTGGCGTTGTTGGTGCTCAACACCACCGACTCACCGGCGTTTAGCCAGAACACCGACCATACCAGGCCCTGAGAGCATCCCACCTGGTTCCAGCCACGATTCACTGCGATCTGGCTCGGGTCCGGCGGGTCTATGTACAGGTCTACCCAGAAGCCACGGCTGGCGTTCATGCTGCCCGCGTTACGGATGGTGACCCGCACGTCCACCGGCTGGCCCGCATTCGGGTTGGCCGGCACTACCTCGATCTTATCCACCACCAGATCGGGCAGGTAAGAGGTCGGGCCGTGGTTGCGCATGATCAGCGGCAGGAAGATACGGTAGGTGCGTGGCTCCTGGGCCACGGTGTTCACCACGCAGTACAGTTCGGCGGGTTCGTTCACCTCGTCATCTATGTAGGCGAAGTTCTCGATGGCCGTGCCGGAGAGCACGTCGGCGTTGACGGTGACGGCGAAAGTGATCCACGTTTCGGAGCCGACATCCAGCGCGCCGTTCCACAGGATGCGGTTAGTGGTCGGGTCGTAGCTGGCCGTGCCATCGCTGGACGTGACGCTGCCGTTCACGTAGGTCACCTGCGGCGGCAGGACATCTTCCAGCGTCGTGGTATGGGCGTGCATGTTCCCCGTGTTGGCCAGGCGGATGGTGTAGGTGAACCGGGCGGTAGGTTCCACGTCGAACCGGTCGGCGGTCTTGGTCGAGGTCTCCCAGTTCGGTGCGGAGACGACTACCGCTTCCTCGGTAGCGCGGTTGCTCTGCCCGTCACCGGCGATGTAGGCGGTGGTGCTGATCACCGTGCCGTTGTCCAACACCGGGTCGAGTTGGACTACGATGTACCGCTCGCTGTAGAAGCCCGGCGGCAGGGCGAGCAGGCTCCAGTCAACCGAAACCCCATTATTCACCCCACCAGGGCTGTGAGTAATCAGGGTGGCGTGGGCTGGGATGTCAATGCGCACAGCACCGCTGTTCAGTGGCTCGGTGCCGCTGAAGGCCACGGTGTAGGTGATCCGCTCACCTGGCTGCACGGTATCCCGGTTGTCGCGCAGGCTGAAGCCCAGTTCATGGCCGACGTAGGTGGTGGCCGGGCCGATCTCGAACACGTTGCCGTGCCTGTCGTCCACGGTGGCGGTGTTCTCCACAATGGTGCCACTCGCCAGTCCCGCGTCCAGGCGCACGGTGTAGCGGATGGTGACCGGCTGGTTCACGTTCACCGGACCGCTCCAGCGTACTTGCTGCATGCCGGCATCGTAGCTGGCCGTGCCGCCACCGGTGACCAGCGGCCCGCTGACAAAGCTCACTTCGCTGGGCAGGGTATCGGTCATCATCGCCGCCGGGGCATTCATGTTACCGCCGTTGTTCAGGGTGATGGTGTACTCGACGGTCTCACCGGGCGGAGCCACAGCGCGGCTCACTTCTTTCGTCGAACCGGTCAGGTCAGGCGCGGAATGGATGGTGGTCCGTGCGGCGGGCGCGGTCTCGAAGGCCGGATGCACGCCGTCGTTGATGGTCGCCGTGTTCTCGATCACCGTCCCGTCGTTCAGCGGGCTGTTGACCGTGACGTAGTACTCGATGGTCACGTTCGTGCCAGGCACTACGTTGCCGTTCCAGGAGATGCGGCGGGCGATGGGATCCCAGCTTGCTGGCGGCCCGTTCTGCACCGTCGGCCCACCGGCGTGGGTGACTCCGGCCGGCAGTTGGTCGGTGACCGAGGTGACGGCAGCCATGTCGCCGGTGTTGCGCAGGGTGATGACGTAGTGCAACACCTGCCCCGGCACCGCGTCTGCCAGGTCCACCGTCTTGGAGGAGGTGGACAGGTCAGGTGCGGAGTGGATGGTGGTGACCACGGTATTGGTGTCGAAGGGGCTATGCACGCCGTCATCCACCGTGGCGAAGTTCTCGATCTCGGTGCCGTCATTGAGCGGGAAGTCTACCCGCGCGCGGTAGGTGATGACCACGTTCACGCCGGGTACCACTTCACCCGTCCAACGGATGCGGTTGTAGGCCGGCTGGTACTGCACATTGCCGCTGCTCGCCTGCGCGCTGAGGGCCACGTAGGCGGTGTGGGCCGGAATCTCATCCAGGACCACCGCGTTGTGAGCGATCATGTCCCCGGTGTTGACCAGGGTGATGGTGTACACCAGTTCGTCGCCGGGGCTGGCCTCGGCCAGGTTCACCGCCTTGGTGGAGGTGCCCAGGTTGGGCGAGGAGTGGATCGTAGTGCGTGCCGGGCCGACATCGAAGGCGGTATGGCCGGTGAAACCGTCGTTCACTGTGGCTATGTTCTCGATGACAGTGTTGTTGTCCAGCGGGAAGTTCACCTGCACGCGGTAGGCGATGACCACGTCCACGCCAGGCGTCACGTTGCCCGTCCAGGTCACGGTGTTCGTTCCCGCGTTGTAGGCCGCACCGTTCTGCGTCACCCAGCCGACCCAGGTCGTGTTGGCTGGCAGCGTGTCGGTGATGCGCGCGCCGGCGGCGGTCGCGTTGCCGGTGTTGCGTAGGGTGATGGTGTAGACCAGATCGTCGCCCGGCGCGGCGCTGGCCTGGTCCACCGTCTTGGTGGAGGTGCTCAGGTTCGGCGCGGAGCCGACGATGGTCGTCGCCTCGCGCTCCACCACACCGGGGTGGAAGCCGTCGTTTATCGCTGCGTGGTTGACGATGAGCGTGCCATCGGGCACCACGTTGGCCAGGTCCACCTGGAAAGTGAGCACCACCGGCTGGTTGCGGTTGACGGTCAGGCCGGTCCAGGTGAGCGTTCTGGCCACGGGATCGTAGACCGCGCCGGGCGGGGTGGCGACCAGGGTCACGTAATTCGGCGGCAGGGTGTCTACCACGGTCACGTTGGTGGCGTTCGTATTGCCGGTGTTATTCAGGGTGATGGTGTACTGCAGCCGGTTACCCGGTGAGGCTGTGCCCCGATCCACCGCCTTGGTCGAGGCGGTCAGGTCGGGTGCGGAGTGCACTACTGTCTGCACCTGGTTGGTGGTGAAGGGCGCGTGATAGCCGTCGTTTATGGTGGCGTCGTTGGTGATAGCCGTCCCGTCGTTCAACGGGTTGTTCACCCGCACGTAGTAGACGATGGTCACGGTGTGGCCGGGCGCTACCTGGCCATCCCAGTAGATGCGCCGCCCACCGGCATCCCAGCCGCCGCTGCCGCCGCCGGTGACTACCGGCCCGGAGACGAAGGTGACCTGGGCAGGCAGCACGTCGTCCACGTGGGCGTTGGCGGTCATCGAACCAGCATTGACCAGGGTGATGGTGTAGCGCAACTGGTCATCGGGGCTGGCCGAGGCCAGGTCCACCGCCTTGCTGGACCCGCTCATGTCCGGCGCAGCGCTGATGACGGTGACCACGGTGTTGGTATCGTACGGTTCCTCGTGGAAGTTGTCGTCCACGCTGGCCCAGTTGACGATCTGCGTGCCCTCATCCAGCGGGAAGTCGAGGGCCACGCGGAAAGTGATGACCACATTCGTCCCCGGCGCTACTTCACCGGTCCAGCGGATGCGGTTGTACAGGGTCTGGAACTGGGCTACTCCGCTGGTGAAGGTGAGCGAATTGGGCACGTAAGAGCTGTGCTCCGGGATGTAGTCCAGCACTTCCGCGCCGTGGGCCACCATGTTGCCGGTGTTGATGATGGTCAGGGTGTATTCGACTTCCTGGCCGGGCACGGCGTTGGTCACATTCACCCCCTTGAACGAGGTGGTCAGGTTCGGCGCGGAGTGGATGGTGGTCTGCGTGGCGGGCGTGGTGTTGAACGGGGTGTGGACACCGTCGTTGATCAGCGCCGCGTTCTGGATAACGGTGCCGTCGTCCAGTGGGGAATTCACCTGGACGCGGTAGGCGATGACCACGTCCGTACCGGGCACCACATTGCCCGTCCAAGACACGGTGTTCGTACCGGCATCGTAGGTCGCGCCGTTCTGCGTTACCCAGCCGACCCAGGCCGTGTTGGCGGGCAGTCCATCCGTCACCGCGGTGCCAACCGCCGTGGCGTTGCCGGTATTGCGCAGGGTGATGGTGTAGACCAGATTGTCGCCTGGCGCGGCGCTGGCCCGATCCACCGTCTTGGTGGAAGTGCTCAGGTTCGGCGCGGAGCCGACGATGGTCGTCGCCTCGCGCTCCACCACACCGGGGTGGAAGCCGTCGTTTATCGCCGCGTGGTTGACGATGAGCGTGCCGTCGGGCAGCACATTGGCCAGGTCCACCTGGAAGGTGAGCACCACCGGCTGGTTGCGGTTCACCGTCAGGCCGGCCCAGGTGAGCGTCCCGGCCACAGGATCGTAGACCGCACCGGGCGGGGTGGCCACCAGGGTCACATAATCCGGCGGCAGGGTGTCTACCACGGTCACGTTGGTGGCGTTCATGTTGCCGGTGTTGTTCAGGGTGATGGTGTACTGCAGCCGGTCACCCGGTGAGGCCGTGCCCCGATCCACCGATTTGGTCGAGGCGGTCAGGTCGGGCGCGGAATGGACGGTGGTGGTCACCGGCGGCGTCTGGAAGGCGGCGTGGCCGGCGAAGTTGTCGTTGACCGTGGCCGTGTTGATGATCAGCGTGCCATCGTCCAGCGGCTCGTTCACCCGCACGTCGTACTGGATCGTCACCGTTGTGCCGGGGGCCACGGCCCCGTTCCACAGCACGCGGTTGTTGAAACTGTCCCACACAGCAGAACCGGAACTGGCAAACGGCCCGCTGGCAAAGGTCACCTGCGCCGGCAGCACGTCCTCAACCTGAGTGTTGCCCGCCACCATGTTCCCGTCGTTCACCACGTTGATCGTGTAGCGCAGCAACCCGCCCGGACTGACGTCGGTTAGATTAGCTGCCTTGGTGGTGTGCGGCACCAGGTTGGGCGCCGCGGTGATGACTGTGTTCGCCGCCGCTGTGTCGAACGGCGAGTGAACCCCATCACCGATCGTCGCCGTGTTCCAGATCACCGCCCCGTTGTCCAAAGGCGAGGCAATCTGCACCGCGTAGCGAATGGTCACCGGCGCACCAACCGGAACGGTGCCGTTCCACTCAATGCGGTTCTGATACTGGTTGTAAACCACCGAGCCAGCCGAGGCCTGCGCGCTACCAACCACGTAGCCGGTGTTGGCCGGGGTGGTGTCCAGTACGTAGGCCGCGGCGTTCATGTCGCCGCTGTTGGTCAGGGTGATGGTGTAGGTGATCACCTGGCCGGGAACGGCGGTGGCCGCGTTGACCGTCTTGGCCGAGGTGCTCAGGTTCGGCGCGGACTGGATGGTCGTCTGGGCCGGTGGTGCCGTCTCGAACGCCGGATGGCCGGGGAAGCCATCGTTGACCGTCGCCGTGTTGGCAATCACCGTCCCGTTGTTCAACGGGCTGTTCACCGTCACCCGGTACTGGATGACCACCGGCGTACCCGGTGTGACCGCCCCCGTCCAGGAGACGGTGTTGGTGCCGGCGTTGTAGCTGGCCCCGTTCTGGGCCACCCAGCCGTTCCAGGTGACGTTGGCCGGCAGCACATCGTTCAGCGTCGCTCCGCTGGCCACCATGTTGCCGGTGTTGACCAGGCTGAGGGTGTAGACCAGGAAGTCACCTGGCCGGGCGGTGGAACGGTCCACCGTCTTGGTCGAGGTGGTCAGGTCGGGCGCCGAGCGCACCGTCGTCGTCGCCTGGTGCGTCAGGCTGGCGTGCCCGGTGAAGCCGTCGTTGATGGTCGCCGCGTTGACGATGGATGTGTTGTTCGGCAGGGGACTGTTCAGCCGCACGCGGAAGCGAATCACCACCGGCGTGCCGGGGTGGACGTCGCCGTCCCAGCGCACCCGGCTGCCGTCCCAGGCGGCACTGCCGCCCGTCCAGGTGAGGCCGCCTGCCCATGTCGTGTTGGCCGGTAGCGTGTCAGTCATCCAGGCGTTGCGGGCGACCATGTTGCCGGTGTTGACCAGGGTGATGGTGTACTCCACCTCTTCGTTGGGCGCAGCCGTGGCCTTATCCACCGTCTTGGTCGAGGTGGACAGGTTGGGCGCGGAATGAACCACCGTCTGCGCCGCCGGCGCCGTCTCGAAAGCGGCGTGGCCGGGGAAGCCGTCGTTGACCGTGGCCGTGTTGGCAATCACCGTCCCATCGTCGGTGGGGTTGTTGACCGTGACGTAGTACTGGATGACCACCGCCGTGTTCGGCACCACCTGCCCGTTCCACAGCACGCGGTTGTTGAAGCCGTCCCACGTCGCCGAGCCGGAACTGGCCGTCGGCCCGCTGAAGTAGGTCACGTTGTCCGGCAGGTAGTCCACCACGCTGGCCTGGGCCACCATGTTGCCGGTGTTGGTCAGGGTGATGGTGTAACGCAACTGGTTGCCCGGATTGGCCGTGGCCCGGTCTACCGTCTTGGTCGAAGTAGCCAGGTTGGGCGCCGAGTGGATGACGGTGACCGCCGGATCGGTGTCGAAGGTCGAGTGGATGCCGTCGCCGATGGTGGCGCTGTTGATGATCTGGGTGCCGTCGTCCAGTGGCGACTGGATGGTCGCCGTGAAGATCACCGTCACCGGCTGCAACGGCGAGACGCTGCCGTTCCACGAGACGCGGCGGTTATAGCCGGTGTAGCTGACACTGCCGCTGGAAGCGTAAGGCTGGCCGACGATGTCGATCTGCGAAGGCAGGATGTCGTACATCGTGGCGCTGTGGGCCGTCATCCGGCCGGTGTTGCGCAGGGTGATGGTGTAGACCAAAGTGTCGCCCGGCGCGGCCTCGCTCCGGCTGACCGCCTTGTCCGAGGTGAGCAGGTTGGGGGTGGACTGGATCAGCGTCTGCGCCGGCGGCGTCGTCTCGAACGCCGGATGCACCCCGTCGTTGATTGTGGCGCTGTTCTCGATCAGGGTGTTGTTGTCCAACGGCAGGTTCACCGTGACCCGATACGTCACCGTGATGCGCGCCCCGGCGTTCATCGCCCCGTTCCACAGGACGCGGTTGTTGCCGCCGTCGTAGGTCGCCCCGCCGGTGACGCTGCCCGGCACGTAGGTCACGTTGGCCGGCAGCGTGTCGGTCATGCTGGCCGAGGTGTTCATGTTGCCGGTGTTGCGCAGCACAACCGTGTAGGTCAGCACGTCGCCCGGCTCGGCGGTGGGCCGGTCAACCGTCTTGCTCGAGGCGCTCAGGTTAGGCGCCGAGCCGATTTCGGTGTGCGTCGAGCGGCTAAGTGTATCGGCGTGATAGCCGTCGTAAATGATCGCCGTGTTGTCAATCGGCGTGCCGTTGGGCAGTGGGCTGTTGGTCTGCACGCGGAAGGTGATGATTACCGGCAAGCCCTTGGTGACTGTGCCGGTCCACTGAATGCGATTGTTGCCGCCGTCGTAGGAGGCCGAGCCGCTGCTGGCGCTGAGCGAGCCAGCCACATAGCTGGTATTGGCCGGGATGGTATCGGTGACCTGCGCCCCGTGAGCATTCATGTTGCCGGTGTTGAGCAAGGTGATAGTGTAGGTCAGCACTTCGCCCGGCGCGGCAGTGCCTGTATTCACCGTCTTGGTAGAGGTGCCCAGATTAGGCGCGGAGTGGACGATCGTCTGCGCCGCCGGGCTGGTGACCACCGCCGGATGTCCGGCGTAGCCATCGCGGATTTCGGCAGTGTTGGCGATCACCGTGCCGTCGTCCAGCGGATCGTTGACGGTCACGTAGTAGTCAATCACCACGTCCGTGCCGGGGGTCACGTCGCCATTCCAGTACACGTAGCGACCGGCCGCGTTGTAGCCACCGCCAGTGGGGAATTGGCCGCTGACATACGTGACCTGGGCGGGGAGCGTGTCGCTCACCGCGGCGCTTTGGGCCACCATGTTGCCGGTGTTGCGCACGGTAATGCGGTACCAGAGCTGCTGGCCGGGCACGGCGTCGCTCAGGTCCACCACCTTGCTCGAAGTCGTCAGGTTCGGTTCGGCGTGGACGGTGGTGGTGACGCCCGGCGTGAGGAACGGTTGGTGCACGTTGTCGTTGATGCGGGCGTCGTTGTAGATGGTGGTGTCCGGCTGGCTCATCACCGGGTCAATCTGCACGGCGTAGGTGATGACCACTGGCGCGCCGGGGTTGACCAGGCCGTCCCACTGAATCCAGCGGTTGAACGAGTCGTAGCTGCCGCTGCCAGCGCTGAAGCTCAGACTGTTGGCGACGTAGGTGGCCTGGTTGGGCATCACGTCCTGCACTGAGACCAGGGTGTTCATGTTGCCGGTGTTGCGCAAGGTGATGGTGTAGGTCAGCACATCGCCCGGACTGGCGGTGGTCGTGTTGACTGCCTTGCGCGACGTAGACAGATCAGGCGAGGCGTTGACCGTCGTCTGGGTCGGCGGATAGATGTCGAAGGGAGCATGGAAGCCGTCGTCCACCCGCGCCGTATTGTAAATGATGGTCTGCGGCGCGTCCAGCGGGTTGCGCACGTCGGCGGTGAAGCGGATGACCACCTCCGGGCCGGGGCCGACTGCGCCCGCCCAGGTGATGGCATGGAGACCGGCGTTGTAACTTGCCCCCGCCGGGGTGACGTTGCGCACGTTCACCAGGTCGGCGGAGAGGGTGTCGGTGATGCGCGTTGTGGCCGTCATGTTGCCGGTGTTGGCCAGGTGAATCTCGTAATCGAGCGCCTGGCCGGGCACTGCCGTGCTGGCCGACACGGTCTTGAAGGACGTGCGCAGGTCGGGCGCAGAGACGATGGTCGTGGTGGCCGACAGGTCAAAGCTACCGGTGTGGTAGTTATCGGTCACCGTGGCCGTGTTGGTGATGACCGTGCCGTTGTCCAGCACGCTATCGGCGCGGACGTTGAAGCGGATTTCCACCGGTGCGCCAGGGTTGACCGGGCCGGTCCAGGTGATGCGCCCGTTGGCGCTATCCCAGTAGGGCGTGCCGATGTTGGCCCACAGGCTGCCGTTCACGTAGCTGGTGTGCGCCGGGATCGGGTCAACCAGGCTGACGGTCGGCGCGTTCATCTTGCCGCCGTTGATCAGGTGGATGGTATAGTGCAGCGTGCTGCCGGGACTGGCGTTCGGCTCGTCCACCAACTTGGACGAGTAGGCCTGAATCAGCGGCTCCGACGTGATCGTCGTCACCGTCTGTCTTTGCAGCGGCGTCGTGCCGTTCGGCGCGAAACCGTCGTCAATGAAGGCGGTGTTAGTGATCAGCGTCCCGTTGTCCAGGGGGAAGTCCACCCGGGCGCGGAAGGTGACCAGCACCGGGGCCGCGCTTAAGCCGGGTACCGTCCCGTTCCAGGAAATGGTGCGATTGCCGGGGTTATAAGAAGTGTTGCCGGCGGTGGCGGACAGGCTGCCTTCGATCAGCGTGGTGTTGGCCGGGATGGTATCGGTCAGGCTGGCCGAGGCGTTCATGTTGCCGGTGTTGGTCAGGGCGATGGTGTAGGCCAGCACATCGCCCGGCTCGGCGGTGGTCAGGTTCACGCTCTTGGTCGAGGTGGTCAGGTCCGGCGACGAAACGATGGCCAGGCGGTTGCTGCGTGAGAACTGGTTGACGCCGTCGTTGATCAGGGCCGTGTTTTCGATCACCGTACCGTTATCCAGCACCGGATCAAGCTGCACGCGGAAGGTGAAGGTGCGTTCGCTGCGTGCCGGCACCGTGCCGGTGGGTGTGGCGCCCGGCCACAGGATAGCGTTCAGGGTGGGGCTGTAGACCGCGTTGACGACGCTGCCGGCCACGTAGGTCGTATGGGCCGGAAGGGGGTCAATCACGCTGACGTTCATCGCCGGGGCATCGCCGGTGTTGCTGATGTGAACGGTGTACTCGATCTCCGCGCCGGGGATGGTCTGGGTGATGAGTTGATGCGCCGGGTAACTGCGCGCCTCTTTGAAGGATTCGGTCAGGTCGGAGATGATGATGCGGAAGGTGCCGTTGTAGACGGCCGATACCTCACCCTCCGCACCTTCGGTGGCGGTCATCACGTAGGTGTAGCTGCCCAAGGTGAAGCCGCTGCGCGCCAACTGGTAAACCGCTGTGGCCGCGTCCGGGTTGGGGGTATAGCGGGTCATCGCGGTGTTGGTAATGACGCCGGGAATGCTCAGCGTTGCCCCGCTGATGTCGTAGTTGCCGAAGGGATCGCTGGCCCGCAGGCGGAAGTGGACGTTGTCGGTCGTCAAGAAGGTATCTGAGGGAGCGCCGCCGGGATAGGCCGCGTCGTAGGTGCCGCTGTTGGTGTTGTCGAGTCGTAGATAAGAATACGTCGGGATGTTGATGAGCGACATCTCGGATACTGAATCAAAGTTCACGATGATATAACCTGAACCTGACCCGCAGTCTGCGCCGGAAACGCCAAGAACCAGCTCCAATCTGGCGTTTGCCGGGATCACCGTGTTCGGTGCGAGGTTAAAGTTGAACTGGCGCGTGTTTAGGCCGGGCGTCATGTCGTTAATTGTATCTGTGTCCAGCACAGCGCCACCCGCAATGCGTAAAGTGGCCTGGACGTCGGGATTTCGCCCACCGCAGATCAAGCCAGTTGATGGATAAGCATCAATCCGCAGCAGAGCCACGACGGCCTGCCCGTTGACGACAGTCAAGGAATTGGCGAGTGCTGGTGTTTGCTGCCAAGTGAATGATGCGTTGTTTAAAATCTGTCGAGCCGTATGTGTAAGGCCCGTCGGGCGGTTGCGGGTCAAATCTGAGACCCCTCTGAGATACAACTGTTTGATCACCGAAGGCGGTTCGGCGAAGCCGAAGTTGCGATTGGGGTAGTTTTGTCCGGCGACCACACCGGGGACGCTCTGCGGGTTGGGTGTGGTCAGCGTCCAGACCGGGTTGGGCGGCGTGCCGGTTTCACGCACCGAGTAATCACCGGTGGTCAGACCGCCGAAGAAGTAAAAGCCATTGGCGTTGGAAGCAGTGCTGCGAACGTAGGTCGCCCCCCGGTAGAGGTCCACATTCATGCCGTTGATGCCTGTTTCGCCGGCGTCGCGGACGCCGTTGCGGTTGGGATCGTACCACACGTAGCCGCTGATGCTGGCGTAGCTCTGGCTGAAGCCAAAGTCGGCGGTGTTGAAGTTCTGCCCGGTGGCCAGGTTGACAGCTAGTGGGTGTTCGATAGGGTTGGTCTGTGCCCAACCAGCAGGAACGCTGACGGTGACGGTGTAGGTGCCGGCGGGCAGGCCGATGAAGCTATATGCTCCGCCCACGGCGGTCTGGTTGATGGTCGCGCCGAACTGGTCGGTCAGGCTCACCTGCCAGTTGAGGCCCGGTTCGCCGCCGTCGGGCACGCCGTTGCCGTTCGTATCGTTCCAGATGAGGTCGCCGATGGCGCCGGAATCGTCGTAGCCGAAATAGACCGAGGTGGTCTGGCCAGCGACACCGGTGACGTTACTGGGGTTGGTGCCTGCTGTGAGATCCGTGCGGCCAGCCGGAAGCGTTCCCTCAAGGACATGAACCGTGTAGTTGCCTGCCTGCACACTCTCGAAGCTAAAATCACCATCACCGCTGGTCGTGCGTGAGGCTATCAGGCTGCCTCCCTGCCGGAGTTCGATGGTGACGCCGTTGATACCCACGTCCCCCGCCTGGGAACCGTCGCGGTCGTCGTCGTACCACACGCGGCCGTTAATGGTGGCTGCGCGCTCGAATCCCAAATCGGCGGCGTTGTAGTCCTGGCCGCAACCCGAAAGCGAAACGGCGTGATCTCGATAGGCTGGGATATAGCCGCTTGGGGCCAGGGCGCGGACGACATAGCGACCCCCGGCAAGGCCGGTAAAATCATAGTTTGCGCCGGGATTGCCATTTGTCGTCGTTGTAGTGAGCCTGGCGTCCCCACCATCAATCACGCCGTTGCCGTTGTTGTCGCTCCAGAGTTCCACCGTCGCGCCGCTGATAGGGCTGCCGTTGCTGGCATCGTAAACGAAGTCGCCGATGGAGTTATTGCTGATGGGATCACCTTCAATCAAGACGTCGTCCAGATAGAAGTCGTCAGAGCTGCCATTGATGGTGGCTCGGAAGATCAGTCGAAAGTTCGGATTATTGGCTGCACCTGTGGGTAGGTCAAATGCACGGCGCGTCCAGTTTGTAACTTCGTTGCTGTTGTCCCTATGGTCTATTTCGTGCCAGGTTGTGCCGTCGTCCCAGTAGACCCAAACGTCGTCGTCGGACTCCCAGGAGTTGCTGGTGCGTATCCAATACTCCACGTGGATGTTCTCGAAACATAGGGTAGATTGGTTTCTGACCAGGTCCGAGTTTGTAACGTCACCATCTACGTGTCCTTGACGCGAGCCGGAATGGGCACCATATTGTTGTATGTCCCACCCTGACCCGGCACTAGTCCAGTTGTTAAAGTTGTTAGACTCAAATCCATCTGACCAGAGCGTGTCTGCGTAGACCAGTGGCGCAAAGATCAGGCTGGCCAGCACCATCAAGCTGAGCAGCGTGGCAAAAAGTGCTCTCTTCTTCATCGTCTTTCCTCCTCCGGCACCATTGGATTTGGCGTTCCCTTCCCTCAAAGTCGAAAACCACCGCTCACCCCGGCAGTTATCTCGTCGGTTACGCTCCGAATTCAATTTCGCGCCCATCGTTCCTCTCCTCTCACCAAAGAGGCGCAGGCCCGGTGTCCCCTGCCGCGCCCAAAGCGCAGCACAGGCCATCAGGTCTGCGCCCGGTGATGTGTATCCTGTGTGATTGTGGGTTCAATACACGAGCGGACGAACGCCCGTTGGTTCGTCTCGGCGGGGGGTGTCGTGCGCCCGAGTCCTGCCCATAACCAGCTCATCGTTGCCCTCTGGCCTGTCTTTAATGTCGGCATTAATCACGCGGACTCAAGACACCCGGACAGCGGCGCGTCCCCCCTACCAGAAAACAAAAAAGAGATGCCCGCTCATTCTTTTTTGGCCATCTTTAATCTTGTGTTCCTGGTAACGTCCCTCGCTGCGGGTCTTTGACTCCAATTTTAATCTATCACAAATATGTTAGACAGGGGTTAGAAAGAGACTAAGGTTTGACTAATTCGTTGCGGGGATTGGGGGGTTGACCCGGCAAAGCAGCCGGAGTATTAAAGATGGACTGTTGATGCAGGGAGCTATTGCGTCGAGACAGTTACATTACTGGAGTCTGGCGAATTTTGAGCACCGCTATACATTTAGGCAGTTGTTTCATTGCCACAAGATGTAGATTCGTAGTAGCGACTTCAGTCGCTCTTTTCCGCCTGCAGACGACTAAAGTCGTCACTACGAGCCCAAAACGCCAGAGTCCAGTACATTACAAAAATGCAGGGGCACAGCCGGCTGTGCCCCTGCAAATTACACATCTCGGTATATAGCCTGGAGTATGGCGAATTTCGAGGCGTCCACATCTTGGGATTAGCGACGGGGAGGGCACGAGATGTGGGGGTTCGTAGTAGCGGCTTCAGCCGCTTTTCGCCCTCTTG
Organism: Anaerolineae bacterium; assembly: GCA_024653325.1. GTDB lineage: Bacteria > Chloroflexota > Anaerolineae > JACIWR01 > JACIWR01 > JACIWR01. The sequence goes on from JANLFX010000027.1 coordinate 33,072, forward strand.
GACGGCTGAAGCCGTCACTATGAAGAAAAACACCAATGTCCAATATAGCCTTATTCGGCGGTGAAGCCCACCGCCTTGGCTACCAGGCCGGGCACCATACTGAGCGCCTCGTTCATCCGGCTCACGTCTCGCCCGCCCGCCTGGGCCAACGTCGGCTTGCCGCCACCACCTCCGCCCACTACCCGGGCAACGGCTTTGATCAGTTGCCCGGCGTGCAGACCGCGTTGGATGAGATCGGGAGTAATGGCAGCCACGAAGTTGGGTTTCCCGGCCATCACCGCCCCCAGGACAATTACCCCCGAACCCATACGGTTGCGGAACCAGTCACTCATTTCGCGCAAGGTCTCGATGCTGGTCGCTTCCACCTGCGCGGCCAGCACGGGCACGCCATCCACGTCCCGCACCTGGGCGAGCAGAGCCTCGAAATCACGCTGGGCGATCTTCCGCTGCAACTGTTCGATCTCTTTCTCGCGTTTTTGCAACTCGCCCAGCAGGCTCAACACTCGCCGGTCCACTTCATCTGGGCTGCAGTTCAGGTACGCCGCCGCCGCATCCAGGACGTGCAGTCGTGACTGGGCCAACCGCTGCGCAGCCCGCCCGGTCACCGCTTCAATGCGGCGCACACCGGCGCCCACGCTCGATTCCGAAATGATGCGGAACAACCCGATCTCACCGGTGCGGCTGACGTGGGTGCCGCCGCACAGCTCGTGGCTAAAAGGCTCGCCCGGCGCACCGATTTTGACCGTCCGCACTCGTTCGCCGTACTTCTCTCCGAAAAGGGCAATCGCCCCACTTTCCACGGCGGAACGGTAATCGGTGTGCACAATCTCCAGCGGGTAGTTGGCCAGAATGGCGTCGTTCACCGACCGCTCCACTGCGTCCAGTTCATCCTGGGTGAGCATGGCCGAGTGAGTGAAGTCAAAGCGCAACCGGTCCGGAGCGACCAATGACCCGGCCTGTTGCACATGTTCGCCGAGAATGTAGCGCAGCTCGCTGTGCAACAGGTGAGTGGCCGTGTGGTTACGGGCAATGTCCTGACGACGCTCGTAGTCCACCACTGCCCACACCTCATCGTCCACCCGGGGCGTGCCGGCCACCACTGTCCCCCGGTGCACAATCAACCCCGGCAATGGCGCATAGGCCTCTTCCACTTCTATCTCCCAGCGGGGTTCGCTCTCTTCCCCGTGGTAATGGGCAATGAAACCGGTATCGCATACCTGGCCGCCGCTCTCTACGTAGAACGGGGTACTGGCCAGGACCACCTCCACCTCGTCGCCCTCCTTCGCCGCAGTAACGGCTTTTCCCTCTCTGAGCAAGGCAACCACCTGGGTATCCAGGTCCACTTTGCCATCGTACAGGTGCTGCACCCCCTCGGCGGCCAGTTTGCCCTTTTGCTTGAGCTCGTCCAACAAGCGGCTGTATACCTCCATCTCCGATTCGGCCAGGGTCTCAAAGCGTTGTCCGGCACTGCTGATCAGGCGATGTTGCTCCATAGCCTGCCAGTACTCCTTTTCATCCACCGTAAACCCGTGCTCCGCCGCGATGTCCTTGGTCAAATCCAGGGGGAAACCGCGCTCAGACCACAGCAGGAAAGCCTTCTCACCAGGGATCACCGACTTGCCCGCGGCGGCCAGTTCGTCCATGATCTCATCCAGGAGAGCCAGGCCCGCGTCCAGGGTATGATAGAAGCGTTTCTCCTCCTGGGTGATGGTTTCCAGGATGAATTTCTGCCGGGCAGGCAGCTCGGTGAAGTGGGGCCCCATGAGCTGGATCACCACCTTAGCTATCTCAGCCAGGAATGGCTCCTGGAATCCGATTTTGCGCCCGAAGCGGGCCGCCCGGCGCAGGATCATGCGCAACACGTAATTGCGTCCCTCGTTGCCTGGCAGGACCCCGTCGCCGATGAGAAAAGTGATAGCCCGCCCGTGGTCGGCGATGACCCGGTAGGCGACGATGTTCTCTTCGCGTTCAGCATCATCATGGCCAGCCAATTCCTGGATGCGGTCCATAATGGGGGTGAAAAGATCGGTGGCGTAGTTGGAATCCACGCCCTGGAGTATGGCCACCAGCCGCTCAAAGCCGGCTCCGGTGTCCACGTGTTTGGCCGGTAGCGGCTCCAAATTGCCTGCCTCGTCGCGATTGTATTGGATGAACACCAGGTTCCACAGTTCGATGAACCGCCCGCACCCCTGGTTTACCCCGCAGACGTGACCCGGCACATCCTTCTTATCGCAATATTCGGGCCCCCGGTCGTAATGAATCTCGCTGCACGGTCCGCACGGCCCCGTATCCCCCATTTCCCAGAAATTATCCTTGCGCCCAAAGAAAAGGATGTGCTCCGGATTGATGTCGGTCATCTCGCGCCACCAGTGGGCCGCTTCCTCGTCCGTTTCCAGCATACCTTGCTCATCCTTGAACACCGTAGCCCACAGCCGTTCCTTGGGCAGGTGCCACACCCCGGTCAGGAGTTCCCAGGCCCAGGCGATGGCCTCTTTTTTGTAATAGTCGCCGAAACTCCAGTTGCCCAGCATTTCAAATAAGGTGTGATGATAGGTATCACGTCCCACGTCGTCCAGGTCATTGTGCTTGCCGGACACGCGCATACATTTCTGGGTATCGGCTACCCGCGTGTATGGTCGTTTCTCCAGTCCCAGGAACACGTTTTTGAACTGGTTCATGCCCGCATTGGTGAAAAGCAGTGTGGGATCATCCTCCGGCACGAGGGAAGCGCTGGGCACGATGGTATGTCCCTTGCTGGCGAAAAAATCAAGAAAGCTTTGTCGTATCTCAGCACTTGTCATGGTCATCTTACAGTCTCCTCTTCCAGACTAAAAACACCCTGATAGGGGTGAATTTTAGTTCAACTCAGACATAATGTCAAAACCTCTGACCAGCTACACCCTTGCAGATGCGAACCTGCAGGCGGGTGAGTGACTATCTCGACAATGTTAGATTTGCCGTGCAGTGCCTACCTCACCCATCCCCACCCCGGCCCTCCCCT
>JANLFX010000028.1 GCA_024653325.1 Anaerolineae bacterium
ACTAGCAGATTATTTTCTTAAAGTTCATAAGCCGTCACTACGACAAAAACGCCAACGACAAGCTCAAACCACGAAGGACACAAAGGGCACCCAGTACACCCGCTTGTGTTCCTGGTGTCCTTGAAGATTTACCTGACGTGCCGGAAAGTCCACATCCGGTTGACAAAGAAATTCCAAAACAGCACCACGCCGGTGGCAATGACCTTGGCTCCGTTTAGAGCCAGAGCGAAGTGGGTCACGCCGATCAGCGCCGCCAATGCCGCCGTTGGCGCAGCCAGCAACCCGGCTTCCCCCAGCAGCCAGTTGTGCCCGGCGTAGAGAATACCGCTGTTGAGCGCCCATCCGGCCACGTTGACGATCACAAATTGCACGAACTGCTTGCGGAAAGGCTCCCCGCGGGTCTCCGGGTAGACCCATAAACGATTCCAGACGAAGTTGTTGACCACTGCCGTCGAAAAAGAACAGGTGTTGGCTACCAGTTCGGGAAACCCGACACCGCGCACCAGCAGATTGAGCAGGCCGAAGTCAATGACCGTGCCCGAAACACCGACCACGCAGAATTTGAGGAAACGAATCAACTCCTTCGTTTTGACCAGGGTAAAGGTTTTAGTGATCAATAGTATACCTCTTTGTTACGTGATACGTGTTGCGTATTGCGTGAATTCGGGAATCACATTTCATGCGATACGCACCACGCAATACGCACCACGCTTCACGTCCCAGCGTCACCAGGCCGCCGGGCGATGGTGAGCAGCCCCAGCAGAACAGCGACGTGAACGTACATGTTATGCACCCACAGGTTATCGAAAAAGTTGTGCACAGCCAGGTGAGCCAGCACACCGAACACCCCGGCAGCCACAGCCTGCCAGACACCACCGCTGGCCCGCACAGCCTTCCATGCCTGATAGAACGCCATTCCCCATAGCAGCAGATAAGCCAGCAAACCAATCAGCCCGGCCTCGGCGGCGATGTTGAGGTAGTAGTTGTGGGCGTGTCCCAGCGGATCGGGCCATTTGGGCAGAGCGTAGGCCGGGTAAACGGCGGCGTAGTTGCCGATGCCCACCCCCAGCCAGGGATGGTCGGTCCACATGCCCAGGGCAGCCTGCCAGTGGGCCACGCGCTCGATCACGGCGTAATTGGCATCCGTGATCTGCACGGCCCGCAAATCACCGACATTGACGAAGGGCAGAAAGTCGGTGAACCGCTGGATCAGTGCAGGGGGCAGGAGCCTCACTCCGCCCAGGGCCAGGATCAGCACGGCGACGCCCAGCAGCGTGGCGAGGACCATAGCCGCCTGCCGGCTGCGCACCCCGTTCACCGCGACCAGGGCCGCCGCGAAACCCAGCCACGCCCCTCGGCTCCAACTCATCCCCAGCGCCGCTGTCAACAGTCCGATTGCTGCCAGCAAACCCACAACCCGGAACCAGGAACGTCCCCCACGCTCTGTCACGGCCCACATCAGCAATCCGACCCCCACCGGCAGCACCAACCCCAGGTACCCCGCATAGGGATTCGGCTGCTGAAAAGTGCCATAAGCGCGCATGAACCGCCTGAAAAGGACGAAATGCTCCGGCCCCACCTGACGAAAGAACTGATACGCGCCCAACAACGCCTGACCAACCCCGGCCATGAGCAATGCGATCACGGCCACCATTGCCTGGCGGCGGGACAAGGCATTGGCCACGAACAGATAAACACCCAGCACTTCTACCCACTTGAGAATCTCCTTGCCAGCCAGGGTGAGGGACAGAGTCTCGGGCAGCGTGAGCAGAATCACCCCCAGGAACAGCAACAGCGGTAGAGTGAGCGGCGGCCATACCGGGCACACCTGGCGGGCAGCGATCATCTTTGCTAGCCAGGCTGCCAACAACAGGGCGATCAATCCTTCGGTCAGGCCAAACGTGATCCCGCCTACCTGCACTTCCCGCAGTGAGCCGAAGGGCACGGCAAAGATCAGCAGATAAAGCGCAACCTGGGGATGCACCAGGATGGTAAGGAGCACAACCCCGCCTGCGACCAGCACGCCAGCCCAGGTCAACGGCAACAGGGCGATAGCCAACGCCAGGCTCAGCAGCAGGACGAAGACGATGCTGGCGCGCCGCACTTCGCTCATGTTTGCGCTGACAAAACTCCGGGATATGGCTATGCCGCTCATTTTTGCACCCGTGCGCGAAACCACTCGACAGTGCGTCGCAACCCTTCCTCCAGATCAACCCGTGGCTCCCAGCCCAGCACCCGCCGCGCCTTGCTGATGTCCGGCTGGCGTACCTGGGGATCGTCTTTGGTGCGCTCGTCCTTGGGAATGACAAACACGATTGGCGAAGAGCTGCCCGAGACTTTCAGCACTGTGCGCGCGAACTCCAGAATAGTCATCTCCCGCGGATTACCCAGGTTGACCGGGTACACTTCGTCAGAAAGCAGCAGGCGATACAGGCCCTCTACCATATCGTCCACATAACAGAAAGAGCGCGTGCGCGAGCCATCATCGTATACGGTGAGCGGCTCATTCAGCAGCGCCTGCTTGACGAAATTAGGCACTACCCGTCCATCGTCCAGCCTCATGCGTGGCCCATAAGTATTGAAGATTCTGGCGATGCGTGTTTCTACCCCGTGAGCGCGGTGATAGGCCATGGTCAGCGCTTCGGCGAAACGTTTGCTCTCGTCATACACCCCGCGCGGACCCACCGGATTCACGTTGCCCCAATAGGTCTCCGCCTGGGGATGTACCAACGGGTCACCGTACACTTCGGAAGTAGAAGCCAGCAGGAAACGCGCGCCCTTCTCCAGAGCCAGGCCCAGGGCCTTGTGCGTACCCAATGCCCCTACCTTCAGAGTCTGAATCGGCTTCTCCAGATAATCCACCGGGCTGGGCAGCGAGGCCAGGTGCAGAACCGCGTCCAGTTTACCCTCAATGTAGATGTAGTTGGTCACATCGTGTTTGATAAACAGGAAATTGTCGTGGCCAGCCAGGTGAGCGATGTTGTTCACGCTGCCGGTGCTCAAGTTGTCCATGGCGATGACCTGGTGCCCTTCGGCCAACAGACGATCACACAAGTGCGAACCGATGAACCCGGCCCCGCCGGTAATAAGTATGCGCAAGTGATTTACCTCCACAATTCTCCCCCCATCCGCTTATCCGCTTTCATCCGCTGCCAGTATACACTAAGTAATCAATGCCGTCAATCCTGATGGCCCCGTGTCGGGCTGGCAGCTCGAGTTACGCTCTGCATAATCCGCCGGTTGAGCGGCACCCGTTCCAGGAAACTGACGCGCAGGTTATCATCGGTGATGAGAGCCGCCTTGCGTTGCACCTCCTCCCAGGCCCGGTGCAATGCAGTCTGGGCCTCATCATCCCGGCCCAGAGCCTGCAATGCTTGAGCGGTGAGCCAATGCAGTGTCTCACGGCGGTAACTGCTATCGCCCAGGGCCTGGACCGCTTCTGCACAATAAGCCAGCGCCGCCCCCGCGTGGCCGGTGGACAGATGAATCTCGGCCTGCCACAGCAAGCTCTCACTCCGGCTGAGCTGGCGTTCCTCACCGATAGACCGTATCTCTTCGATGAGAGCCATGGCGTGTTCCACATCGCCGGGTTGCCCCCGACGCAAGTGAGCAATAGCCAGCCGACCGATCCCGTCGGCCATCTGTGCCGGACCCGGAGCCAGGCTGACCGCCTCTTGCAACCTGGCGATAGCCGTATCCGTCTCACCGCACTCGAGGTGCAGGGTGGCCCAGGCGCTCAGATTGTCGAAGAGCCCTCCGGCGTCCTGCATCTCCCGCCAGGTATCGTAACCCTGTTGCAGATGGGCCTTCGCGGCCTCAAACTGGCCAAGGCGGATCAGTAACTCGCCGATGTGGTTGGAGAGGGTGCCCAACAGCCACTGGTCGCCGATTTCCTGTTGAATATCCAAAGCAGCGCGATAGCTCTCCAGAGCGCGCCCATAATCGCCTGAAACATCGGTATAGAGCATCCCCAGACGAATCAGGGCCTGTGCTTCATCTCGCCGCCGCCCTGTCCGGCGATGCAAAGCCAGCGCCTGCTCAGCGTTGACCAGGGCCGTTTGATACTCGCCCAGGTCGTAGTAAGCAGAAGCCAGGCGGTCCAGGCTGCGCCCGGCCATGGTCACCAGGCCACAGGCCTCGAAATGGCGGTAAGCGGTCTGGAAGTGAGGCAATGCCTGGCGAGGACGCCCTTGCCAGCGCAAAGCAGAACCCAGATTCCAATGGGCCATGCCCAGACCGCGCACGTCGCCGCTCCTTTCAGCAATCTCCAGGGCCGTCTGGGCAGAAGTTTCGGCGTGGTCGTAGTCGCCGATTTTCCAATAATAGAATGAGCGGCGATTATAGGCCAGAGCCAGGCGTTCATCGTCATTCAGTTCCTGAGCCAGAGCCACAAGGCGGGAAACGTCGGCTTCCTGGGCCTCCCGTTGGCCGAGCACATCGTACACGCCCTCCCGCCCGGAGAGGATTTCGAAACGAATCTCGGGGTGCGCCTGACCGGCAGCCTCAAGCTCGTCCAGAACGACAAGGGCTTGGTTGTAGTAAATCAGGGCTTCCTGATTGGCATAATCAGCCTGGGCACGCTGACCGGCCTTCTGCAGATATTCCAGTGCTTTGTCACGGTCGTCGCTCAGGCGGTAATGATGGGCCAGGAGGTCGTAAGCTTCTTCCAGACGGCCAGCAAAGCGTGCCTCCAACCATTCCCCAATCTGGCGGTGTACCTGAGAGCGCGTGCTTTTCAAGATGGAATTGTAAGCCACCTCTTGAAGCAACGTATGGCTGAAAGAGTATTCCCGGTCCCCCTCGAAGCGAGAGGAGGGCAGCGAATGAACCAACTCCCGTTCTTCCAGGACCGCCAGGTCAGCATCCACCTGGCGACCGACCAGATCGGCTAACAGGTGCTGCCAGAAATTGCGGCCAATGATTGCCGCCCGTTGCAAGGTAGCCTTGTACAACACCCCCAGGCGATCAATGCGCGCGGTGAGCATCCCTTGAATGGTGGTCGGCACCCGGATATCCTCCAGCGGACGGGTGGCATGCCAGCGCTCACCTATCTTCACCACTGTTCCCTCTTCAATGAAGGAGCGGATGATTTCCTCGATAAAAAAAGGATTGTCCTCGCTTTTCGCCATCGCCAAATCCAAAAGGGGCGCGGCGGACTGGTCGGCGGGCAAAAGTCGGTCAAGCAGTGAACGGCTCTCCTCGTTGGTGAGAGCTTCTAGGGAGAGAAGGGGATAACCCAGTTCGCTCAGTCGAGTCTGGAGAAGGGATAGCGCCTCGTCATCTTCACCCACGGGCCGGCTGACCAGCACAATGAAAAGCGGCGCCGTAGCACGAAATCCAACCAGGCTATGGAGAAAGGCCAGCGATAGCCCATCCGCCCAGTGCAAGTCATCGAAGACGAGAACTGTAGGCCGGGCCTGACCAATAGCCTCCAAAAGACGCTGCAACGAGAGAAAAATGCGCTCCCGACGCTGAGCCGGGGGTAAAGATAGCAGAGGGCCGGCCACATCACGCAGCCCCAAGACGGCAGCCAGGGAATGAAACTGGTAATCGAACTCGGTGGTCGTCAGGTGGGGGGACGGCAGGGCACGCAATGCTCCTTCCAGGTGAGCGAGGGCTTGGGGGCCGTTCTCACTGCCCGGCAAGGCAAAGTAGCCCCGAAAAATATCGGCCAGGATGAGATAGGGAGAGGTCTGGCTGTGGGCCAGGGCATGTCCTTGAAGCACTTGCGCCTGCGGGTGGGCGTCAGACAACCAGGCGATAAACTCGTTCACCAGCCGTGACTTGCCGATCCCGGCCTCACCGACGATGAGCAATGCCTGCAGGCAGGGTTCGGCAACAGCACGCTCGTAGGTCATTTTCATTGTCGTCAATTCAGCGTCACGACCGATCATCGGGGCGTGCAGGCCGGCAATGCCCCGTTGCGGGCCACGCTGGGCTTTCGTGCCCAGGACCTGGCGCACAGTCACCGGCTGGCTTTTGCCTTTCACGCGGATCATCTGGGGCGGACCGAACTCGAAGACCGCCCAGGTACGTTGGTAAGTGCTTTCACTGACCAGGATTCCACCGGGTGGCGCGACCGTTTGCAGGCGAGCTGCCAGGTTGACGCTGTCGCCGGTGACGATGTAGTCGCGTTGACCACGGGCATGTACCTCGCCAGCCACCACTTCACCGGTGTGAATCCCGATGCGTATCTGAAAGCCCTGCCCCATCAAGCGGGACAGCTCTGGTTGCAGGCGTTCCAGAGCGCTTTGCATGGCCAGCGCGGCGCGAATGGCCCGTTCCGGGTCATCTTCATGGGCGTAGGGCGCGCCGAACACGGCCAACACTGCATCGCCCACATACTTCTCCACAATCCCCTCCAGGCGTTCCACCTCCTGGGACAGGGCCGCGAAGTAAAGGTTCATCGCCTGGCGTACCGTCTCCGGGTCGCGTTGCTCGCTGAGCGCAGTGAAACCAACCACGTCGGCGAAAAGCACGGTAACGAGCTTACGCTCTTCGGCAGGAGCGACGCTCAATCTGGCCCCGCACTGACCACAGAAAACGAAGCCCTCCGGGTTCTCAAAATCACACTCTGGGCAACGCATCTTCTGACTCCAGCGGAGAAAGCAGTCCCAAAGTCAACATGAACACAAAAGCCAGGTCCACCAGAAAGAATCCCTGATCAATCAGGCCGTGAGCCATAGCCGCGACCATCGAAGCCATCAGCCCAGCGACCAAAGCCTTCACCGGGGGAAAGGCTGTCTTTTTGTAGATCGCCAGTCCTCGCCGGAAAAAGGCGATCTCCAGCCAGACCAGGACGACCACACCCAGGGCTCCCAGCCGCACCCAAAAATCCAACACCAGGTTGTGGGGATGAGAAAGATTCAGCTCCTGCCAGGCAGCGGGCAATACGTAACGGGTGCGATACTGGTACAGAAAATTATCGAGGCCCACCCCGGTAAGAGGATGTTCACCGATCAGGTTCAAAGTGGCCCGCCAAAGCTGAAAGCGGAAGAACGTCGTGCCCGATTGCGTATTCCACAGCGAGGCAAAACGCTCGGTACGGGTTACAGGCAACAGGGCCAGGATAGCCACGGCGAGCAAAATCACAGCCAGCAGCAGCGCGCGCCGCCCATGCAGCGCCCCTAGAAAGAGAACGGCAGCAGGCACGGCCAGGAGCAACGCACCACGGGAAAAAGTCAGCAGCAGGCAGCCCGACACGGGGAACAGCGCCAGGCCATACAGCCAGCGCCGCCAACGACCCGCTGACCAGAGGACACCCGCGGCCATCATGGGCAGGGCCCGCTCCAGGAACAGGGCCAGGTTATTGGGCGAACCATACAGTCCCCGCACGCGACGAACGCCCTCGGCGGTAATCACGTCGCCAGCAGCAAACTGCATCAGGCCAATAAGTGACACCGCCAGCGCGCCCAGCAGCCAGGCGTCCACCAGGCGCCAACGTTGAGCCGCGTTCAGGCGAACAACACGCAGCAAAGCATAGCATAACCCCGATTCCAGAACTACCACCCGAAAGTCACGGCTGGCGACCCCGAAATTGGACGCCCAGGTCAGAGAGAGAGCCCCCAGGGCCACCAACGCGATCACCCCCCAATCGAGAGGGGTTAGATGGCGCAGGGCGAACCGCCAGCGCGTTCCTTTGTCCCGCCGAAGCCATTCATGCAGTGGCCAGACCATCACACACAACAAGGTGAATATCTCCACCAGCGAGAAAGACTTGCCCAGCAATGCCTTCGGGCGCAGAAAGAAAGGCATGGCCAGCGCGACCAGAACCAGTCCCAGGTCCAGGCGCAGGATGAAAAGGATGCCCAGCAGGGCCAGCGCGCCCAGGCTGGCGGGCAAGCCCGGGATGAAAAAGAAGGCGAGGGCAGCCAGCAGGGTCAGTGTCACCTGCACCCATTCTGGCAAAGCGCGGTAGCGGTGTGTCCAGGTTCGTGCCAGGGCATCCACCGCGCGCATCAGGCTCAGGGCATTGGCCCAGCGCGTTGGTCCAGCGATCGCCTGCCAGACCAGGCCGGCCCCTACCAGCAAGGCACACAAACCCAATACAACCAGCGCCAGGTTGATGCCCTGTAAGTCAGGCTCCCGGCGCACCGCCCAACCGACCAGTGCCCACTGGCCCCAGCCGCCAACGGGCACAACCTCGGCCAGGTGGTCACCAGGGGCCAGGTTCCGCACCACAGGCACAGATGCGGTGACATGAAGCGGATCGTGGAGCACCAGATACCCCGCCGAGGGCCGTTCCGGATCCACCGGCAGGGCATTGGCCGGCGTGCCATCCACGGTTACGTAGAGCAGGCCCCAGAAATCGCCCCGGCGCACAATCAGGTCCAGCCTTGTGCCGGAGAAACGGATGCGCAGGCTGGCTTCGTCGGTGTTGCCCTGCGCGCCCCAGGGGATGTCTGCATCGGTGGCGGAGAAGCGCCAATTGCCCTTGTATTCACCCGATGGATGGGTGGCCGGGTAGGCGCCCGGCCCGGCAACGACGGGGGCAGTGGCCTGGTCTCGTAACGCATGATAAACGGCGCGAGGCACGCCGTCGGCGCCGACGAGAGCGAACCCCCATTGCGGGTCATCAGGGGCAGCATCTGGCTGAAAAGTGCTGACGCACAGTGCGCCCATCCACGGCCAATCCCGTTGGGCGCGTTCCACGGCGGCCACGGTGTACGCAGCCTGTTCCTGCTCGCTCACCTGTCCCCAGATGGACGGGCGACCTGTCCAATCCGCTGGCAGTGCGTTCCAGCCGAACTCCACCGCCCAGATGGGCAAATCGGCGTGGCCCGCGTCCACCAGGGCCTGGCGCACCCAGGCGGCTCGCCCAAAGTTGAGCGTTTCGCCGTCCGGCGGCGCATCGGCGGGCTGCGAGAAGCCGTAGGGTTTGATGGCCACCACGTCAAAGAAATCGTCGGCGCGGGCGGCCAGCATCCCACGCAAATAATCGGCCTCGTTCAGGTTCAGCGGACCGCGTTCCACGGTAGGAGCCAGGCCAGCGGTCAGGATCACGGCGGAAGGGTCGGCAGAGCGAATCTGAACCGCGCCCTCGCGCAACAGACGAGCATAGGCTGCCGGGTCCACGTAAGCATCGCCCCAGTGGTCGCTGAGATTGGGCTCATCCCAGATTTGGTAGTAGTCCACCCTGTCACTGTAACGGGCGGCGAAAGCCCGCGCGAAATTTCCGAAATCTGCCACTTCGTGGGGTGGGGTGTGGGCATTGGAAGTGTCAGGACGAGCCCAGGCTGGCGCGGTGTCCAGCACGGCGATGAGGGCCAGGTCGCGCTCGGCGCAGGCGGCGACGACGCGGTCGGCCCCTCGCCAGTCGAACTCGCCGGGCCAGGGCTCAATCTCTGCCCAGGAGAAAGTCTGGCGTACCCAGCGAAAGCCCGCTGCCGTGATTTGATCCAGATCCCAGGCGAGCTCCTCGTCGTCGTACTGATCAAGGGCCACGTTTACGCCCCAGGGAACGACGTTGGCCAGAGGTGAGGCCAGAGGATGGGCAGCGTCGGCGGTTTGCACCACCTGCACGCGGTGTATCCAAAGCAAGCTCCACGCTCCGATCATCGCCAGGAGCACAAAGCAGATCAGAGCCAGCCTGATAACGTTGCGGTCCAAGAGTCTAATGCTCGTCATGATTTACACTGAGTGCAGATGAGAAATCAGAAACGTGAATTCACGCCTCACGTTTCACATCCCGGACCAGCGCGGTTGGGAGCATTGGCCATCACCGGTAAGCTGGAAGATACGATTATCAGCCAGGTTCACCAGATACAGGTTGCCGTCGTAAACCACGGCCAGTTGGCGAGCATCGGGTGACCAGGCCATCTGTGGTACACGCACACCGCTTTCTCCCGGCGGCGGGAAGATCAGGTGTCGGTTGCTCCCGTCGCGATCCATGAGGTAAAGGTCATAGCGGCTGTCTTGGGAACTGGCCGGGTAACGAGCCTGACCGTATACAATCTGACTTTCGTTCACCGTCTGAGTAGCCGTGTAGACCGGCGACCAGCGCGGGTTGGCCCACATCCCAGCTTCAGCGGCCAGCCGCACGCGGACCGTACCGTCTGCACTGAGGGCCCACACGTCGAACACCTGGCTGTCCTCCGGCACATCGCCTTCACCGTTGGGGTTGTGCAGTGTGCAAAGTATGAACCGGCCATCGGGCGACCAGGAGAGAGCCGGCGTCCACACCCACTCGCTGTAAGTGCGGAAAGGCGGGAAGTGCATCAGTGGCGTCTGTTCCCGGCTATCCACGTCCACGAAGCCCACCTCGTCCGCCGTGGCATAAGCCAGGCGCTGGCCATCGGGCGACCAGGCAAAAGTCGGTCCCCACCAGCTATAAGTCCCCTGGAAGCTCGCGCTCAAAACCTGAGTGGCGACGATCCCGCCAGACACCGTTTTGGTGAGACCGCCGGTAGTCGTGATGACCTGGTCAGGGTTGCTATGAATGGGGAAAGGGGCAATCCACAGATCGTTATTGGCTCTCCAGCCTGGCGAACCGCCGGTGCGTTCTGCCGTAGAGTAGGCGATCTGCGTGCCGTCGGGCGACCATTGCGCATATATCACGCCCTCAATGCCCAGCGGATAGGCCTTTTCGCCGACGACGGTGGTGGTGATAGCCCACAAGGTGTTCAGTGGTGCGGTGAGTTCATCCCCCCCACGACGGCTGAACAGCAGGCAGCCATTGCTGGCAGAAAGATCAAAGACCCGGCCATCCAGGTCGCCCGCGGTGGTCAGCGGCTGGCGGCCGCCGCTGACCCCGCGCATCAGCCAGGCATTGCCGGCCGAAATATAGGCCAAAGTGCCCTGGATGGGCACGGACTGGGCCACGCCCACCGTACCCACTACCGTAATCTCGTCTACCGGTTCGACCAGCACGGTGCGGCGTACTTCCACCCGGCTAACTTCTACCCCATTCTCGAAGGTAATTTTGTAAAGCAATTCCTCTTCACCATTCACTCCGAGCTGGATCAGACGCGTCTCGCCTTCTGGGATACCTTCACTCTTCACCGTGCGGTGAGCAAAGGGGAGCACCTGCCGCTCGGTGATGTACCGCTCCTCTACGCGGACGACACTGATGGTCATTCCCGGCTCGATCTCGGCATATAAGTCGGGCTCAACGCGGTCCAGATCACCTAACCTGACCCCGGCTTCCTGCAAAACATCGCGCACAGTGTAGGCCTCGGTGCTGATCACCCGCCGTTGGCCGTCTAACAGGATGGTCACGTCCCGGTGACGGGTGGGGTGACAGCCCATCAGGAGCAGCCAGATGACGATACAGGCGACGAGAATAACAAGCAACCGCCTAGCGCTCATTGAGAAGCCTCCTCTGCGGCTCTTATCCTACCACAAACTGGCGTTATCTGCAAACAGGTGCGACGCACCTGCCTATTATTTGACGAAAAGGGGAAAATGAATTACAATAGCACCGCTTGTTCCAAGGGGCGTCCCGTGCCGCGACGCTCTTTATTGTGCAATAAAGGGGCAACTAAATGGCGCAGGCAAAAGCAACTCATAAGCCCACAGCGGAAGTATCCCGAACAACTGTCGAAAAAGAGGCATCAGAGATACACGTTCTGTCTAACGAGATGGCCGACGAGATTCAAGCCCACATCGTGCGCATGGTGCAGAGCGGGGCGGAGACGGTCACTGGCAGCGAGGTGAGCCTGCAACAATCGGGGGCGCAGACTATCCGTGGCGAGCAGATAGAGATGCGCCAGTCCGCTGCGCAACTGGTTGAGGGCCAGCAAGTGTCCTTGAGCCAGAGCGGTACGCTGGCTCTCCGCGCCGATACAGTGACGATTGAACAGGGCGGAGCAGCGGTAGTCACGGCTCAGGAAGCCAGGCTGAATAACACCCAGGCACTTGCTGTCGTCGGCCAGCGCGTGGAAGTAACGCGGGGGCGCACGGTGTTGTTGCTCGGGCGGGAGGTGCAGGGGCAGGTGGATACCATGCTCGACCAGCGGTCGGCGCTGGCGTTAGGGTTGGGAATTGGGACGGGTTTGGGTCTCCTGTCGCTGATCGGAGCCCTCCTGCTAAGACGATTGAGGGAATGAAACAGCGGCATGTGTGTCCGCCTGACTACGTCCGTTATCGGTGAAAAACCAAGGTACAACATGAAGCGCTTACTGGATATTGCAAAAAGCTTGTTAGGCCTATTGGTGCTTGTAGCGCTGGTCATCGCTCTCGCTCTCACCCTGAGGGGACAGCAAGGTGAGTCGGTTGCCTTCCAGAGCCCCCTGTTGGCTGCTACCCCAACACTCACTCTGAACCAGGCATTCGAGTCCCCTATCGAGACCCCCACCCGCCGGCCGATCCCAACCATTCCACCGACGGTGACCAGGGCGCCCAAGCCGACGGAAGCCCCCACGCCGACGCCGACCATCACCCCTGTGCCCACAGCGCTGCCCCTGCCCCCGTCAGCCTTCTACGCCCTGTGGGCGGAGAGTTTTCCACTAGACCTTGGGCAACCCTGGGGTGTTCTCTGGCTGGCCGACCCACGAGACATCGGCAGTCGCCAGGAAGTCGTGCGCTTTGAGGGCCAGGAGATCTTCGAGGTTGCAGTCTCACCAGATGGTCGCAAACTGGCTTTGGTCACTGTCTTTTGGAAAACATCTACGCTATGGGTAGCCAATGTGGACGGCACTGGCCTGCAGCAACTGGATCGGGCTACCTCGCTTGGAGGACTGTTCTGGGGCCGTGACAACCACTCACTGGTCTACAGTATTGGTTGGCGTGAGGACGTAATGATGCCGGGTGGTTATGAAGAAACGGTGTGGCGAAGTGCTGTGGAACTGCTGGACACAGCCACTGGCGAGAAACGACAGCTGCTGGAACCGGAGCTGGATGTCCCCCTCAATGTTCTCGGGTGGTCCGCTGACGGACGAGAACTCTACTATATGCTTGGCGTGTCACAGGAAATCGGGTATGAATACGAACTCAGAGCTGTAGACCGATCTACACGGAGTGCCCGCAAGATAGCACCTCTGGGCAGCGAACCGGGCCTCCCAATCCTTTCCCCAGATGGCTCTAAATTACTGATCAGCACCCCCGAAGGAGTGGCCTGGATCTCAGCAGATGGAAAGGAGAGGGGCAGCATACTAGAGCAAGGGCATCAAGCCTTTTGGGGACCCGAAGTGAATGAAGTCATTGTAGGACAAGTAGATGAAAAAGAGCCTCTCTATCATCTCCAATCTATTAACATCCATACTCAAATTGCTCGAGACCTAGCGACGTTTGCCATTCCAGGTCCTGGCGGATGGAGACCGCTAGCTCTTTCCTCTGACCGTCAATGGTTAGCTGCTTATCTCTACCAGACTGGCCTTTACTGGATTCATCTTCCCACTGGGACAATGGTCCCTGTTCCCAGCCAGGACCGCCGGGTAATCTTCGTTGCCTGGGTCCCCAGGGGAACAGCAGAGCAGTAGAAGGGGATAGGGATGGACCGTGCCAGCACCTGGTTGGGCTCCTTGTCGTTGTCTGCCATTTCATTGATGATAGCTGCGATCTCTTTACCCGGCTCACCAGTAGTCAATGAGCTTGTCGGACAATCACCTATGGGTATTCCTACGGAGCCACCTACCCCCACTCCCACGCGCACACCGACCCGCACCCCCACTCCTACCACTACACCGACTCGCACTCCCACGCCCACTCCTACGCCCACCTGCCCGCCGCCTCCCGCCGGCTGTCCTCATAGCCGGGTGTACGGGTATCAGCCCGGGCGCTACGATATGCGCTCTACTTTCAACGACGCCGCCGGCAATGCCCTGGGCAGCAATGCCCCCACCTATGACCGCATCAAGCGCGGCCCTACTCCCACCCTGGAGTACGTCTCCTCCTCCCGGCCTATCCCCCACGTTATCCTGCGGGGGATGGCCTGGCAGGAGTCCCATTGGCTCCAGTTCGGTAACTCAGTGAATGATTCAGACAATACTCACGCTTGCACGTTGGTCTCTGGCGACTGTGGCTATGGCCTGATGCAAATGACCTCCTGCATGAACGACGGCTGCGGCTGGTTCGCTCCCGGCCGGGTGGCCGGGGAGCTGGTCTATAACCTGGGAACCGGCACCAACTGGCTCATCAAGAAGTGGAATGCGATGTCTGCCATTATCGGCGAGAAAGACCATACCTTCCCTGAAGAGTGGTACTATGCCGTCACAGCCTACAATGAATGGACCTCATCGAATGATCCGAATAGAAGCAATTTCTATCCCAATCGCCCTCCCTATGGCGAAGGGAACTATTCTGACTTCGCTTATCCCTACCAAGAGATTGTGTGGGGTTGGATGGCTCATCCGGAGCACGCCCTGGCTGGGTCACATTGGTTGTGGCGATCTACCCGAATCGCCGCTGTCCCGCGGGGCATCTTCGGACTTGGTGTTGATTGGCAGCCGCCATCATACCCTCACAAGGTGTTCCTGCCCCTGGCCCTCAAGAACTACGTGAGCAACGGCTACCAGGCGGTGCAGAATGGCGGGTTCGAGGAGTTTGCGGACGGCAAACCCCGCTACTGGACGGTGTCCTCGGCTGATGCCTATCCGCTGGCCGATGGCACCTGGTTCGCGAATGGGCATTATGGGGCTTATCTGGGCGGGTACGACTATGCGGCTGACGTTTTGAGGCAGGACATTCACATTCCATCTAACGCCGTGTCTGCCAATTTAACCTATGCCTGGTATATACGGAGTTGGACTCTGGCGTTTTGGGCTCGTAGTGACGACTTTAGTCGTCTGCAGGCAGAAAAGAGCGACGGAAGTCGCTACTACGAATCTACATCTTGTGGTAAAGAAACAATCGCCTACAATTTGTAGCGGTGTTCAAAATTCGCCAGACTCCAGTACGGAGCCAAGAGTCGGCCGGCTCTTCGGCCTACGACTTCCTGCACGTGCGCTTGCGGGATACGAGTGACAACCTGGTGGCGACGTTAGACACGTTGAGCAACCGAAGCACCAGAGAAACATGGCAAACGGCTACGTTTGACCTGATGCCGTATGTCGGCCAGTCGCTGCGACTTTCCCTTGAAGCCGATACAGATTTTTCCAGGCCGACCAGCTTCTTCGTGGATGACGTGAACCTCTGGATTGGCATGCCGTAGCGAGACCAGCCAACAGGTAATACGAGACGATACTACGCCAGCTACAAGGCTCGGCCGTCAAGACGACGTTGTCAGGCTTTGCGCGGCGATATAGAGAATGACGAGGAGAAAATGGAAAATGGAAAAAATCGAGTTAAAAGCTGAACCCCGAACATCACGAGGCAAACAGGTAAAAACATTACGACGTCAAGGACTGGTCCCGGCCATCATGTATGGCCATCGTACAGACCCGGTGTGTTTGCAGGTGGAAGCTCCGGAATTGGATCGAGTTCTGGCTCGCGCTGGTGGAAGCCGGCTCATCACCCTGACCATCGGCGGCAGCAAAGGTACCCACATGGCCCTGGCCCGCGAGGTGCAACGCGACGCTATCACCGGCAGCCCTTTGCACGTGGACTTCTACGAAGTGACGATGACGGAAAAAATCCGCGTCGAGGTGCCAGTAGTGCTGGTTGGCGAATCGCCGGTGGTGGCCCGTGGCGAGGGCATGTTGCTGCACATGCTAGACACCATCGAGATCGAGTGTTTGCCCGGCGACCTCCTGGACCGTATTGAGGTAGACGTGAGTGGGTTGGATGAATTTGACAAGGCAATCTACGTCCGAGACCTAAACGTGCCTGCCTCCATCGAGCTGGTATCCGAAGGCGACGAAATGATCGTGAAGGTAGAACCCCTCGGCGTCGAGGAAGAAGAGGTCGCAGTCGAGGCAGTGCCCGCCGAGGTCGAAGTAATTACCGAGAGAAAAGCTAAAAAGGAGGTAGAACAGGCTTAAGCCCGTTCTACTCGACCAGAGAGGGGGTGAGGCCAGAGAGACTTGACCGCTTGTTCCCTTAGAGTTCAGTAACCGTATTCACACGAATATTGAGGAGGAGTGAAAATGAAGAAGTGGTCTATCTTGTTGGCAACAGCTCTGGTAGCAGCCCTGGCCCTGACCGGCTGTCCCAAGCAGGCACCGGCATTGGGCACAGAACAGAATCCCATCATCATGTCCTTCGTTCCTTCGGGGGACACGCAAGAGATCATCGCCGGCGGTGAGCAGATCGCCAAGATGATCACCGACAAGACCGGCCTGGTGGTGAAAGCCAACGTGGGTACCGACTTTGCCGCCGTACGCGAGGCCATGGGAGCCGGGAAAGCTCACATCGGCTGGCTGAACACCTTCAACTACGTGCTGGCCCACGAGAAATACGGCGTGGACGTGGCTCTGGTCACCGTGCGCTTCGGATCCACGAGCTATACAGGAGAGATCATCGTGCGGGCTGACAGTGGTATCACTAAGCTGGAGGACCTCAAGGGCAAGACCATGTGCTGGGTTGACCCCAACTCCACCTCCGGCTACATTATCCCGCGCATTATGCTCAAGGCCAACGGCATTGATCCTGACAAGGACTTTGCCAAGACGGTGGAAGCTGGCTCGCACAACAACGTGGTCACCGCCGTGTACAACGGTGATTGCGACGCCGGGGCCTGCTACTCCGACGCCCGCAGCTCGGTAGAGAAGACCCTCCCCGATGTGAAAGAGAAGGTCGTCATCCTGGCCACCACCACCGAGATTCCCAACGATACCGTGTCCTTCACCAAAGATTTCCCCAAAGACATGCGGGACAAGATCGTGAACGCTCTGCTGGAGATCGCCGCCAGCGAAGAGGGCCAGGCTGCTCTGCAGACAGTATACTCCATTGCCGGGTTGGAGAAAGCCGAAGACTCCTTCTATGATGCTTTCCGCGCCGATCTGAACAAGGCCGGTATAAACATCGAAGACCTGGCCAAGTAGTAAGTGCACGTGACATACGTAGGGGCGGACGGCGGTCCGCCCCTACTGCCCCGTTTCGAGAGGAGCAGTCCCTTGTTGCGAGTGGAGCATCTGACTAAAGTCTTTCCCGATGGCACCGTTGCCCTGCGCGATGTCAGTTTCACCGTGCAGGATGGCGAATTCCTGGCCGTGATCGGCCTCTCCGGGGCAGGGAAGTCCACTTTGCTACGCTGCATCAATCGCCTGATCGAACCCTCTGCAGGACGGGTGATCTGGAACGACATAGACATCACCGCCGTCAAAAGAGGCGAGCTGTGCCGCATTCGCCGGCAAATCGGCATGATATTCCAGCAGTTCAACCTGGTCAAGCGCAGCAGTGTAATGACCAACGTCCTCTCTGGCCGTTTAGGTTACGCGAACCCCTGGTGGACTCTGGTGCATCGCTTCGCCCCCGAAGATCACATCCGGGCCAGGAACGCCTTGGATAGAGTGGGCATCCTGGACAAGGCCGACAGCCGGGCCGACCAGCTTTCCGGCGGCCAGCAACAGCGAGTAGGCATCGCCCGGGCGCTGATGCAGGAACCAAAACTCATCCTGGCCGACGAGCCGGTGGCCAGCCTGGACCCCGTGCTGGCCCATTCCATCCTGCAATACCTAGAACAACTGAACAGGCAGGATGGCATCACCGTGATCTGCAGCCTGCACTTTCTGGACCTGGTACACCGCTACGCCAGCCGGGTCATCGGATTGAAAGATGGAGAACTGGTTTTTGATGGCCTTCCCTCTGAACTGACCCGCGAACGATTTAAGGAAGTCTACGGCGAGGAAGCAGAGATGGTGACCGTTGGTGGCGCACTGGCGGCATAAGGAGGGAACATGGCACCCACGACGAAGCGGCCTTCCAACTCTTCGTGGTTAAATGTTCTCTCCTCCCTGCTCGTCCCTGGCCTAGGGCAGGTGTTACAAGGGGAACGTACCCGGGGCATTAGCCTCTTCGCCACCGTGATCGTCCTGGCCGGATTGATCATCTGGCAGAGCTTATCGGTACTTTTCATCCCCCTGGCTGCCCTCTGGCTATGGGGCGTCTGGGACACCCTGCAACGCGAACGAGGAAGACCCTCCGGCCCCACCGCCCCATTCCTGTTGGCCGCTCTGATTGTATACGCCGCTGGAATAAAAGCGACCGAAATCGTCCCCCGGCGGATCATCACCGGCTGGCCAAACATTCAACCCATCGTCCATGCCCTGGTCCGGCCAGAGCTCCTGAAACATCCCACCGAGGACCGCATCGGATACCTGCCACTCCAGGTGCCCTGTATTGAGCCGCTGCCAGAACCAGGAGAAAACGCCAGCCAGGAACCTCGTCTGCACACAAACGTCCGCTGTGCCGGGATGGGCGAGACGATCATACTGGAAGGTGAGGGTTTCTTCCCGGAATTTGAGACGGAAATCTGGTGGCGCAACCCCATCGGGGATTGGCAGAAAGTTATCAAGGACGGAATCCCCTTAACCGTGGTCACCGACGCGGAAGGACGGTTTCAGGTCAGTCTGCAAGTGCCCACCACCGCCGTGCCCCTCGACCGGTTGCCCGGCCCCGGTGAGACGCAAACACATCGCGTGGAAGCCCGGCAACATAAGCCCTATGGATCACTCCAGCCCACACAAACCCTGAGCCTGGTACTGAATAAGATCGGTGAGACGATTGCCCTGGCTTTTATCGCCACCGTGCTGGCGGTAATTTTCGCTCTACCGGTCAGTCTCCTGGCCTCACGAAATCTGATGTGGGGTAACCCGGCTTCGCGCGCTGTCTACTACGCGGTGCGGGCGGTCTTGAACATCGTCCGCTCGGTAGAGACGCTGATGTGGGCCATCATTTTCGTCGTTTGGGTAGGACAGGGCCCTTATGCTGGCACTCTGGCCCTGCTGCTCCACTCCATCGCTGCGTTGGGTAAGCTCTACTCCGAGGCGATTGAGGGCATTGACCCCGGTCCAATCGAAGCCATCCGGGCTACCGGGGCTACCTGGTCCCAGGTGGTCGTCTACGCCGTGCTACCCCAATTCATGCCCTCCTTTCTCTCCTTCACGCTCTACCGTTGGGACATCAACGTGCGCATGTCCACGGTGATAGGCCTGGTGTGTGATGCAGGACTGGGTTTCCTGGTCATCCAATGGATTCGTTTGAGCCGCTACAATGCAATGGCCACGGCCATCATCGCCATCGTTCTGGTGGTAGCTATCCTGGATTACGTCAGCGCGTTTCTGCGCCAACGGGTCATCGAAGGCGTGCCCTCTGTCCGGCGACGCGGTTGGTTCAGGCGCTACGCCGTGCCCGCGATGGTGACCATTGCGCTCCTGGCTCTGTTCGTTTGGTCCTGGCAGGTAGCTCAGATTGACATTGCCACTTTTGTCACCGGCATTCCCGACGGTCTGCGCCTGGCCAGCAGGTTTTTTCCTGAATTGATCACCCGACCCACCGAGGAAGTCAGCGTGTCCGCCGCCCTACCCGTCCCTTGCGGGGCGGCTGAGCCTACCCCGCAGCCGCCGAGTGGTCCCAGGGTGAATCTCTCGCTATCCTGCGCCTCTCCTGGGGATCCGCTGGTGATCACTGGCCACGAACTGCCGCCCAATACGCGCGTCTCGGTACGCTGGCTTCTTCCCGACGGACGCTACCTGCGCATCCAGAAAGACTGTTGCGACACCGACAGCATGGGAAATTTCCGCCTGGAGACGAAAGTCCACCCGCTTTTGGAAGTAAATCCCCAGGAGGAACAAATCCAACCCGGTGGTGTGGCAGTAGTCTGGAAGCAGGCTATCGGTGGCCCGAGGCCCAGTGAAGCCCTCACGACTACTTTCAACCTTTCCCTGGTCACCCTGCTGATGGCCTTGATAGCGACAACTTTGGGCTCGGTGGTCGCCATCCCGGTGAGTTTCTTCGCCGCCCGTAACGTGATGGGCAGGAGTATTGTCGGCCAGGCTATCTACAACTTTTCCCGCACCGTTTTCAACCTGTGGCGCTCGATTGAACCAATGATCCTGGCGGTGATTAGCGCCAGTTGGTTGGGATTTGGGCCCTTCGCCGGCGTGGTAGCTCTGGCGCTCAACAACATCCCCAACCTGGCCAAACTTTTCTCTGAGGCTATCGAAGAGATAGATGCCGGGCCAGTGGAGGCCATTACCGCCACCGGCGCCAATCGGCTGCAAACCCTGGTCTACGCGGTGGTGCCACAACTGATCCCTCGCTTCCTGGCCTATATCCTTTACCAGTGGGACATCAACATCCGCATGTCCACCGTTATCGGCTACGTTGGGGGTGGTGGTATCGGCCAGCAATTCAGGACCTGGGTGGAGCTAGACATGTATGAAGCGGCGGGGGCGGCTGTCCTGGCCATCGTGGTCATGGTCTGGAGCATGGATTACATCAGCGGGCGGGTGCGGGAGAAAATGGTTTGAAGGAAGGGGATGCTTCAACAGCGACAAGGTTCGCATGTAAGCTCAATGCTCAGCAAGACGGCGCGCCTGCGGCAGATTATCGCTGATCTGGGAAACGCCGTCGTAGCCTTTTCCGGCGGCGTGGACAGCACTTATCTGCTTTCAGAATGCCTGGACGTGCTCGGTCCTGAAAATGTGCTGGCCATCACCGCTGAGGCCGAGATTCACCCCCGTGAGGAAATCACCGCTGCCCGCGAGACAGCCCGTCATCTGGGTGCACGCCATCGCGTCATCCGTCTGCACCCTTTGGACAACCCCCGCTTCTCCACCAATCCCCCGGACCGCTGTTATTGGTGCAAGCGCGATTTGCTGACCGCTATCTCCGCCGTGGCTCAAAAAGAGGGGCTGACTTACGTGGTCCACGGAGCCAATGCCGACGACGTGGGTGACTACCGGCCGGGCAACCGTGCCGCTCAAGAGCTGGGGGTACGCGCACCGCTGCTGGAGGCCGGGCTGACGAAAGAGGAAATACGCCAACTCGCTCGCGAGAAAGGACTGCCCACCTGGAACCGGCCGGCTCAGGCCTGCCTGGCCACCCGCTTTCCCTACGGAACACCCCTCAGCGAAGAAGGATTACACCGGGTAGAAGCGGCAGAAGCGTTCCTGCAGGCCGAGTTCGGGCTGGAGGGTTTTCGTGTACGTGATCATTACCCCGTCGCCCGCCTGGAGGTAGCGCCCGCCGATTGGCCACGCCTGCTGGCCGAAGACGCGCGAACGCGCCTCGTAGCCCGCTTGCGAGAGCTGGGCTACGTTTACGTCACCCTCGACCTGGCTGGATTTCGCTCCGGCAGCATGAATGAAGTGCTACCCACAGACAAGCAGGAGGACACCACCGATGGCTGAGCTCCAGTTCGCCCGCCCGGACTTCAACCGCCACGAGCGAAAGGGCGTGCCAGAAGTCATCCTGGCCGAGCACAAGGATGTGGACCAGGTTATAGAGATAACCCGCCGCTTTTTGGAAGCCGAGGGGCGGGCCATCCTCAGCCGCGTTCCACCGGAAATGGAGAGGCGATTGCGGGCGGAGTTCATAGCTTTCGACATCGAATGGCATCCCGTGCCCCGGGCGATGGTTTTGCGCCGCTCCGGCACCACCCCGCCGAGCCTGGGAGGACGGGTAGGCATTCTCACGGCGGGCACTTCAGACGTGCCCATCGCCGAGGAAGCGGCCCTCCTCTGCCGCGAGATGGGTTGCGAAGTACATACCGCTTATGATGTGGGGGTGGCCGGATTGCACCGCCTGTTCGAACCGCTGGAGCACTTGCTGAATCAGGCCCAGGTGGACGTGATTATTGTCGCCGCGGGCATGGACGGCGCTTTGCCCTCAGTGGTCAGTGGCCTGGTGGACGTGCCGGTCATCGGATTGCCCACCTCGGTCGGTTACGGGTTGGGTGGCCAGGGAGTGGCGGCCCTGTTGACCATGCTCCAGACCTGTTCACCTGGCATGGCTGTGGTCAACATTGACAACGGCATCGGC
Organism: Anaerolineae bacterium; assembly: GCA_024653325.1. Classification (GTDB taxonomy): domain Bacteria; phylum Chloroflexota; class Anaerolineae; order JACIWR01; family JACIWR01; genus JACIWR01. Next base: position 21,802 of record JANLFX010000028.1, read on the forward strand.
GCGGCGGCTATCGCTGGACTGATCGCCAACCGCGCAGCCGCCGCCAGACGAGAACACCCACGCAATACGTAACACGCACCACGCTAGGGAGGGACCATGCCATCACGAATTGTCTACTTCGACTGCTTCTCCGGAGCCAGCGGCGACATGCTACTCGGCGCCTTACTCGACGCCGGATTACCGCTGGAACGCTTGCAAGCCGAGCTAGATAAACTGCCCCTGGCGGGCTATGAACTGGCGTTGGAGCATCAGGTACGCCACGGAATCGCCGGCAGCAAGCTCCACGTGCGCGATACCCTGGGCACACACCCGGCCCGCCATCCACAGGACGTATACGCCCTCCTTGAAGCCAGCTCCCTCCCACCAGAGGTGAAGACCCGCAGCCGGGCTGTATTCGCCAGACTGGCCCGGGCTGAGGCTAAAGTCCACGGCATCCCTGAAGAAGAAATCCATTTCCACGAAATCGGCGCGGTAGACAGCATCGTGGACATCGTGGGGGTGGTGGCCGGGTTGCACATCCTGGATGTGACGACGGTCTATGCCTCGCCCCTGCCCCTGGGCAGCGGTTTCATCGAGACGGCGCACGGCCGCTTACCGGTGCCTGCCCCCGCCACCCTGACCATCCTCTCCGAGGTGAACGCGCCCACTATACCCCATCCGGCGCAAACCGAACTGGTTACCCCCACCGCCGCCGCCCTCCTGGCCGAGTTGGCCTGCTTCCAGCGCCCGCCGATGAAAGTACAGACTGTGGGCATCGGCTTCGGCGACAAACAATTCCCCTGGCCCAACGGCCTGCGCGTCTGGCTGGGCGAACCTTTCCACGCCGCGCAAACCGAAGCAGACCAGGTCGTGCTCCTGGAATGCAATCTGGATGATATTACCGGCGAGGCTCTGGGCTATATGATGGAGCGCCTGTTCGCTGCTGGCGCATTAGACGTGTGGTTCACACCCATCTACATGAAGAAGAACCGCCCGGCGACCATGCTCTCCGTACTGGCTCCGGCGGGTGAGGCCGAGACTCTGGGACTCGTCCTTCTGCGGGAGACGCCGACGCTGGGCCTGCGCATGACCCCACCCCTGCACCGCTGGAAAACGGGACGCCAAATTCAGGAGGTTCAGACCCCGTGGGGGATAGTGCGAGTCAAGAAAAAACTGCTGGGCGACGAGGTGATCAGCGCTGCGCCGGAATATGAGGATTGTGCGCGGATCGCGCGGGAGCACGGCGTGCCTCTGACCGAGGTATACGTTGCCGCTCGTCGGGTGGCTATGGAGGAGGGTGGTGAGTACCAACCCTGACCTGGGCATCGTCATCGTCAGTTGGAACGTGCGTGACCTGCTGGCCCGTTGCCTGGATTCAGTCTATGCCAGCCTGGCTCGTTCCAACCTGCGCGGCGAGATATGGGTGGTGGACAATGCGTCAACCGACGGCAGTGTCGAGATGGTCCGCCACCGGTTTCCGCAGATACACCTTATCGCCAACGCTGATAACAAGGGCTTCGCCGCCGCCAATAATCAGGCCTTGCGGGCAATGGGGTTGGACAATGCGCAATGCATAATGCCCAATGCACAATTGCCGCGCTACGCGATGTTGCTGAACCCAGATACGGAGGTGCGGGAGGATGCGCTGGGTGTGTTGATACGTTTCATGGACGAAACACCCACGGCAGGAGTATGTGGCGCCCGTCTCACCTACCCCGACGGGACCTTTCAGCACTCTGCTTTCGGCTTTCCCACCTTGGCCCAGGTCTTTCTCGACTTTTTTCCCCTACACTGGCGGCTGCTGGAATCGCGGTTGAATGGTCGCTATCCGCATCGCCTCTATGAGCGGGGCGAACCTTTTGCGATTGACCATCCTTTGGGAGCGGCGATGCTGGTCCGCCGCGAGACCATCGCCCAGGTGGGGCTGCTGGATGAGGGATACCGCATCTACGTCGAGGAGATTGATTGGTGCATGCGCATTAAACGCGCTGGCTGGGCAGTGTACTGTGTGCCCCGTGCCGAGGTCATTCACCATGAGGCGCAGAGCACGCGACAGGTGCGTCCGCAGATGATCGTCGCTCTGTGGCGCAGCCGTTTCTACCTGTTTGAGAAGCACTACCGCCCGTCATTCCGTTGGATGGCGCGACGCATCGTGCGCGCCGGGATGCGAGCCGAGGCACGACGAGCGCGAGAGGCATATCGGTGTGGCGCATTAAACACGGAGGAATTGGCCGCCCGGCTGGCAGCCTATCAAGAAGTAGCAACCCTATAAAAACAAAAAGCTCCCACCCAGGAGCTTGTTGGAGAACCCCTCGTAAGGCAGGTTTCCAAACCTGCCGCCCATCGCCGGCGGGCTGCTCAGGCGCGCAAATCCCGCCACCAAAGGTTCACCAGAGGTATACCCAATCCCAGGAAGATAAGGACGCCGCCCAAGACAATGAACAGGCCCAAACCGACTCCCAGCCAGATAGCCACTTCTAGAATTTGCCCTAACATTCTCAACGTCTCCTTTGCGTCCAGTCTCAACCGATAAACCCGGTTACTGGTCGCTGGTGAGTGGTTGCTAGTTACATTATAAACCCATATCGGGTATGGACTCAAGGTATCTAGAGTAAAGATTGCGTAAAAATCGCGGGTAAATTGCGAAAGGCCAACGTGAACCAGCAAGTGATAGCTGTCATCCTCACCAAAAACGAGGAGGCGCATATTGCAGACTGTATCGAAAGCCTGCAGTGGACCGACGGGGTGCTCGTTTTTGATTCTTACAGCGAAGACCGCACGGTGGAGATCGCTCACACCCTGGGCGCTCAGGTAATTCAACATCCTTTCCGGGGCTATGGCAGCCAACGCAACGCCGCTTTGGACGCGGTGGATGCCGAGTGGATCTTTTTCGTGGACGCGGACGAACGGGCCACTCCCCGGCTGGCCACTGAGATACGCCAGGTGATTGAGGACCACGCCTACGTCGGCTGGTGGGTGCCTCGTCACAACTACATCTTCGGCGGGATCGTTTACCATACTGGCTGGTATCCCGATTACCAATTGCGGCTATTGCGCCGCCAGCGAGCCCGCTACGATCCCCAACGCGAGGTCCACGAAATCGTCATCCTCGACGGCGAGGCCGGATACCTGGAACACTCGCTGATCCATTATAACTATGCCACCGTGGGCCAGTTTCTAAACAAACAGCGGCGCTATGCCGATTATGACGCCCGCATTCTATGGGAACAGGGCATCCGCGCCCGTCCCCACAAGTTCATCACCCGCCCCTGGGCTGAGTTCTGTCGCCGGTACTTCACGCTCCAGGGCTACAAAGATGGATGGCGCGGGCTATTGCTCAGCGGGCTGATGGCCTACTACCAGCTAGTAGTGTACAGCCGTCTCCGGCGATTGGGCAGCAATTGACGGCAGAGGGTGTTTGTGCTATACTTGATGGCATGAGGGAGAACATAACCAATGGAGACAGTCAAATGAACGAGCCTGTGTTAGTTCTCAATCGAAATTTCGAGCCCCTCAACGTATGTGGCATGCGGCGCGCCATCGGCCTTATCGTCGTGGGCAAGGCAGAGATACTGGAAAATGGACGGGGGTTCATTCGCACGCCGACCAGCGTTTTTCCACGGCCATCGGTAATCCGCCTGGCGTACATGGTCCGACGGCCGCACCCCCGGGTGAAGCTGACCAAGAAGGAAATCTTTCGCCGCGATGATTACCGCTGCCAGTATTGTGGCCAGCCATCTGCTCACCTGACCGTGGACCACGTTGTTCCACGCCATCGGGGTGGAACGCATAGCTGGAGCAATCTGGTCAGTGCCTGCCCGGCTTGCAACCGACGGAAAGGGGGCAAAACTCTGCAGGAAGCACACATGTCCCTGCTCAAACAGCCCACCGAACCGCAGGCCAGTGCCTTTTATCTGTTTGGCCATCACCTGAAGCACAACACCGAGTGGAGAAAATTCATCGAGGGGTGGTAAGGGAAACAAAAAGCGGGAGGGAACGAAAATCCCTCCCGCTTTTTCGTGGGCCGGGATAGCATCCCGTCCTCCATTATGGCACGATATGCGTACCGGTCTCCCCAAGCAGGGCCCGCTCGATGTTTTCCGGATTGGTGATAATCGCCTTTTTGCCGCCCGCTTCCAAGAACCAGATGATGGCTTGAATTTTAGGCAGCATAGAACCTTTAGCGAAATGGCCCTCCTCCATGTAGCGTTTGGCCTCGGCCACAGTCATGTGATCAATGGCCTTTTGGTCCGGCTTGCCGTAATTGAGATAGACCTTCTCGACCGCCGTGGAGATGAGGAACAGGTCCGCTTTGATGCTGCGAGCGAGCAGGCTGCTGGCATAGTCCTTATCAATAACCGCCGCCGTACCGACCAGGTTGCCATTTTCGTCCTCAACCACCGGGATGCCGCCCCCACCAACAGTAATCACCACAAAACCGGCATCAATGAGCTGTTGCACAGCATCTCGCTCAATCACCCGCTGCGGGATAGGTGAAGCCACCACTCGTCGCCAGCCTCGCCCGGCGTCCTCAACCACGTTCCAACCCTCGGTATCCCGCCGCCGCAAAGCCTCTTCCTCGGACATGAACGAGCCGATAGGCTTGGTAGGATGCTGAAAGGCGGGGTCATTGCGATCTACCAGGACCTGGGTGACCACTGTGGCTGCTTGCTTGTTGATCCCCCGACGACGGAATTCGTTGTACAGGTTCTGCTGGAGCATATATCCGATGGCTCCCTGGGTGTCAGCTCCACAGAAATCCAACGGCACTTCGTGTAATTCATGGCGAGCCAGCTCCGAGCGCCGCAGAATGAACCCCACCTGGGGCCCATTCCCGTGGCCGATGGCCACATCCCACCCCTGTTCAATCATCCCCGCAATGTGTATGCAAGTCTCGTGGGCAGCAGCGTACTGATCCGGCACGCTCTGGTGATCCTTGTCCTTGATCAGAGAGTTGCCCCCGATGGCAACAACTGCAACTTTCTTAGTCGTCATTCTTTCACACTCCTATTTTTAAAAATCGGCGAATAGATTTGAGATTATAAATCAGATAGACGATTCTGTCAAAACCCAGCAGGCTGCCGGGTGTATTTCGCAAGTTGTGGGCTGTTCGACAATGTCACATTGGTCATTGCGAGGGCGCGAAGCGCCCGAAGCAATCTCCAAACAGGATAATGAGATTGCTTCGCCGCCTTTCGGCGGCTCGCAATGACAGGTAAAGTGGCTCAATGTGGCTCCCTGCTGAAATATGACATTGTCGAGGCTGTAGGACAAACTTAAGCTTGTCCTACATTGCGGCAGAGAGCGATTGATGCTATAATTGACCTGGAAGAATCCCTTTTACTTCGTGTCCGTTTTTTGCCGTGCACTGCGGCCAGAATTAGTTGGTGAGATGTCCCTCCAATCCGATGCAATAATCCAGGCTCTGGTACAAGAACTGCTGACCAAAGGCATTGCCGCTGCCCGCGCCGGACAGCGACACAGTGCGCGACGCTACCTCTTCCAGGCCACGACCCTCGATCCATACAACGAGAAAGCGTGGCTGTGGCTGAGCGGGGTAGTAGATGACTATCCACTCATGTTGGCTTGTCTGAACAAGGTGTTGAGCATCAACCCGCACAACGCCCATGCTCAGGCCGGAGCCAAATGGGTTCGCGCTCAGGTGGCCATCCGCGCCCACACCGGACTGCGTTGGTTGCGAGGTCGTCCTAAACGCCCTGCGGATGCGTTCGCTGGCAAGTTGCCCCCCTGGATCGCCGAACAGCTTCCCGTCCATTCTGCCCGCCCGGCGTATCCCACCAGCCGCCGGAAATGGGTCTGGCTGATCCTGGTCGGGGCTTTAACCGGGTTGCTGCTTCTGCTGATACTATCGCTGGTCCGGCCCTCCACAGCAGCCGCGTGGTTACCTTTCCTGGCTACTCCAACGCCTGCCATCGCCGAGCGAACCGCTGCCCTGTACGCCGAATTCGAGACAGCCTGGAACAACCGTGACTGGCCCACTGCCCTGACCTATCTGGCGGAAATCGAGGCTCTGGATGCCAGCTATCCCGCCCTGAGCAGCGGACGGTGGGCTACTCATCTGTTCTGGGGCCAGCAACTGGCGCAGGCAGGTCAATTGCGCGAAGCTCTGGCGCACTTCGAGCAGGCGCTGGAATTCATGCCCGCTGAGCCCATCGCCCACTGGGAATACACCATCACTGCTAATTACCTGGCCGGAGAGGAATCTTACTCAATCGGCAACTGGGCCAGGGCAGTGGAGCATTTGTCGGTAGTGTACGGCATGGACGGGAGCTTTCACGATGTACGGCCTTTGCTAAAGGACAGCCATTACCAACTTGCCCGTCAGCTCCAGGAAGCTGGACAATTAGCTGAGGCGCAGGCGGAATATCAACGCGCTCTGGAGATAGCGCCAGACGACCAGGACGCACAGAACGGGCTGGCCGAGGTGGTCGCCCTGCTCACCCCGCCTACCCCGACACCAACCCCTCCCCCACCGGTCCAGACCGGCAAACGCATTGAGGTCAACCTCACCGAGCAACACCTGTACGTGTGGGAGGGTGACCGGTTAATCTACGATTGGATATGCTCCACGGGCGGGTATGGCAGCCCGACCGCTCCCGGCAACTATCAGGTCTTGGATAAAATTCCCAACGCCTATGCCAGTACCTGGAATCTGCAGATGCCCTATTGGCTGGGGATTTACTACTCAGGGAATTTGGAAAACGGCATTCACGCCTTGCCTATCCTTTCCAACGGCCAGCGACTGTGGGAGGGTTACCTGGGACAGAGGGTATCATACGGATGCGTGATCCTCAGTACCGAGGCGGCGCGCACCCTTTATCACTGGGCGGAGATAGGCACACCGGTGATTATCCACTATTGACGGCACTATTGATTGATTACGGGAAGGAGAGGCATGACCACGATACGCGAGACATACAACGATCGCCTGGCTGCCCTTCAGGATGACCTTCTGTCCATGGGCAGACTGGTGGATCAGGCCATTGACTTAGCCATCTGCTCCTTGAGCAATCGCGATAAAGCGCTGGCAAAACAAGTCATTGATAACGATGCGCAGATCAACCAAGCCTTACGTGACATCGAGGAAAAGTGCCTGGTATTGATTGCCACCCAGCAGCCGCTGGCCAGCGATCTACGTATCATTCTCTCGGTATCCAGTATCGCTACCGAGATGGAGCGTATGGGCGATTACGCCAAGGGCATTGCTCAGATCACCCTGAACATAGCCGATCAACCCCTGCTCAAACCTTTGATTGATATACCACGCATGGCTGCCAAAGGAAGGCAGCTTCTCCACGATCAACTCGCTGCCTTTATCCATCGGGACGCGGATACGGCCCGCCGCTTGAGCGCTGAGGACGACGAGATAGATGCCTTGTACGATCAGGTTTATCGCGAATTGCTGATCTTCATGATGCAGGACCCACGCACCGTTGATCGGGCTACTCACCTGTTATGGGTGGCTCACAATCTGGAGCGCATCGGGGACCGGACAACCAATATCGGCGAACGGACCGCCTTCCTGGTCACCGGCCAGGTGGAGGAATTGAACCCGTAAAGACCTCACCCCATCCCCCCGCCCCCTTCCCCTCTCCGCAGCGGAGAGGGGAAGGGGGTGGGGGGTAGAGGAGAGGTGAATAATTACCTTTACAGATGGGAGTGGATAATGGATCTCAATCAGGCGACGCAGATGATTACCTGGCTTGATGAAGAACGCCGGCGCGACCGGGCCGACCTGGTAAAAGCCCAACAATGGCTCGAAGGCCAGGCCGGACAGATTGAAGACCTCACCAGCGCAGTGCAGAGTCTGGAGGGCCGCCTGGCCAGTACGATGGCCCGGCTCACGCGGATGGAGCGCATCGAGCAGGCTATGGAACAGCTCCGTAACGAGATCATACTCATGATCCAGAAGCAGGAAGAGGATCGCCAGCAGGCCGAGCGCGAGGCGGCCCGCGCCCGCCTGATCGAACAGGAGAACCTGTCTAAGGCTCTGGCCGACATACGCAAAGAGCTGTCTCGCATCCCTCGTATTGAGGAAGAGCTATCACTTCGTCGCGCCGAGGAACAGCGGCTGGGAGAAGCCATCCTCACCCTCCAACAGCGCATCGCCGAGGTGGACAAAGACCTGGAGACCAGGTTGCGGAACCTGCCCTATATCGAGGAACAGCGGGCCCGTGATGCCAGGCGTATCGCCGAATTGCAGGCGGAGACCACCGAACTGCTGAAACGCATTGAAGCGCAGACGCCCAAGCTAAGCCTTCTGGACGAACAGACCCAACGCAATAAAGGTCAACTCGAACAACTGGTGGCAGGTTTTGAGGAGCTGAAACGGGAGCAACGCGCTTTCATCGAAGAAGTGCAAATCAAGGAGCAGCAACGCCAGCGGCAGATGGCCACCTGGGAAGCCGAGTTCGTTGCCCAACAGGAGCGCATGGAGGATTACGGCAAGCGCATGCAACGCTTCGCCGAGCAATACGAGTTGGTCAAAAAGGCCCTGGCCGAGCTTCAGCAACTGGAGGAACGTCTGCTGCGCAACCAAAACGAGGTCGCCGAATTGCAACGCATCGCCGAGGAACGGCAAAAGCAGCAACTGGAGCGCTGGGATGCCGAGCAGGAGAAGCGCTGGAAACGGCAGCTCCTTTTGTGGGAGCAGCAGTGGCATGACCATGACCGGCGCAACGATGAGCAACTGGCCCGCCTGGACGTGGTCGAGCGGCGCAGCCTGGACAGCGAGGCCCAGGTGGCCGCCCTGTGGGAGGCGGTAGAAGAGCTGGCGCGACACCTGGCCAACACTGCCCAGCAGTGGGTTATCAAAATCGGCGAGATGGCGGACCAATTCCGCTAAATTTTTATCACGAATCACACGAATAAGCGAATTCCACAAATGTTTTTCAGGATAAATTCCGATAAGTTCGTGTCATTCGTCTATTTGTGACACTCGTGATAAAGGGTAATGAAAACCAGACCAGAGCTGCACCCAATCCTACCCATGCGAGAGCCGAAACCCCGCTACTAACCCGGAGCGAAACGGGGTAATAGCTCAATTGCACCGTATGCCGTCCGGCATCCAGGTAGATTCCGCGCAGCACGTAGTCCGTGCGGTAGATGGGCATCTCTCGCCCGTTATCCCAGGCCCGCCAGCCCGGGTACCAGTTTTCGCTGAGCACCAGCAGGCCCGGTGACTTTAACTCGACCTCGATGGTGATTTGATTCGGCGTGTACGAAGTAATCTGTACCCGGTCAGGACCGGCTGCTCCTGTCAGTGCTTTTCCGCCTTCCACCACGGCTTCCATCGCCAGGTCAAGTTCCCCCAGGGCAGCAAGGGCTTCTTCTCCGCTGGCCACTGCCTTTACCAAATGGACGACGAAAGCGCGGGGCAGGGCCAGTTCGTTTTCGTAGATGTACGTTGTCCCCAATCGCTGGCGTAACGTCAGCCCGGCTGCTTCGATAGGGAACTCCGCCGCCACGAACCGGCAGTTGAGCAATCCAAGCAACGCCGCGTCAGGCCGCGCATCCCGATAGGCCGTGGCAATGTCCCCTTTCACGAAGGGAGGAATGGTCACGGCGTAGCCTTGTTCTTCATAACCTCCTGCCAGGCGCATGAAAGCCACGTAACGGGCCAGTTGGGTGGGATCCACCCCGTCTATCTGGTGTAGATCGTACAGCGCGCCCAGGTGCTGAGGCAGGCTGTAGCTGGGCGAATAAACCCGCGCCGGCGGTGAAGCTGACCCTGTCTCCTGAGCCAGATATTCCACCACCTCGCGTCCCGCAGCAAAGGCTTCCTCCGAACCGCGCACGACGAAGAGCGAGGAATCTATCCACCACAAATCGGAAACGAGAAGCGCCAGTATCAGGACATGGAAAATTAAGCCCGTAGTGCGCACTTCAGTGCGCTCCAGACACGCTGAAGCGCGTACTACGAACCCCGATTTCCATCTACTGAGCACCGCGTAGAAAGGCCGTCCTGTCAGCCGCCCGTTTAAGTGCAGCAGCAGGAGCAGTACTCCCCCGCTGGCGAACACGACCAGCCCCCCCAGGGCTGCCGGCAGGGTGTGATGGAGGACGAGAAACCCACCGGCCAGTAGACAGCAGAAAGCAATGATAGCCGCCCCAGCCAGATTGAGGACGCGTCGCCTGGACAGTACCTCCGGTTTATTGAGGGCTTCGAGGCCGTGTCCGGCCAGCAGCGCCACTGCAAAAGCGACGACAAACCACATTCGCGCCGGCACGCGCAACCAGCCCAGGCCGGGCAGGACGCGATAAAGCGCGGGGAACAGTGGGGTGTTGACCCCCAGAGCGAACAGTGTGGCGAGCAAGGTCAGCGTTGTCAGGAAGCCCGTCTGCCGCCACCTCGACCGGTCCAGCAAGGCCAGACCGGCTAGCAGCAAGGGCAGGATGCCCAGATAGGTCATCCATTCGTAAAAGCCACCCCGGTCGGCCAGAAACAGGCCCAGCAGGTAACGCCAGGGCAGTGAGAAAATGCCCGCCTCGGCCAGGGACAGTGAACCTCGCCCGGAATAGCGCATCAATTCCAGCAGGGGCACGATCTGCACTGCCGCCAGTCCGACGAAGGTTGCCAGGGCCAGCCCCAACGTCCGGCCACGGTGCCACGCCGTCCGCCACACTCCGCACCCGGCTTTATCGGGCCAGAAAAGCGCGTACACTACTACCACCATGGCTGTGTAAAAGGCGATGCGCACGTCGGCGAAAAACTGAAGGGCCAGAACCGCCCCGCTCAGCAGGGTGTAACGACGAGAACGAGGCTGGGCCAGCGCTCGCAACGTGCACAGGACTGCCAGAGGCAGCCAAGCCAGGGCCTCCACCAGGCCCACATGCCCCGCGCCGATGTGGGCGATCAACTTCGGGGTCAGTGCCCAGGTTAGGGCCGCCACCAGGGCCGGGACAGAACTTAATCCGTACCCCCGTCGGGCCAGGGCGTACATGCTCAGCCCACTCAGGCAGACGTGCCCGGCAAACAGCAGGTTGAAAACCATATTGAGGGGCAGGATCAGCCATAGCCAGTGAAGGGGGTAGAACAACCCGGCCAGCGGATTGCCCGCGAAGGGCCCGCCGCTCATGATCAACGGTCGCCACAGGGGAACCTGACCGTAACGGGCCAGCGAATCGCGGATGAAATAGGCGTTGGGCCAGTGGGTGATCAACAAATCGGTGAATATGGAGGACGGGGGGAAAGGTATCCCGCCGCCGAGCAGGGGTGGGGAGAATAGCAGCGGCGGGGCGATAATCAAAACCGCTACCGGCCAGAGATGGCTAAAGGCGGCGAGCCGTCTCATAAGCCTGCCTCCTCACGGGCAGGCGAGCGATAAACGACCACATCGTTGTTGGCGAAGGCTATTTGCCACTCGTCCAGGGGGACACCGTTGCCCAACGCCCGCTCCCTGGGACCGATAAGCACGTAGCTCACCCCATAGTCGTGGAGCACGGCATCGTCCGCTCCCTGGAAAAACGCCTCTACCTGCGCCCTTTTCTTCTCCGCGTCTATGGTCTCGAATTCGTGGCCGTACACCACTCGTTGTCCGGCCCATGCCGGGATGAACAGCCCGCTCTGTGGGGAAGCCAGGACCACCGCCTCTGGTGGTACGTGCTCCCGCATCCAGGCCAGGGCTTCTGCTTCGCCGACGGAGAGGTACAGGCGAGCATCGTGTTGCATCGCTGCCGAAAATGCGCCCGCCAATAAAAACGTGTTGGTCAGCGCGGAGAAGACCAAAACGCCCGTTGTCACCGTCCGGCGACCGGTTCGTAACCGGGGCAGAATGCCGCGCGTGAATCCCAACCCGGCCAGCATGGCCAATGGGAGATGCAGTCCCAATACCAGCCGCCTTTGCAAGGGAATGGGCAGATAAAGCGCGACCATGGTGACCACAACCCAGACCACGAGTAACAGCTCCACATCTCGCCCGCGCCTCAGGGCCCAGACAATGCCCGCCAGGGCCAGCAAAAGCACAACCCCGTAGCTCAGCGCGTAATCCCACAGCGGTGGTGAGGGGGTCAGATTCTGCGCCGACCAGGCCCGCAGGGCAGGGTTGGTCGTGGACACCCAGGCGTCGTACAGGAGTAGCGGCGCGCTGGTGGCCATCACCACAGCCGCGTTAGCGATTTCGGCCCGGGGCCGTCTTTTGCGCCTGGCAGCAAGCAGAGCGAGATTTACGGTCAGCACGGCGTACACGGTAACCAGGCAAAACGGCTGCACCACGGCCAAGAGCAAGGCCACTCCCCCGGCCATAATCGCGCGTGTCCGGCCAGAAAACCGTTCCCGCCCCCAGCCCCCTGCGTTCAGCCCGAAGATGATCAGCATCAGCATCATCGCCAGAGGAAAGTGGGGATTGGCCAAGATAGCATAGAAAGTCACCGCCTCTGGCACCCACAAGTCCACTGTCAGATAACCCGATAGCCCAATTATCCAACCCAGGCCGGATGACGTAGCCACGATCAGGTAAATCAGCCGCCGCTCCGCCACCTGCGCGGTAAGCAGGGTCACGAATCCATATACAGTCAGTAGAAGTAAAAAGCTATTAAAAATACGCGCCAGGTGGTAAATCAGGGGGATTGGCAGACCAGACAGCCGGGCCAGATGACCCAGGGCCAGGTAGTAAGTGAAGATGAATGCCCCCTCATGTGATTCGGCTGTGAAGGGCAGGTGGAACAGCCACTCGCCACGGGTGCCCTGTAGCATCTTGGCGTAATAAGAATTGCCGTCCTGGGGATTGAACAGGAGGCCGGTGAAACGCAGGTCCGCCGGCGTGACCAGCCAGGCATACACATAGGGCAGGCAACTCAAACCCACGACGAGTGCCGTTGTCAGAAGCACCCACCTGGTTTCCCTCGTCCACTGCATGATCGGCCTCCAGGGTAAAGTTATGTCCATTCTACCATATTTCACTCGTTTTTGGAAGTATCATAGGGCAAGCTTATGAATTTTAAAAATTTAATCTGTTAGCCTTGCCGCGATTGAAATCGCCCC
>JANLFX010000029.1 GCA_024653325.1 Anaerolineae bacterium
GTAACGGATGACCGACGGGACATTTCAAACCCTCAGGATGAAGCATGCGCGACAAGTAGTTGTAACATTCTTGTTCGTCTAGTAAATCGGTGATCGGAAATTGCATCATGGGTATCTCTCCTGCTACGTCTAGTTGTAGCAAGAGTATACCAAGTTTCCGCTTCACCTGGAAACCAACATGAGCCGACTGCTTTTATCGAGCGGCTGGTCATGGTGTTGATCGGCGGTTCCAGCAGCCTGGTGCTGGGTCTGAGCGGCTACGATGCCGGGTTGACAACCCAGCCGCCGTCCGTCGCCCTGGGGATCAGGCTGGGCATGAGCCTGCTGCCAGGCGTGGCCTTGGTCATCTTCCTGATGGCGCTGAAGTATTATCCGCTGGGGAAAGAACAGGTCACGGCCCTCAGGGAGAAATTGAACGCGCTGCACCGCCCAAAGGCAGAGTTGCATCTGGGGGATTGATAAGGGCTGGCTGTTATGAAAAGTGGCACAATTGCCGTGCTGGAGCGCGAGTAGAAATGGACGAAAGGTACGCCATGACCAGGCGATCGGAGACCAATCCACTTGCCGGGCGCACGGCCCCGGCCTCTTTGTCTACATCTGGGACAAACCTGCGGGTCTATCTGTTAGGTCCACCTTGCGTGGAGTGGGTCGGCTGCCCTTGTCGTATTCATCGCCGTCAGGCCCGTGCCCTGTTCTATCGCCTGGCCGCCCGGCTGGAGCCCGTCTCCCGTGAACATTTGTGTTTCCTTTTCTGGTCTGACATTCCAGAATCCACCGCTCGCCGCCACCTCAGTCACCTGCTGACCCACCTTCGTCGCGCCCTGCCTGATCCCGCAGTGTTGCTAGACTACGATGACCAGGTTGGCCTGGACGCCCACCGGGTCTGGTCGGACGTAGTGGCCTTCGAACGGCTGTGTGCTGCTCTCACCTCCATCTCCCTGCGGGGGGTTAGGGGTGAGGTCCTCCAGCAAGCCGTGGACCTCTATCGTGGGCCGTTTCTGAATGGCTTCTCCTTGCCCACCAGCCCCGAGTTCGAGGCCTGGGCCACCCAGGAGCGCTACACCTGGGAGCGTCTCTATCTGGAGGCACTGGCGATCCTGATCGGAGAACGGGCAGCCAGGAAAGAGTATGACGCCGCCATCGCCTATGCCCGGCGTTACCTGGCGACCGATGACCTGGCCGAGGATATGCACCGCCGTCTCATCGAGCTCTACACTGCAGTTGGTGACCGGAGCGCGGCCCTGCGTCAGTTCGAGCGTTGCGCTGTCGTCTTGGAGCGTGAACTGGGGGTCAGTCCCTTGCCGGAGACGCGGGCCGTTTACCAAGCCATCCTGGAAGGTCAACCATCGCCGCGCCCGGTGACCAGGCCTGCCTGGACGACCCTACCGGGCCTTGACGTGCCTCTGGTCGGGCGCGATCGCGCGCTGGGGTGGCTGGATCAGGCATACGCCCGGGCTCAGTCCGGCCACGGGGGAGTCGTCCTGATTTCGGGGGAGCCCGGCATCGGCAAGTCGCGCCTGATTCAGGAATTCGCTACCCGCCTGCAGGATCGGGCGTTGATCCTGAGTGGCGCCGGCTATCTGGATACGCGGACGATGTCCTACCAGCCCATTGTTCAGGCCCTGCGCTCCGCGTTTCACACTTCCCGTTTTGCGTTTCCCATGCAACCCGTCTGGTTGGCTGAAGCCTCCCGACTCTTACCCGAACTGCGTACCCTGTACCCCGACCTGCCTCCACCGCTGCCAGCCGAACCGGACGAAGCACGCAGTCGCCTGTTTGAGGCCCTATGTCAGATCATCTTGGGATTGTCTGCTGGTTTCCATCCTGCGCTCCTGTGCCTGGACGACCTCCACTGGGCTGACAGCGCCACCTTGGACTGGCTGGCCTACCTGGGGTGCCGTGTCCGGGATAGCAGGGATAGACCTGGTGGCTGCCCCCTGCTGATTATCGGCAGTTACCGGAGCGAAGAGGCGGATGCCGTGGGGGTGTTGTGCTACAGCTTGACCCGGCTGGGAGTCCTCTCTGAACTGAGGCTGTGGGGACTGGACGAGGCAGCGGTTCTACAACTGCTGCGTCACCTCACCCACTCCTCCCCGCACCGGGGTGAGGGTGAGGTCGCCCGCCGGCTCCAACAGGCTACAGGCGGCAACCCCTTCTTTCTGCTGGAGACGCTCCGATTGCTCATAGAGTCGGGCCGGCCGCTGGAGGAGTTGATCCATGCGGAAGATTTGCCCCTGCCCGATACCGTTCGGGAGGCGGTAGAGGCACGGCTGGAGCGTCTCAGCCCGGTGGCCCGTCAGGTGGTGGAGGCGGGGGCCATCCTGGGCCCGACTTTCAACCTTGACCTGGTGCGCCTGACGGCAGGACGTCGGGAGATGGAAACAATGGACGGCCTGGACGAATTGGTGGCCCGGCAACTGCTGGTAGAGCACGATCCAAGGTATGGTTTCCAGCACGAGATGATTCGGCGGATCGTGAAGACAACCTTGAGCCCGGTACGCTGCCAGTTGCTGCACCGACGCGCCGGCCGGGCGCTGGAGCAAATGGAGCCGGATGCGTTGGCCGCTCTGGCGCGCCACTTCGAGGCTGGCGGCAGGATGGAGAAAGCGTTGCATTACCATAGCTTGGCAGCTCAACAGGCCGAAGCCACGTTCGCCTGGCGGGAGGTGGAAGAACATCAGAGCCGAATGCTGGCGTTGTTGGACCAGCTTGACCCCGGCTGCTCACAGCCTGTCTATCTGGCCCAGCGCGGGCAGGTGCTGGTCAAGCGGGCCCAGCAGCGTCACCTCCAAGGCCGGCTGGCAGAGCGAGACGCTGACCTGATGGAGTTGATGGCTCTGGCTGAAACCAGCGGTAATGAGAGTCTACGCCTGCAGGCACTGATCTATCGCACCCGCTACTTGAACCTGGGAGGATGGTACGAAAAGTCCATTACCACAGCCGAGGAAGGCCTGGCCTTAGCCGAGCACCTGAACGATACATCGGCACGCTGTGACCTACTGGTCCAGATCGGCTTCGCCCATTACTTCCTGGGCCAGCCGTGGCAAGGGCTTACCGCTTTGGAGTCTGCCCTGGCTCTGGCTGAAGAAAAAGCTGGCCCTGAGATACTGGGATCTATCACCCACCACCTGGGCTATGTGTGTCTTCACCTGGGAGAGTATGCCGAGGCGCTTGCTTACATGCAGGAAGCGTATGCCTGCCACCAGGAGATGGGTGATTACAACGGGATGGCCTGGGCTGGGCTGGATATTGGCTTTCTGCACCTGAAACTAGGGCACTTCGCTGAAGCTGAGCGACATCTGACCGAAAGCCTGGCCCTGACCCAGCGGATCGGCGTCCGGCCAGCCGAGGCATACGCTCTGACCTATCTGGGCTACTGGCAGCTCTACCGGGGTGATTATGCCGCGGCAGCCGACCGCCTGCAACAGACATTGCCCATGCAGCAAGCGGTGCAATATGAGCACGGGGCGGTGGCAGCCGAGATGGGGATAGGATTTGCCTTTTACCACCTGGGTGATCTCGCTAAGGCCCGGCATTGGCTGCAGGGTGCCGTCAAGCGTGCTCGTGCGGTGGCTCACCGCCGGCGCCTGGCCAAAGCGCTCATCGGGCTTGGTCTGGTGGAGCTAGCAGACGATGAGCCACTGGCCGCCCACTGCTACCTGACGGAGGCGGTGGAGTTGGCCCGGAGCAGCGAGTGCCGGGAGAATCTGGCACTGGGCCTGGCCATCCTGGCGCGCATCAAACGGCAGCAGGGTGATCTTGCCGGCGCTATGGCCTATGCCTGCGAAGCAATGCGCACTGCCCAGGAGATCGGCCTGGCGGTGTGTGAGATGTTGAGCGAGATGGAGACCGGCCTGGCCCTGCTGGCCCAGGGGAAAGTCGAGGCAGCCCTGGAGCACACCGAACGGGCCATCGCCCTCTTGCCCCAGGCCCACGAAGGCTGGATCGGCACCGAGGAGGTCCATCGCGCCCACGCCCGGGTTCTGCAAGCCCTGGGCCGCATCGAAGAGGCTGACGAGCAGGACCGGCGTGCCCAGGCCATCATCGCGGCCAAGGCCGACCGCATCCCTGACCCCCAGCAGCGGCGGCGCTACCTCCAATCCGTGAAACGTGATGTGTGACGGTTGCGCCTCACGTTTCACGCCCCATTTGTAGCCATTTTGTAGCCACCCTTGTGCTATACTGCTATCCAGAGTTGGGTAGCAGTTTTTATTTCTTCGGTGGTGGAAATCGGACGGGGAGGAGGTGATTGGCGATGGTGCTCTACGTCGTAAAGTGGGACGTCCACCCGGACAAGGCGGAGGCATACGTGCAGTTCACTCAAAGTGCGATCCAGCGCACCCTGGCCGTGCCAGGGGTGGTCGAGTTTCGGGCCTACCGGCCGGCTGCCGGCGCATCCCAGGCCCTGGTGACCTACGAGTTCGCGGACCTGGCGACCTGGGCTGCCTGGTATGCCCATGAGGAGGCCCAGAACGTGTTGGCTGAACTGCGCACCCTCACGCTCAATGTGACTACCGAACTCTGGGGGCCGTCACCGCTGGTGCCCAAGCCCATCCGCCCTGGTGGGTAGGCCGGGTTTCCAATTGCAAGGGACTGACCCTGTCTCCTGGCCAGGCTCCATCCTAGTGTTAACACGGAAAGAGAGTAAGCCCGATGGCCACAGATCTCAGACTCATCTGGCTACGCCGCGTCCTCTTCGTAAAAGCCCTCCTCACCCTCACCAGTGAAATTCTTGCCCGAAAAGCAAAAATCTGCGGGACACGGATGAATGCAGACAAACGCGGACTTTTTATCGGTGTTCTCCGTGTAAATCCGCGTCCTAAATCGCCTTGTTTGGTTCCGGTTTGGCCGGGTTAGGGAGGTGACCATGAAGCCCATCGCCTCTCGTCCGCGTTTCTTGCTTGGGCTGTTGCCGCTCATCGTTGCGCTCTGTGCTCCGTCTGCCATAGTGCCAACCGTTGTGTCAACGGTACCGCCAGCTCACATTCTTGAAACTCTACCGTCTACTCCTACTATGCTCCAGGGGGCGGTTTATTATGTTGCCCCCACAGGGAATGACGCCAACCCCGGAACGCTGGACAAGCCCTGGCGGACGATCCAACATGCGGCTGATACGCTCGTGGCGGGTGAAACCGTTTACCTCCGCGCCGGGGTCTATCATGAACGGGTTATGCCGCAAAACTCCGGTGGCCCGGGCAGTGAGATTACGTATGCCGCCTATCCAGGTGAAACCCCCACGCTGAACGGAGACGGCATCACCCTTCCAGATGACTTGGCCGGCCTGTTCGAGATCGCCAGCAGAAGCTATATTCGCCTTACAGGTTTGCGCGTGATCAACGCCGGCCCTTTCGCCAACAATGCCGCCATTCTGGTCAGCGATTCTGAGCACGTCACGATCCAGAACTGCACCACCTCCCACACTGCCTCGTCGGGGATCGGCGTGTGGGGCAGCCAGCACATCGTGATTGAGGGCAATACGGTCGAGCAGGCCGGGCTCGGCGGAGGGCAGGAATGCATCACCGTGGCCGGGGCCGATGCTTTCGAGGTGCGGAACAACACCGTGCTCGACTGCGAAAAAGAGGGCATTGACGCCAAAGATGGCTCGTCTAACGGCCTGATCGCCCGCAATGCGGTCAATCACCCGCGCGCCGTCGGCATCTACGTGGACGCCTGGGACAAGCCCACCCACGACATCACCGTCTCCCAAAACATTGTGTTCGATTCGGCGGAGAGCGCCGGTTTCACCGTCGCCTCCGAGATGGGTGGGCTGCTCACGAACATTCGCCTGGAAAACAACATCGCCTACCACAACCAGACCTACGGCATCGAGATATCGCGCTGCTGTACCGAGAGCCAGCCGATGGACGGCATCGTCATCGTCAACAACACGCTCTACGAGAACGGCAACGGCGTGGATTGGGGCGGAGGCATCATCGCCGACAATGCCCAGGCGCAGAATGTAGTCATCCGCAACAACATTGCCAGCCAGAACCTGACCTTTCAGATCGCCGTCGCCGCCGACATCCCGGCTGGCAACGTGACCGTGGATCACAACCTGATTGACGGCTATCGCGGCTACGAGGACGAAGTGTACGGCGAGGATTACGTAGAAGGTGACCCACGTTTCGTGGACGTCGCATCCGCGAACTTTCATCTCCACTCTGACTCACCGGCGATTGACCGCGGTTCTGCCACCGGTGCTCCTAACGTGGACATGGACGGCGACCATCGGCCCGCCGGCGCCGGCTATGACATCGGCGCGGATGAATGGCGGACCGTTGCCCCGACGAAGGTCTATCTGCCGCTGGTAGGCAAATCCATGGCCGCGGTCTTGTCTCACCCTGAGCCAAGGCCGGCCGGTAGCAGGTGGGACAGAAGGAGGAAAAGGGCAAGAGATGAAAAACCGAGTGCTTCCCTTCGTTCCCCAACGGGTCACCCTGTAGGGGCAGGCCTTGCGCCTGCCTAAATGCGGGCGACCGCAAGGGTCGCCTACACATCAACCAGAGATAAGGAGAAAAGCGATGAAAACTCAAACCCTTATCACCATTTTGGTCGTGTTGGCCCTGTCCCTCGTGCTGTCCAGGTCGCTTATCACGGCCCAAGGCCCGGAACCGCCGGTCTCCCCCCGCGTCGGGGGGACGGAAGGGGGGTCTATCCAGGCCACGCTGGGCACCGCCTTCACCTACCAAGGTCAACTGAAACAGAGCGGCAGCCCGGTCAACGGCAATTGCGACTTCCAGTTCAGTCTCTACGACGCCGCCAGCAACGGCAGCCAAATCGGCAGCACCCAGAGCAAGGCCGACGTCTCCGTGAGCAACGGCCTCTTCACCATCCCCGACCTGGACTTTGGCAGTAGCGCTTTCACCGGTGACGCCCGCTGGTTGCAGGTAGCGGTGCGCTGCCCGACGGGAAGCGGCATGTACACCAACCTCAGCCCCCGGCAGGCCATCACCGCCGCCCCGTATGCGCTGGGGCTGCGGCCGGGAGCCAGCATCAGCGGGGCGGAAGGATCATATTCTACCCTTAACGTGCTTAATGGCTGGCCTGGCGGGGTTTGGCCGCCTGAGAAGCGGGCCATCGCGGGTTGGACCAACGATGGCACAGCTTTATGGGGTGCGGCGGACAGCGGCACGGGCGTGTACGGCGTTGCCGCCGCCACCAGCGGCGAGACCTACGGTGTGGCCGGTGTGAGCGCGAGCCTGGCCGGCGCGGGCGTATACGGCCTGAACACCGCTACCAGCGGCTACGCGTACGGCGTGCGGGGCGATACCGCCAGCACCCTGGGCCGTGGTGTGGTCGGCTGGGCCAGAGCCACGAGCGGCTACACCATCGGCGTGTGGGGCCGCAGTGACAGCACCGATGGCGCCGGCGTGGTCGGCCATGCCCTGGCTACCAGTGGCGAGACTCACGGCGTACGGGGCCAGAGCGACAGCCCGAACGGCCGCGGTGTGGTCGGCTGGGCCACTGCCACCAGTGGCAATAACTATGGTGTGCTGGGACAGAGCAGCAGTACCAGTGGCATCGGCGTATATGGCCGGGCTACCGCCACCAGC
This sequence comes from Anaerolineae bacterium, assembly GCA_024653325.1. Taxonomy (GTDB): domain Bacteria; phylum Chloroflexota; class Anaerolineae; order JACIWR01; family JACIWR01; genus JACIWR01. Next base: position 7,554 of record JANLFX010000029.1, read on the forward strand.
GGCAACGCCGCAGGCGTGGTTGGCAGCAGCACCAGCACCGACGGTGTCGGCGTGTTCGGATCGAGCGAGGGCAGGGACGGCATCGGCGTCTACGGCACCGCCCCCGATACCGGCTATGCGGGGTACTTTTTGGGGGATGTCCATGTCGAGGGCACGCTCAGCAAAGCGGCCGGCGGGTTCAAGATTGACCACCCCCTCGACCCGGCCAACAAGTACCTCAACCATTCCTTCGTCGAATCGCCGGATATGAAGAATATCTACGACGGCGTGGTCCTGCTGGACACCAGGGGCGAGGCCTGGGTCCAATTGCCCGAATGGTTCGAGGCTCTCAATCGGGACTTTCGCTATCAGCTGGCCGCCATCGGCGCGCCTATGCCCAACCTCTACATCGCTCAGGAGATCCAGGACAACCGCTTCCAGATCGCCGGTGGCGTTCCGGGGATGAAGGTCTCCTGGCAGGTGACCGGCATCCGCCATGACCCCTTTGCCGAGCAAAACCGCATTCCGGTGGAAGAAGAAAAGTCCGCCGACGAACGGGGCACCTACCTCTACCCCGCCGGCTACGGCCGGCCGGAGGAGATGGGGTTAGACTACCAGCGCCATGCCCGGCTTTTCGAGCGAGGGTTTGAAGCGCCGCCGGACATCAGCGGAGCCGATGAGCGGTGAAAGGAGGCGGCCATGGGTAACCGATTCCGTTATCTCCTCTGGGGCCTGGCGGCGCTGCTCATGCTCCTCCCGGCGCTGGTCCTGGCCCAATCCAGCGGCGGGACAGCGGGGGCAAGCTCTGCCGCTACCGGGGCGGGCGCGGGTTATGAACTCACTTGGTGGACGATGGACGGCGGGGGGTACACCTTCAGCACCGGCGGCCCCTACAGCCTGGGCGGCACGGTCGGCCAACCGGATGCGGGAGTGCTCGCCGGGGGCGGCTACACCTTGGGCGGCGGCTTCTGGGGCGGCGGGGTGGCAGCAGGGCAGCATGCAATCTACCTGCCGCTGGTGCTGAAGAATTATTGAGGGACAGGTGTGCGCAACCGGTAACTGTCGTTTTGGAAAGGAGGGGTGTGGATGTCTGGCGGAGCCATCATCGGTGCCGTGGTCGGGCTCATCCTGGCTTGGCTCATTGCAGCCATGAGATCGAGAGCCACGCATCTGGGCGGGGGCGGGTGGCGGTTTGAAGGCCTGGGGTGTCTGGCAAACCTGCTCCTATATCTGGTGTTTGCCGCTGTGGGCGCTGTGATTGGCGCGGTGTTTGTCGGCATACTGGCTTCCCTTTAGACGGGAAGAATCTGACCAAGGGGGACCTGGGAGCAAGGTTCAAGTTGTGGAAAACCAAATCGCCGCTGCGTCGTCCGTGCGGCCATCGTGAGGTGCATCCATGTCTACCGTTGAGTACGCATCCTTCCTCATCCGCCTGTGGTGTGAGCAGAACCCGCAGCAGGTGGGGCCAACCGCCGACTGGTGTGGCGAGATCGAGCACATCCAGACGGGAGAATGCTGGACCTTCAGCACCCTGGACGAACTATTGGACTTCCTGCGCTGGCAGGCGAAGAACCTGGATGCCTTGCGCCGGCCGGTGGGCGAATGAGCATTAACTCCCAATGGAAGGTCGCAATGAACCACGCGACGATAGTTTTATAGGTCCTTGTGGGCACTGGCTGGAACCTGGGCCAGCACCTTGCCGCCCATCAGGGCGCAGGAGTTGTTTGCACTTTCCGCTATATTGAGGTAGAATCAGACCCTGGGCGGATTGCCTGACTGCCATCCTGGCGAGCTGGCCGCCGGCGCGCAGCGCCTAGAGCGCGCTACCCGTTCCTGCCATTCGTGGATGTGCTTGGGCAGGTTGCGGCTGACCGATAGTCCCTGCCCATAGGCCCAGACCCACGATCTCTCTCCCTGTTCCTGCTCTCGTATCTTTTACCTCGTGACCTTGACTACCTGCTGCCGATGGGGTATCAATTCATAAGGATACAAGGCTCTATGGCAGAGTTGGACCTGAACCCGTTTTTCTTCGCAGGCGGCCCCACCGGCTGCCTGCTGGTGCATGGCTTCAGTGGCAGCCCACCGGAGATGCGGCCCATGGGGGAGTACCTGGCCGCGCAGGGGTTGACGGTGTTGGGAGTGCGTCTGGCCGGGCACGGGACGTCCCCCGAGGACATGGCCAGGACCACCTGGCGCGACTGGGCGGCTTCCGCCGAGGAGGGCTTGCGTCAGCTTCAAGGGCGGTGCTCAAGGGTCTTCGCCGCTGGGCTTTCCATGGGCGGGCTCATCGTCCTGCACCTGGCCGCACACCACCCGCTGACCGGGGTGGTGGCCATGAGCACGCCGGCCTACATCGCCGACCGGCGCTTTCGCTTTCTGCCGCTGATCCAGCCCTTCGTGCGCTGGATCAATCCCGGTATGGAATCGGACCTGACCGACCCTGAGGCTGAAAACCGCTACTTCGCCTATAAGCGGTTGCCCACGCGCTGCGTCGTCAGCCTCGGCCACCTGCTGAAACTGGTACGGCGGGAATTGCCCCGCATAAAAGCGCCGGTGCTGGTCATGCAGGGGCGCTGCGATCGCACCATCCCCGCCGACAGCGCCCAAATCATCTTCAACGGACTTGGTACAACCGACAAGGAACTGGTCTGGTTCGAAAACTCCGGCCACTGTATGACGGTTGACAGCGAACGCGAGGCGGTCTGGGCCAGGGCCTATGAATTCATCATCCGGCGTTGACCGCTCCGCATCCACTCAAAAGTGATTATCGCTTGCCGTCATTTGCGAGCGGGCGTCGCGTCCATTCCTCACGGGGGCCGACGTCACGGTCCAGCAGCAAGCGGTACAGCAACACCCGTCGCCGCGCCGCGGGCTCCACGGGCAGCGGCAGGCGATTGGCCTCCAGTCGCTTGAGCAGAGTGATGACCAGGGCCACCCCACAGGCCACCGTCACCGCCGGTGGGCGGCCCAGCCACCAGGCGAACACCGGCAGGGTGACCAGGCCCACCAGCGCGCCCGCCGCCGTCATACGTGCCAGGCGGCCCAGCGCCAGCCAGCCCAGAAAATACACCGCGCCGGGGAAAAAAGTCCCTGCCAGTGTGCCCAACCAGGCCGACAGCCCTCGCCCACCGCTGAAGCCGAGATAAAGTGACCAACTGTGACCGACGACGGCGGCCAGTCCCGTCGCCAGGGCCACCGGCAGGCCGAATCCCAGACGCAGCGCCAGCCACGTGGGTATGGCCGCTTTGAGCACATCGCTTAATCCAGCCACCACCGTCGCCCAGATGCCCAGCCATACCCCCACATTCGAGCCGCCCACGTTGCCACTGCCGTACTGTCGCAGATCAATCCCCTTGACCGCGCGCGCCAGCAGGTAAGAGAAGGGTATCGAGCCCAGCAGATAACCGGCAGCAATCCACAGCAGAAACTCCCCCGTCCTCATCGGCCATCACCCTTTCGTCGCACGTAGACGTGGGCTGGCTGGAGTGCGGGACGTTTGACGGGCATCCGCAGTTCGCGCACCAGCCAGGTCATCCACAGCCGACGCACCAACCAGGAGCGGCAGGCGCTGGAGTGCACGCCCCAGGGCGAGAGGATCAGCTTGCGCGGCGCTTTGGCCCGGCGATAGAGGGCCAATGTGTGGCGCAGTGGGACTTTATTGTCCCACAAGCAGTGCACCAGCAGTACCGGCGTGGGGGCGATGGACTCCATCACGTCTGCCAGAGGCCGTTGCGCCCAGGAGCGGGCCATTCGTGCCCAGTCCACGGCCAGACGATAGCCCAGGCGCTGCATATCGGCCCTGGCCCGCGCCCCCTGGCGCGGCTTCATGCCTGGAAACGGCCCATCGTCCGGGTAATGGTGCACTGCATTGGCGAGGTGGGGTGGCAGGCGCTTCAGTCCGGCCAGCAATTTCGCTCCGGCGTCATCGGCGGCCGGGGCCAGGGCGACCACGGCGGCAATGGCGGGTTCTTGTGCAGCCGCCAGTAACACCAACCTGCCGCTGATGCTGTGTCCAACCAGGGCGATGCGCTTGGGGTCCACCGGGGATTGGTGAGCCAGCAGCATGGCGGCGGCCAACACATCATCAACCGGGTCCTCGGCATACACCCCGCCGGATTGACCATGCCCCCGCAGGTCGAAGATCAGTGCTGCCACGCCGCGCGCGGCCAATTCACGGGCCGCACGGACCATCTCGCGGCGGTCCGAGGCGAAGCCATGCAGCAGCACCGCCCCGGGTCCTTGCGCGGCTCCATCAGGATAAAAGCATTCCCCCCGTAACATTACCCCTCTATTCCTGAACTCAATCTCTTTCGTCTTCATTGGCGATTACACAAAGCCCCAAAGCCGGCGTCAACCCCACGTCAATGGGCAGGTCGTAGTGACCCAGGCGGGTGGGGGCGTCCGCACGGCGGGCTAAAGAGACGTGTTTCATTCACTCCTCGCTTTCGCTCCACCACGCCATCCCTAACACTCCTGGACCGGCATGGGCTCCCATGACCGGGGTAAACTCGGTGGTGAATAATTCACGACAGTTGAAGAGGGTTTCCACCTCTTCCTGTAGGGTTTCGGCCTCGTCTAGTGCATCGGCGTGCATGATGGCCACGTGTACCGGCCACTCTCCCACGTCGTCTTTCATGCGAGCCAGGAGGCGGGCTGTGGCCCGCCGTCGGGTGCGTGGCAGCTCGGCCAGCCGCGCCGGACCGTTCTCGACGGTGAGGATGGGGCAGATTTTGAGCATACTGCCAGCGATGGAGGCGATAGCCGGTACATGCCCGCCGCGATGCAGATAGGTCAACGTATCCAAAAAGGCGTATACACGGACGCGCCGGGCGATCTCGCGCGCCCGCGCCAGCACTTGTTCGACATCGGCCCCGGCCTCGGCTGCCCGGGCTGCCTCCAAGGCGGTGAAGCCGCACCCCATCGCCGCGCTGCGGCAGTCGAATACGTGTACCGGCACGTCCACCAGCTCGCTGGCCGCACACGCCACTTGGTAGATGCCGCTCAGCTCGGCGGAGAGGTGAATGGAGACGATGGCTTCCGCTTCCCGCGCAGCGTGGGCGTAAGCGCGCACAAAATCACCGATGGAAGGAGTGGATGTTTTGGGCAGCGCTCCGTTCTTTGCCTGACGCAGATGCTGGTACAGTTCAGTAGGCGAGATGTCCACTCCGTCTCGATATTCGTGATCATTCCAGTAGAGGAGCACCGGGACGACGGTCACGTGATAGCGTGCGGCCAATTCTGGTGGCAGGTTGGCCGCCGAGTCGGTGACGACAGCGACCTTGCGCATTCTCTATCCCTCCTTGCCCCGTGGACCATTACGCTGTAAGATGAGCTGCAGCAGGCGACAGATCAATACCACGCTCAGTACAGCGAAGGTCAAAAGCAGGGCGATGGGTACCAGGAGTGAAATCTTCCCCTCGGCAGAGATGGGGGTTTGTGTAGCGTAGCGGGAGAGCGCGTACAATAGAGCCACGGTTCCCGCTGCCCCCAGTAGCATCACGATAGAGGCAATAACGATAACCGCTGATCGGAATCGGCGCACGATAACCTCAACCCCAGGAAAACGGCAGTGAGTTTGGGTAACCGAAGCTTTGCATAAAATAGTATATCAGAAAGAGGTTAAAGGGGGTGGTAAACGGAGGTTAAAAAGTGGTTAACGAGCAAGCCCCTCACGCAGTGAGGGGTGGGTGACAGCTTGCCCGGCAGCGGTGAGGCTCCCCCGACTGCGTCGGGGGCTTCCCTAAAGGTGCGACGCACTTCTCAAGTGCGTCGCACCTGACACCTGACTTTTGACAGCGTAGGACGGACGTGGTATACTTGATTTACTTCAAAAGAGAAGGGCAGACATTGTAGATGTACATCACTGCAGATTTAGACACGAGCCGCGCGCCTGCGAGGGTGAGTTTGCAGAGCAGGCGCGCGATGTTTTTGCGGGTGTTGAAGGTGGTGACCGTGACTTTGGCGGGCGGGGCGTTTTTGCTGACCGGTGCTCCTCTTATCGCCGAAAAATGGGCCACCAGACCCCCCGCCTTTCCCACACGGGATGTCAACCCTCTGACGGAGTTGGGACTCCCTTTCGAGGAAGTGGTTTTCCCCGCTGAGGATGGGCGGCTGCTACGCGGCTGGTTTATTCCTGCCCCGGCCTCCAGCCGGGACGCGCCGGCCATCTTGTATGCGCATGGCTCCGGACGCGATCAGCGCTCTGGCCTGTCGCTTGTTCCGCCCCTGCACCGGGCCGGTTATCATGTTTTGCTTTTCAGCTATCGAGGCTTTGGTCAAAGTGAGGGGGATGGCCGCGGGCTGACTTATGGTGTGGGGGAGAGTCAGGATGTGGATAGCGCCGTGCACTTCCTGCGCGAGGAGCGAGGCGTGCGCAACGTGGGGGCCATCGGCTATTCGGTGGGCGCGGTCAGCGTGATTCTGAGCGCGGCGCGCAATCAGGACATCGGCGCGGTGGTGGCGGTCGCTCCTTTTGCTTCTGTGGCGGAGGTGTGGACGGCGAACCGCCCGCCGTTGCTGCCCCCTTTCGTGCTGGATTGGACATTGCGCTTGGTGGAATGGCATAAGGGGTTCTCGCGCGCGGAGGCTTGTGCGGTGGATGTGGTAGGACGCATTGCCCCGCGTCCTTTGTTGCTGATTTATGGCACGAATGATGGACACATCCCCCTCGGCCACGCACAGCAGATGCTCACCGCCGCCGGGCAACCCAGCACTTTGTGGCTGGTCGAGGGCGAGACCCACGATTCGATCCGCACTCATGCCTTAGAAGCACTCTTGCCGGAGGTGATCAATATCTTTGGTGCGGCTTTGGGGTACGCTGATAATAGTTTGTATCCAAGGGGCGAGATCAACGCCCGGCAGGCTATGCGGCTCAGGGAGCACGAAACCTATACCCAAATCCGTATTCGGTGAGAATGTACTGGGGATGTTGGGGATCGGGTTCGAGTTTGGCCCGTAGGCGGCTGATGTATACCTTGAGATAGTTTATCTCGTCAGTGTATTCGTGACCCCAGACGCGGGCCAGCAATGCCTCGTGACTCATCGGTCGGCCGGCGTTGCGCACCAGGTGATATAGCAGCCGGTACTCGGTGTTGGTCAGCTCTACCGCCTGTCCTTTGACCGTGACCTGCCGGGTGCTGAAATCAACCCGCACATCGCCGCACACGAAGGGCTCTTCGTAGCTCAGGGGTAACCCTTCGGCCCGGCGCAGCACGGCCCGCACGCGCGCGACCAACTCCAGGTAGCCAAAGGGCTTGGTGATGTAATCGTCGGCGCCCAATTCCAACCCGGTCACCTTGCTGACCTCGTCGTCGCGCACAGTGAGCATGATCACCGGCACGTCGGAGAAGCGGCGCAGTTCGCGTAGCACACTGAAGCCGTCCATGCCCGGCAAAACCACGTCCAAAAGCACCAGGTCGGGCTGTTCGCTTTCGATTATCTGGAGTGCCTCGGGTCCGCTGCTCGCTGCCAGCACCTCCCAGTTTGGCTCTTGAGCGCGGAAGGCCGCGCGCACCACTTTCACCACATCTGGTTCCTCGTCCACGATCAATAGTTTCATGAGGGCTCCTGATTTGTTTCTTGCACCGGAATCTGTATCCTGCTTATGCTGGACATCGGTTTTGTGTAGGCCGGTTTCTTACCGCGCCATCCGGTCGCGACAACCGTCGGGTCGCGCTATGAAAAGCGCGACTGCCGGAGGCTCGTGGTGGTCGGACGTCCCATGCCCGCCATAATTTCTCAAAATTCATTAGCCCGGGGCTGATGAGCTTTTCTCTCCAGCGGCAAGGTGAAGGTGAAGGTAGCACCCTGCCCCGGCATGCTTTTCACCGAGATGCGTCCGCCGTGCAATTCCACCAAACGGCGCGCGATGTACAGCCCTAGCCCTACCCCAACCCCGCCTGTTGCTTTCTGCTGGTGTCCCACGTAGAACTTCTCGAAGATGTGCGGCTGCTCTTCCAACGGGATGCCCGGCCCATCGTCGCTTACCGAGATGACCAGGGCGTCCTTGTCGCCGTGCAGTGCCAGTCGGATGTGGCCGCCTTGGGGAGTGAACTTGATGGCGTTAGAAAGCAAGTTGCTGATGACCTGCTCGATTTGTGTGCGGTCTACCCAGACTCGTGGCAATCCTGCGGACAAATCCAGTTCCAACTGCTGAGATTTGTGCACCAGTAGAGGGGTAAATGAATGCGCTACCCGCTTCAGAAACAGAGCCATATCGGTGGGTTGGGGAGTGAGCACAACCTGTTCGGCCTCTAAGCGGGTGACCTGTAGCAGGTCGTTGACCAGCGATTCCAGCCGTGCTACGTGATTGGCGATGGTTTGTATCAGCTCACGACGGCCCTCGTCGGCGTCCTGGGTTTCAGTGGCCTGCAGTAGCTCGATGGAGGTCTTGATGCAGGTCAGGGGGGTGCGTAGCTCGTGAGACACGACCGAAACGAAGGTGGCCTGTGCCTCGGCCAGGGCTCGCTCGCGGGCGGTCTCCTCTCGTTCGCGGCGGAGTTGTTCCAGGAGCAGGGAGGAGAGCAGGGCGACGATGAGCAGCAATGTCAATTTGGTGCCGGTGATGTAGGTCGCTTCAATCGTGCTCAGACGGGCTGGGTTGAGCAGGCAAGCGGCAATGTATAGAAATGCGGCCAGGTTGGCCAGCAGCAGGCTGGACATGACGCTGAGGCGGAAAGCCGCGCTGATTAGGACGAAGACGTACAGGATAAAGAACGCGCTATGGTAGCCGCCATTGAGGTACACGGCCAATGTGCTCACCAAGACGTCCAGGGCCAGCACGTTGAAGGGTTGTCGTAGCCAGGGGAGGAAACGCGGCAGGAGCAGGATGACCAGGTTGTAGGCAGCTATGCCGCCCACCAACGGGAAAATGCCGACAAACACCCCCTCCGTCGAGCGGTCAATGAAAGACAGCCCAATGGCCAATACCAGCGCCAACCAGCGCAATATCAGCAGTATGCGGTCAATGCCGCCGGGTATGAGGGGAGGGGCCTCGCGGTTCATAAGCAGCTCCGTGGTCTTGTTTCTCTCTACCAGGTAGTATACACGTTATAGCCGGGCTGTCAATAACAGTCTCAACCGGTGATTTACCCATAAGTCTGGTAGGACAGGCTTAAACTCGTCCTAAGGCGCAGCAATCGCCGCACACCTATAAGTCTGAGGAGACTTGAGGAAGTTCTCCAATGGGGAAAAACTACACCATCTTTTTCCTCTCGCTTCGTCACAATCGCCGGAAGGATGAGGACCGGCGATTTTTTCTTTGACAAGATGTCCCACTTGGCGTACAATCAGGTGACTGTCACCTTAGATGAGGAGGGAACCATGATGAGACAAGAGATGTCTCCCTTGCTCCACGCCGCTCAACCGTTGATTGACCTGGCGATCGCCGAGGATATCGGGCCTGGTGATGCCACCAGCGAGGCTATCCTGGCTGCCGATGCCGTGCTGACGGGGCAGATCGTGGCCAAATCGGCCGGGGTTATCGCCGGGTTACCGGTGGCCGAGGCGGTGTTTCGGCGCGTGCATCCGGACATCGAGTTTACCGCTTGTGTTGATGACGGGCAGGAGGTAGTGCCAGGCGAGCTGGTCGCCGAGGTCAGTGGCCCCGGCCGTAGCCTGCTGGCGGCGGAGCGCATTGCCCTGAATTTCTTGCAGCGCATGTCGGGCATTGCCACCCTCACTCGCCGCTTTGTAGATGCCGTCGCCTGTACATCGGCTGCCATCCTGGATACGCGCAAGACGCTGCCCGGCTATCGGGTGTTGGACAAGTACGCCGTGCGGATGGGGGGCGGTATGAATCACCGCAAGTCGCTCTACGACATGATCCTGATCAAGGACAACCACATCGCCGCTGCCGGCGGGATCATTCCCGCCGTCGCCAGGGCGCGGGCAGCTCGCCCCGATCTGCCCATCGAGGTCGAGGTCCGTAACCTGGATGAGCTGCGCCAGGTGTTGAGCATCACCCCGCCCGTGGAGCGGATCATGCTTGACAACATGGGCCTGGAGGAGATACACCTGGCCGTCTCCATCACTGCCGGACGGGTGCCGTTGGAGGTTTCCGGCAACGTTACTCTGGAAGGGGTGGGCGAGGTGGCCGCTACGGGAGTGGATTACATCTCCGTCGGCGCACTGACCCATTCGGTGAAAGCCCTCGATCTGAGCATGGAAGTAGGTCAGGCGGAGGAGGCTGTCGCTCCCGATCTCAGCTCCCGTGTAGCCGAGATCAAGTCCATGCTGGGGAAGCGCTTGGTCATCCTGGGGCATCACTATCAGCGGGATGAGGTGATCGCTTGCGCCGATTTTCGGGGCGATTCCCTCAAACTGGCTCGCGACGCCACCCAGACCGACGCCGAGTTCATCGTCTTCTGTGGCGTGCATTTCATGGCCGAGACGGCGGCCATCCTGGCTAAACCGGGCCAGCACGTCCTCATCCCCGATGCCACTGCCGGCTGTTACCTGGCCGATACCGCTACTCTGGAGGCGGTGCAGGCGGCCTGGGACATTCTGGAAGCGGTGTTCGGCGATGCCGATGCCGAGTTCACGCCCGTCACCTACGTGAACTCGTCTGCTGCGCTGAAGGCGTTCTGCGGGCGACACAATGGCGTCGTCTGCACCTCGGGCAATGCCACGCAGGTGCTGCGCTGGGCATTGACACAGCGCCCGCGCGTCTTTTTCTTCCCCGATCAGCACCTGGGGCGTAACACGGCCAAACAGATGGGGATTCCCCTGAACGAAATGCTTTTGTGGGATGTGCATCACCCGCCTGGCCCGGCGGCCATCCGTCAGGCCAGGGTGATTCTCTGGCCCGGAGCTTGCAATGTGCACCAGCGCTTCCGGCCTGAGCACGTGACCGCCGTGCGCGAGCAATTCCCCGGCGTCCGGGTTATTGTCCATCCCGAGTGCAAAATGGAGGTTGTGGACCTGGCTGATGATGCCGGTTCGACGGCTCACATCATCAGGCAGGTGGAGGCTGCGCCACCGGGGACACGGTGGGCCATCGGCACGGAGTCGCGCCTGGTGCATCGTCTTCAACGAGATCACCCTGAACAGCTCATCGTTTCCCTGGCCGACGTGCCGCCCTTCTGCCGCACGATGGGCCAGATCACCTTGCCTAATCTGGTGCATGTGCTCGAGGCATTGGCGGGCGGCGAGCTGGTCAACGAGGTGCTCGTGGACGCCGAGACGGCTCACTGGGCGCGGATAGCGTTGGAGCGGATGTTGGAGTTGGGTTGAAAAGGGAATGGAAGGGTAGAAGAATGGAAGAGTGTGTTGAGACGGACGTGTTGATTATCGGTTGTGGTATTGCCGGGGCAGCCGCGGCCTTGCGTCTGGCCCAGGATCGCCAACGTCAGGTGGTGTTGGTCACCCGCGCCAGCGCTCCGGAGGAGTCCAATACCTATTACGCGCAGGGGGGAATCATCGGACGGGGGATCAATGACTCCCCCGATTTGCTGGCCCGGGACATTCTGGCGGCCGGGGCAGGGCTCAGTTTGCCGGCTGCCGTGCGCATCCTGGCCGAAGAGGGGCCAGAGCTGGTGCGGCGTCTGCTCGTGGAAGAGGGTGATATCCCTTTCGAACGCGATGCCAACGGCGAGCTGGTGTACGCCCTCGAGGGGGGACACTCGGTGCCTCGGGTGTTACACGTGGGCGATGCCACGGGGCAGGCCATCGAGCAGGCCCTGATCGCCCGGCTGCGACGATTGCCCAACGTCACCGTTCATACCGGGGCGACGGCGGTGGATCTCATCACTTCCTCTCACCATGCAAAGGCCCCGCTGGCCATCTACAAACCTATCACCTGCCACGGGGCCTATGTCCTGTACCAGGAGGAAAGGGTGGTGCGTCGCATTCTGGCCAGGGCCACGATACTCGCCACGGGCGGCCTGGGACGTATTTACCGCCATACCACCAATCCCAAAGGAGCCAGGGGGGATGGTCTGGCCATGGCTTATCGGGCCGGGGCGCGGGTGGTCAATGCCGAGTACATCCAGTTTCATCCTACCACCCTGGCCGTCCCCGGGGCGGACAACTTCCTCATTTCCGAGGCCGTGCGTGGTGAGGGAGGGCGGCTCTACACGCCGGACGGGCGGCACTTCATGGACGAGTACGCTCCCCGCTGGGGTGACCTGGCCCCCCGCGACGTGGTCTCCCGTGCCATCCACCACGAGATGATCACCAACGGGTATCCTCACGTTCTTCTCGATCTGGCCAGCCACATGACGCCCGCCCAAATCCGCGAGCGTTTTCCCACCATTTACGCTACGTGCCTTAAGGCCGGTATTGACATCACCGCCGAGCCGATCCCGGTAGTGCCGGCGGCCCATTACTTTTGTGGGGGTGTTCTGGTCAACGAATGGGGGCGTACCACCGTTGAGGGGCTTTACGCCGTAGGCGAGGTCAGTTGCACGGGCGTGCACGGGGCCAACCGCCTGGCCAGCACGTCGCTGTTAGAGGGATTGGTGTGGGGAGACCGGGCCGGACGGGACATTGCTGCCCGGGGTGATCTCCATCTGGTGGCCGCGGACGAGGTGCCTCCCTGGGAAGATGTGGGGAATAATGCGGTAGCCGACCCGGTGCTGGTTCACCGTGACCGCCGCACCATCCAGAACATCATGTGGCTTTATGTCGGCCTGGCGCGAAACGCCCGCCGGCTGGCCCGCGCCCTGCGGGATCTCAACCATCTCTGGGAAGTGATTGATGATTTTTACCGCGTCACCCGCTTAAACGATGACCTGATCGGGTTGCGCAACATGGCCCAGGCGGCCTGGGTTGTCACCTGCGCCGCCTGGCATAACCGCCAGTCTCGCGGGGCGCACTATCGGGAGGATGCCCGGCCCAACGACTTCGCCAGCCTGGATGATACGGAGCTCCCCGTAACACGGGCTTGAGCCCGTGTTACGCTGGGTCGGTGGGGGTGGAAGCTTGGTGACCGCTCTTACTTGGTTGCAGCTTGAAAGCCGCGTTACGCCTGACGAGATCAAACGCCGCCGCGATTTCAATTACCGGCGCACTCCCGAACGGCGAGTGCGCACGGTGGAAGAAGCTCGCGCTTTCGTTGAGGAGGTAGGCTTCTGCCATTTCTGGCCCATCAAGGGGGTGGAACTGCCCAACCTGTTCCATGCCATCGCCGGATGCGAGCGGCCGGTGCCCATGGAGCACGATGACCCTGACATCGGCAAGTGCTGGGGCTGGAAGGACGAGTCGCTGGACAAGAAGTGGTGGTACTACGGCAAGTTTCTCCGCCGCAAGGCAACCCTGATCTCGCTGACGGAACTCCCCTACTTCTACGCCCTCTCGGAGAACTACGGCTCCCTCGACGATTATCTCCAGGAATACGCTGAAGGGAGAATGACCGCCGAGGCCAAAGCTATCTACGAGGCCATCCTGGAACACGGCCCGCTGGATACCATCCGCCTGCGTCGCGAGGCGCGAATGAGCGCGCAAAGCGCCAAAAGCGCCCTCGAGCGGGCGCTGGTGGAGTTGCAGGTGGGTTTGAAGATACTGCCGGTGGGGATTGCCGAGGCTGGCGCGTGGCGATACGCTTTTATCTACGAACTCCTTCCCCGTTGGTTCCCCGACATTCCGGAGCAGGCGCGGGCCATCGGTCGGGGAGAGGCCCACCGCCACATTTTGCTGCGTTATCTGCGAAGCGTCGTGGCGGCGACCCCGGCGCAGGTGGCCCGGCTCTTCGGCTGGAGCGAGACCGAGGTGGAGCGGGCAGCAGCGAAACTGGCGGAGGCGGGGGAGATTACAGTTTGGCAAACCAGGGCCTGAGCTGGCGCACCATGAAGGCGCTCTCGAGCAGGTCGAGGTAGCGCCGCACCGTAGACTCGCTAACGTCGATGGCCCGGGCGACTTCGGCAGCATTCCGGATCTGAGCGTGGTAATGGGCCAGCATGTTCCAAAAGCGAAACATACTAGCGGCGGGAATGCTCACACCCAACTGCGGCAGGTCTCGTTCCAGAAAGGTCTGGATGAAGTTTTTGCGCCAGGCCAGGCTGTCGGCGTCCGATGCGGCCAGGAACGAGAGGGGGAAACCGCCGCGCAACCAGTGGCGCATTTGCATCTCAGCGCCAACCTCAGCCAGGCTGAAACCAGCCATGCGGATGATCTCCAGCCGTCCGGCCAGCGTTTCGGACGATTGACGCAGCATGTCCGGCGAGGTACTGCCCAGGATCAGAAAACGCGCTGTGAGAGGGGTGCGATCACAGAGCACACGTAGCACGGGGAACAGGTCAGGCCGGCGCTGAATCTCGTCAATCACCACCAGACCGGTCAGGCCCTGCAAAGCAGTCATGGGCTGGTCGAGCCGGGCCAGGCTGATTGGGTCTTCCAGGTCGAAATAGTTCAGCGAGTCGGCGGGGACGAATTGACGGGCCATGGTCGTTTTGCCGCATTGGCGTGGCCCGATGAGCGCAACGACCCGGCTTCGCGCCAGGGCGCGCTCGATGGTTTGCTGCAAATGGGGTCTTGGATAGAACATGTCATTATTACTGGAGTCTGGCGTTTTTGTTCGTAGTGACGACTTTAGTCGTCCAGCGCGGGGAAAAAGCGACTAAAGTCGCTACTACGAACCTACATCTTGTGGTTGAGTGATTGGATTTTCCCAAGATGTAGGGGGCTAAAAATTCGCCAGAGTCCAGATTATTATACCATGAAAATCCGTCACGTCAAGACGGATTTTCATGGTATTCATAAGTAGCGCAACTCCGCAGGAGTTGCCCTACAAATCCTCCAGCGCCGCGGCCACCGGCCCCAGCAACGCGCTATCCGGCTCCCGGCCTGCAGCCTGGCAGGCGTTGAAGTATCCGCTGACCAAAGCTTCCATGAGCCCGGCGAAGGCCTGGGGCAGGCGGCGGAAGAGGGGGGTCAGGGCCTGTATCCCTTCACCAAAGGCATCCACGGCTTCGGCATGGCGCTCCAATCCCCGCAGCACTGTGCCGTGAGCTCCCAGGCTCCTGGCCAGGTCGGGGCGGAAGGCCTGGGGGTTGGCCTGCTCGGCCACGCGGGGCGAGAGTTCCCGGCGCAGGGTGTCCAGGGTGGGCGGGACCAGGCGGGCCAGCAGGATGGGGGCGTGGGCTCCGCAGACGGCCTGCTCCAGGCGTCGCCACTCGCTGCGCAGGTCCAGGGGGGCGGGGGGGCGGTCCGGGCGTGTGGGGTCATGCACCGGTGCAGCCAGGATGGCGGCTACGCGCAACATGCGGGTGGGGTCGCGTTGTTCCCGGGTGGCCTGCGCTGCCGCCTGGATAATAATGTTCTGCGAGCCGATGACCAGGATGGAATGTTCGGCGTCGCCGCCGATATGGATACTGGCGGGGGGGTTGTCAGTCATGGAACTCCTTTCTCAGGCGACAGTCACCTGATTCGCAAGCGACTGTCATCGTTCATATCAACCGCACTCGCTGCCGGGGCAGGGGGCGGCCTTTCCACGCGGCCCAGCCCGTCGCCGTCCACACCAAGGAACGAAAGGCGATGGACAGGAATAACAGCGTGCTGATCGGATAGAAAAAAGCCAGGTAGCGCGGAAAGCGGAGGCGATGCAGGGTGATGAGCCACAGGGCCAGCATCTCTGCAACTGCCAGCGCCGCGGGCCAGCGGGCAAACTGCGGCAGCGGAACTCCAATCACTTTTAACGCCAACACTGCCAAAGGTTCCCAGGTGATCAGTGTTATCCAAAGCCAGACGAACAGGTACTCCAGCAGCCGGAAGTCGAAGACGGCAAAGAGGTTTTTGCTGAATCCCTCCAGCGCCTCTTGGAGGCTGCGGTACATCCGGCAGGAGATGAATTCCCCGGCATCCACCGCTCGCCAGCGCAGCCCAATGGCTTTCACCCGCTGTCCCAGGGCAATGTCGTCTACCGGGTTGTTCCGCACCGCCTGGTGCCCGCCGATGGTCTGGTAGGCTTGGCGGCGGAAAAGCATCATTTGGCCATTGGTCAGCGAAAGAGCTGGCAGGCGGACGCGGTGGGCCAACCCGAGGGGCAGGAAAGAGAAAAAGCACCAGAAGGCGACGGGGATCGTCAGTCGCTCGCCCCAGGAGACGACCTCCTGGTAGACAAAGCCAGTCAGCAAGTCGGCCCCTTCGGCCTCCACGGCGGCCATCGCTGCCTGCAGCGTCCCTGGAGAGTGGTGAGTATCGGCGTCGGTGAATAGAAGCAGATCGCCTGGGGCCGCTTCTGCCAGTTGCCAACAGGCCCAATGCTTGCCCAGCCAGCCCTCCGGCAGGGACCTCCCTTGCAACACTCGCAGCCGCTCGTCTTGCGCCTCCATTTTCGCCAACACGGCCCCCGTCCCGTCAGTCGAACCGTCGTCCAGTACCAGCACCTCGAAATCGGGATAGTCCTGGGTCAGTAGCGAGCGAAGACACGGGCCGATAGCCTCCATCTCGTTTCGCGCCGGGATGAGCACCGAAACCCGTGGCGCGTGAGAGGGGGCAGGATAGTCCCCCAGCCGCCGCAGCGCCCACAGGTTGCTCAGGGCGATGAGGAGTAAGACTCCTAGAAAGACAACGATGCCGATCTGATGTTGAAACCAAGAAGTCGTCAACGGAATCTCTCCATCAAGTTGCGCAACCAGGGGCGAGGCTGAGGTGGTGTCTGCAGGCCGTGGCGGTGCTTCCAGATGAGAACGGCCAGATTGCCCGCCCAAATGGCCAGGAGCGGCGCCGAAGTCCGTTGCAGCAGCAAGCTCACCAGCAGGGCTAGCATGCCCAGCATGACCGACCAGGCATCGGCGGAGTTAAGGGCGAAGGCCAGAGCGAGGGCCAGGCCCAACGTGGTTGGCCCCATCCACAGCGTCAGCCCTGTCCAGATACCCAGGGTCGCTGCCACCGCCTTGCCGCCCCGGAAGTGAAGAAAAGGGGAGAAGGCGTGGCCCAAGACCGGAGCCATAGCCACCGGCACCAGCGCCCAGTCGCTGATACCCGCCCAGAAGTGGGCCACCGTCACCGGTATGGCTCCTTTCAGGTAGTCGAGCAGCATCGCCGGGATCCCTGCCCGCCACCCTCCGGCCCGCCAGGCATTAGTGGCGCCGGGGTTGCCGTCATCATAGCGGCGGATGTCAGTCCGGGCGATCAGATGCCCTATCCACACCGAGAAAGGAAGCGAGCCCGAGAAAAATCCGAAAAGGGTCCAGAGCCAAATTCGCATTCTGACCTCAGGTGACTATCACTGTGTGCAGTAGTCAGCCGGTGTGCCCCAGCGTTCTAAACGACGGTAGCGTTGCCGGTGGGAATGGAAGTGTACCCAAATCGGTGCACGGTCCATTTCGGGATGAGCTGCGAAAAACTTTCGATCGCCGTAGCGGAGTGCTGCCAACGCCAGAGACAGCTCTTTTCGGAAGAAGAAATCGCGGAGGGCAGCCGTGCCGAAAATCAACCCGCCGCTGACATGGCAGATTATGTGCAACGCTGGCCCATCTTCGTCGTGGCGCCACTCGGCCAGTACTTCGTCGCGCATGAGGCGGGCGTACAGACCTGACATCTGCTTGGTGTTATGTTCTGGACCCACGGTCAGGAACAGTTCCCCTGTTATGTCGGAGTGGGTTAGTGTGTAGCGCCGGGGCGTAACCGGTGACTCTGGGGTCGTGCCTTTGGTGAAATGCACATGTAATTTTTCCGGCTTTATCCGACTCATTGTAATCCCCTGGACAGCGCGTCTTTGGAGAGGTGTTCCTCTTTAAACCGGCGCCAGCGTGCCAAACCAGATCAGCCAGGCCAGCACCGTCTTGGCCACCAGGCTCAGGACGATGTACACCCGCTCTCCGTAGAGATAGTCTCGCCAGGGCCCTACTTTCTTGTATTGTAGCACCATGTTGATGGCGAAGATGTTGAACAGGACGAAGAGAGTAGGTACGATGGCGTAGACGAAGGCCGGTGGCTTGGCATCTCCCGAATTAACCGCTCCCACGAAGTACATGAAGATCACGATCCAGGGGACGATGCCGGCCAGGCAGCCGTAGATGAAGGCCCGCCAACTGGTTCTGGGTGTGGTTTGGTTGTGAACTTCCATCATGATGCCGAACAGATTCATCATGGCGTTGATGCCAAACATCAAGATGAGCGCTCCCAAATCCCAGATGCCGACTAACATCCCGATCAGGGCCACCATCAGCGAGGAACTGAGAGCGTATTCGTAGAAGCGGACGGGATTCATCCCCTTCTTCAGGTTCTCTACGTACCGCTCATAACCGATGGTGGAGAGGTAGAAGTGAGCGATGGCTGAGATGAGCAGAAATATGGCTACCGCTGGTCCGAAGGGCAGTTCATACAGGAGTTGCGGGTTGGGCTTCAGGGTGAAGGTGGCCTGGTCGAAGCTGAGATAGTTGGTGAAGATGGGGTAGGTCTTGTCGTTACTGACCACCCACATGAAAACTCCCTGGATCAAATGCAAAAAGCCCATGATCAGGTTGAAACGGCGCAGTCCCCGGAACGTCCGCTCGGTTGGCGGGGATGCTTGCCCAGTTTGTTTTGTACCAGACATTTTGTTTACCTCCTCAAGGTTTTGAATAAGAAATCCTCACGTTGCCACCCAGCTTGCTATCCAGGCGTGAGGGCACTTCACTCTTGTTTGGCCGCGTCCAGCAGCTCCTGGCGTCGCCGGCGGTACTCGATGATGGGCCGGTCACCCTGGATCAACTGCTCACCTATCCGCAGGGCGGAGGGCTTGGGCTGTTGGGTCACCACCACCCGCCGGTCCTGGTGGGCGACGAGCAGGTTGAAGGGCATCGCCAGCCGATTGACTACATCGCGCACCAGGGGTACTTTCAGGAACTTCTGATAGAAGCGTAGATAGAGCAGGGTGTGTTCCTCGTCCACCGGCACAAAAGCGGCTACGACCCGCACGTCTTCCGAGATGTGATTCTGCCACAGGTTCGGAAAAATGAATTCCAACCAGAACTCCCGTTCCGGCGAGGAAAGTTCCTCGGGCTTACGCGGCGGTGTGCCGTCATCCACGCGGTTGAATACGTAAACGTAGAACTTGTCGTCACCATCCCATTCCGTCAGCGGCCCATCCACCAGCGTGCGCCCGCCCCGCCCGATAGTATTGTAATGGACAAAAGGCAGGTGCACCACGTCGAGTTGGTTCTCGATCACGCGGGAGTAGTGGGCATTCCACGGGTCGTAAGCTGTAGCGTAGGTGAAGCCGTCGCCGATGTTGTCGAAGAAGCGCGGCGGCGGCAAGTCCTCCGGCGGGTTCTCACCCCACCAAACCCAGATAAAACCGTAGGCCTCGTGGGTAGGGTAGGAGTGAACACGAAAACGCTCCGGCACCGGGGTGTTTTTGCCATTGGCTGGGATGCGGGTGATGCGTCCGGACACGTCGTACTCGAATCCGTGAAACGGGCACTGGAGACGCCCGTTGGGAAGCACCTTGCCCTTACTCAGTTGAACTCCCCGGTGAGCACATTGGTCGTGCAGGCAGCTTACTTTACCGGCATTGTCCCGCCAGAAGACCATTTTCTCACCCATGCGCGTGACGCCTACTGGCCAGCTCTTGACTTGGTCGGATTCCATCAGGACATACCATTGATTAGGAATCATGTTTTTCTCCTTATTGCTATCGTACTGCTTTCCGGCGTACAAGAAGCCGAATGAGATTTAGTGTTCCTTTTTGCTGTGGCAGTGGTGAACGATGCACTCCAGGTGGTGGGTAGGCGATGGTGGTCTTCGTGAAGTACCCAGAGCAAGCTGTGCGTCATGTACTTGTGATGATTTGTTGTGGGATATTGGTATCCTTTTCTACCGTAGCGGCACGAAGCCCAATTTGCGGACGATGGTCTGCCCCTCGGCGCTCAGAATCCAGTCCAGGTAAGCGCGTACCTCGCCGGTAGGCTCGCCGGCCGTGTACATATAGAGAGGGCGGGCGATGGGGTATGTACCGTCTCTGACGGTCTCGATGGTCGGGAGGACGTAGGGGCCATCGGCGGTGCGGGCCACGCGGATGGTCTTCTGATCGGGGGTGACGTAGCCCAGGCCGTCGTAGCCGATGGCGTTGGGGTTCTGACGGATCTCGGCGCTGATTCCCTCGGATGAGGGCATCAGCAGGGTGTCGGGTGAAAAAAGAGCGTCGTTGTCCGCCTCGCCCCGGCGCACAACGTGCTCCAGGAAGTAGACGTAGGTGCCGGAGTTAGACTCACGGGAGAGCAGGACAATGGGCCGGTCCTCGCCGCCTACCTCCCGCCAGTTGGCGATCTTGCGGGTGTAGATGTCTGAGAGCTGGGCGATGGTCAGTCCTTCCACCGGGTTACTGGGATGCACGACCACGGCGATGGCGTCGCCGGCGACTGTGTATTCCATAGGTTCGACGCCATTGGCCCGCGCTCGTTCGATCTCCTCCGGTTTCATCTCCCGCGAGGCATTGGCGATGTCCACCGTGCCGTTGATCAACGCGGCAATTCCAGTACCCGACCCGCCTCCGGTCACCGAGATGCGCACTTCGGGATGCTGGGCGGTGTAAGCCTCGGCCCAGGCCAGGGCCAGGTTGACCATGGTATCCGAGCCTTTGTTTTCAATGGTGCGTGCCGCGGCTGGCGTTTGCTCGCCGGCAGGCGAGCGGCTGCACGAAAGAAGAAGGCAGCAGATCAACCCCAGGGCAAGCAAAACCGTCCATCGGCCAGGCGTCCAATACATCTCAGCTCTCCTCGCCTTTTTCTGAGGTTCAAAGTTCAAGGTTGACTCTCCTGCAAAAAGGCCTTTTTACTACAAAGTACACAAAGAGCATAAGGGAATCCTTTGTGTCCCTTCGTGTCTTTTGTGTTTTTTTCAGCAGAGTTAAGGTTCAACTCGGAACTCGTAACACGGTTGTGAAAGCATTATATCACCGAGATGCTACCTCGTCAAAGTTTTGACTTTCTGTGGGCCTTCTGATACAATGATAAAGTGGACAGGCTTCAGCCCGTTCACAGGCTGAAGCCCGTGTTACGCAGACGTTCGGAGAATGATATGGATGAGGTTGCCAGTGACGGTTTCCCGGTCAAGATGAAAGTCAAAGACCTCAATTTCTATTACGGCGAGTTTCGGGCGCTGAAGGGCATTACCGTTGATCTGAAAGAGCGCCAGATCACAGCCCTGATCGGTCCCTCTGGCTGTGGTAAATCCACTTTTCTGCGTACCCTGAACCGGATGAACGAGACAATACCCGGCACCCGCATTGAGGGGCAGGTGTTGCTGGACGGTGCGGATATTTACTCACCCCGGGTGGACGAGGTGGAGATTCGCCGGCGGGTAGGCATGGTCTTCCAGCGGCCTAACCCATTTCCCCAATCGGTTTACGACAACGTGGCCTTTGGCCCGCGCGTGCTGGGCCTGCATAAGAAAGCGAGTCTGGATGAGCTGGTGGAGCGCAGCCTGCACAGTGTGGGTCTGTGGGAGGAGGTAAAGGGTAATCTGAAACAGCACGCCCTGGAGTTGAACAGCGGCCAGCAGCAGCGACTGTGCATCGCCCGCGTGCTGGCCGTGGAACCGGAAGTTATCCTCATGGACGAGCCGTGCAGCGCCCTCGATCCCGTGGCTACACTGCGGATCGAGGAGCTGATGCAGGAGCTCAAGCGCAACTACACCATCGTCATCGTCACCCATAACATGCAACAGGCTGCCCGCGCTTCCGATTGGACAGGGTTCTTCTGGATGGGCGAGCTGATCGAATACGGCGCGACCGGGCAGATATTCACCCGTCCTAAGGAGAAGCTGACCGAGGATTACATCACCGGCCGGATGGGATAAAAAAACCTCCCGCAGGCTGGGAGCCTGCGGGACGATGCTACCGTATCTTGTAAACCTCGCGCCGGTGTTTGACGAGGTGCACGATGATTTGCTGCTCACTCCGGTTGATAGTGTAGAAGGCTCGATAACTGCCAATCCGCAGCTTGAACAGGCCTTTCCACTCGCCAGTCAATGGTTCCGGCGTAATTGCCTCGAAATTCTCTGCCAGCTAGCGGAGCTTGTTGAGGATCCGTTGGGCTATTGGTTTGTCCAAACTGGCGAGATCATCCCTGGCCTCAGGCATCCACTCCAGGTTGTACACGCTACCACTCCAGGCCAAGTTGGGCAGCTACTTCCTGGGCAGGAATGCCTTTGACTCCACGGCGTTCTGACTCCAGGGAACGTAGAAGCCTGTCCTTGATCTCCTCTCGCAACTCCAATCCCTCGTCCGGGTCGCCGAGCATCTCTGACAGCTTCCATTCCATCGTCGTGGCGATGAGTTGCTTAAATTCATCCACTGTCAATTCGGTTATCTTAGTGCTCATAGTTGATTCTTCCAGGTAGGGGTACGGAGGCAGGCTTGTTTGCTCCCCATACGTTTGTTCTCACCTTTGCCGTGGTCTAACTAATTAAATTGTACCCCGAAATCGCCGGTCGCGCAAGTCATTAAAAACCTCCCGCAGGCTGGGAGCCTACGGGAGGTTTTGACTACGAGCCCGGGTTCACGACCCGCCCGACGAACAGAATGGCGCCGGTTTCGATATCCCGGATGAGAAAGATAAAGGGGCGATCAACGGTGACTTCAATGGCCGGCTCTGGCATCGCCGTCATCTTCATCACCACTGCAGTGGCCGCGGCTGCTTCGGTACCCGCCTCGTCCACGGAGACGAAGGCTTTGTGTATGACATCGCCAATGTAGAGGTTGCGGGTGCCGTCCATCCCCGAGAAGTCTGCACCTGCTGAGAAGGCCACCGGCATACCCATGGCCGCCAGGGCGTCCACCAGGCTGAAATCCGACTCAACCTCGAATTTGGGCATGGTGAGGGCGACTTCCCTGTAGTTCAGGCTCTCGATGATAGCTTCCACCTTTACAGCATCCAGCGAGTTCTCAAAGGTTTCAAACTTGCCTGCCGCCGGAAGGAAGATCACCATGGCCAGTTCCCGGCCATCGTACGGCAACTCGACTGCCTGGTATCCTTCGCCCTCGGCGTAACCGAAGGATGTCGTTTGCTTCATCATCGGTACGGTGACCTGGCTGCCGTCGAGCAGGTGGAACGGACCGTCCGTGGTCAGGTCCTTTTTGAACGGTTCGGCCCAGGCGGCATTGAAGTAGATGGCATTGGTGAGCACGAGCCGCGTCAGCTTATCAATAACCCCCTGCGGAATCAGGTCTTTTATCCTGCCTTCCGTCTGGTCGCTGACCCAATCGTTGATAGTGACCCGGGAAGCTTCCGGGTTGCCCGCGAAATCGAGAAGCCTCAGGCCAGCACCGTAGTTCTCGGCTAGGGTGTCGAGGAAGGCGGGAAGGAATTTATAGCCCTGTTGACCCCAGATGGCGTTGACGATGTTCAGCCGGAAACCCTGGCCGTCCTTTCCCTTGGCCCCCTCACCGCGGCTGGCGAGTTCCAGATCCAGGTCGTTGAAAGCGGGGTGCAATCGGTCCTGTGGGAGGGTGAAGTGGAGGGTGTCAGCCATCTGTTGTTCAGTTTCGCCGCGAGCACCGGCGTAGGTCATCGCCAGGGCCAGCGAGATGCTGTATGGTGAGTAAAAGAGATTGCCCCCCTTTTCTTCTTTGAGGAAGTGGTAAAGGCCAAAGGCGAATGTGCTGTTCCCATTGACCAGATCCGCCAGGTCCGAGGCGGCCACGTTGGGCGATGTCACTCGCTCTTTATCCGATTGCACACTTTGGGCCAGCACTGGGCCACCGCCCGGACGGGCACAACCCCCCAGGCCCAGCAGGGTGATAACGATAATTGTGTTCTGTAATGCGGTTTTCATATTATTTGCCCCCTTTCCACGTTTGGTCTCCGCTAGTTGTTTTAGAGGCTGTCTAAAAATTCGGTTCGGCGACTAAAGTCACACCTGTAGGGCTTGCAGCCGAGCGTCCATCTGCATGGACGCGCTTCCGTCCGCGCAGGCGGACGGCCAGCCGGAGGCTCACTAGGCGTGATTTCTAATCGCCAGCCTAATTTTCAGACATACTCTTAGACGACCTGGGGGCTGAAAAAGTTCCCGCCGTAATCCTGTGTGAAACGGGACGCTATCCCGTCCTGCGTTGATACAAAGCCCGCCAGTTGTGCAAATCCACGCGCTGGCGCTGGTAATAATCCTCAATGGCATTGTGCAGCGCCGAAGCTGCCAGGTTGGAGCAGTGCAGCTTTTCCGGTGGCAATCCACCCAGGGCTCCGGTGACGTCCTCGTCGGTCAATTTCTGCGCCTCGGGCAATGGCTTGCCCTTGACCAACTCGCTGGCCATGCTACAGGTGGCAATGGCGGCCCCACAGCCGCGCACCAGGTAACGCACATCGGTCAGCCTCTCTCCCCATACTTTGATGGTCATCACGGCGAAGTCCCCGCAGTTCGGGTCGCCGTAGGTGCCCATCCCGTCGTGGTCCTCGATGAAACCCACGTTGCGTGGATTGCGTGCATGGTCGAGTACGATGTCAGTGTAATCCATTCCTCAGTCTACTCCTGTATCTATGGTGTGATCTCTACAATCTTGCCCGCGTCGTTATGGATGAAATCATCACCGTATTCAGCGGCGAACATGCTAATCGCCAGGTCGCCTGTGCAATGGCAGGGAGCCACCTTCTGTACACCTATTTCCCGAAAAGCGGTGATGATGCCCGCGATGCGGCTTCTGCTCGCGCCCCCCAGGTGAAAGCCGCCCAGCACCAGGTATACCCCATTTTCGTCAATTTGTCCAGCACGGCGCACCATCTCCGCAATGCCCGGATGAGCACAACCGGTGATCACCACCAGCCCCTGGGGT
This sequence comes from Anaerolineae bacterium, assembly GCA_024653325.1. Lineage (GTDB taxonomy): Bacteria > Chloroflexota > Anaerolineae > JACIWR01 > JACIWR01 > JACIWR01. The sequence continues at coordinate 32,224 of JANLFX010000029.1, forward strand.
GTCTCGACGACCAGGGCCTGCTCGACAGGATTGGTTCCCATCTGGCCGGTGGTGTGGATGCCGGGCAGGAGCTCCTGTGGCTCGTCTACCTCCTGCAGTGTGGTGATCGCCCGCACTTGTCTTTTGAAACTGGCGGGGAAGGAGGCGGGCACGTAAACCGTAGGCCGCACCCCGGTGGCCAGCAGATCGCCTAGCCCGCCGATGTGGTCACCGTGGATGTGCGAGAGGACGACGATGTCAATTTCTGCCGGGTCAATGCCCAGAGCGTCCATGTTGCTCAACAGGATCGCGCCATCCCTGCCGGTGTCGAAGAGAACTGTTGTCTCATCTCGTTCCACCACACAGCCGAAACCCCACGCGGTCTGGAGTCGCGGGTCGTAGGCGTTGTTATCGTACACAACGGTGATGATCACTGTCTCACCCTCCGTAGTAGCCGTTGGAGTGGGTTGCATAGTGGGTGTGGCCACGGGTGGAGCAAGTGTTGCTATCACGGTGGCTGTGGGGCGGGGTGTTGTCTCTACAGGGGCCAGCGTCGGCGTCGTCATCTCAGTGATCTGAGGAGTAATTATCTCTGTTATCAGCGGCTCGCACCTATGACTACACAAGCAGACCAGTCCAATCAGGGCCAGAATTATCGGTCGAACCCAGTGGCGGCGATTCATCTCAACCTTCCCGTTGCTCGGGTGAGACATTCTGGGTTGTGTGTTCGCGCGCGAGCATGGTCAGCACATCGGTCAGTGTCTCCGCTCCGGTGAGCACCATCTCCACTCCCGCGTCACCGAAGACGTAAGTGGGTCCCTTGCCCTCCAAAGTCCCACTCAACAACACCGCGTCAGCTTTCTGGCTTACCAGCCATTCGGCCACGCGGATGCCCTTAGCCTTTGGCACGGCGGTGTGGGGATTGGCGACAATCTGCTGTTGTTCCACCTGCCCATCCGCCAGGCGCAAAGTGACCAGCGCGAAGTAAGGCGCTTCTCCGAAATGCTCGCTAACCGTGCCCTGCAGGTCGGCCAGAGGGACGGCGTAACGCAGGTGTGTGCGCTCCAACGGTTCGGCGTGGATCAGCACCCGGTCTACGTGGGGCACGGCTTGGCGGATGCTCTGCTCGATGCGTTGGGTCGCAGCGTGGGCCTTCTCTAGATCGTGGAAACGGAGCACGATGTCCGCCTCGATGAAGCGGAATCGCCCTGAGTTGCGCCCGGTGACCCATTTCACCTCGGCCACGCCCGGCTCGCTGGTGATGATCTCGCGAATGTGGTTCAGCGTCTCGGCGTCCAGCGAGGCGTCCAACAGTACCCGCATGCCGTCGGCTAGCAACTCCCATCCTGTTTTGCCGATGGCGACAACGATGACCAGTGCTGCAATACGGTCCAGCGGGAAGTTGAACCACTGCGCCAGAAGGGCGGCGAAGACCACGCCGGTGGTGAAAACATGGGCGCGGTACTCCCTCGCGTCGGCGATGAGCGCCGGCGAGTTGGCTGCCTGTCCGGCTTGCAGTTCGAAGTGGCTGAAGACCAGGGGAATGGCCGTGGCTAATATCACACCGCCCAGCATCCAGAGGTCCACCGTGGCCTGGTGAACCGGGGAAAAGAGCGCGTCCCGGGTGATCTCGTAGGCGGTGAAGAAAATCATCACCGCCAGCACCACGGTGACCACGTTCTCCAGCTTGTATAGGCCGTATGGAAAGGACTTGGACTTCCGCGTCGAGAGTTTCAGTCCGATCAGCACTCCAACCGCCGTCAACAAGTCCACCAGGCATTTCCGTAAACTTAAGGCCGTAACGTTGGGCCAGTCACGGGGTTATCCTATATGATCATTTTGTGAGGAGGT
>JANLFX010000002.1:0-30971 GCA_024653325.1 Anaerolineae bacterium
CCGAGGGGCGATTTCAATCGCGGCAAGGCTAACAGATTAAATTTTTAAAATTCATAAGCCGCTACTGCGAACCCACATCTTGTGCTCTCCCTGTCGTTAATCCCAAGATGCGGGCGCCTCGAAATTTGCCAGACTCCAGCTTGTTATTTCCGGTTGATCAGGTTAGTGCGGTTATCAGGAGCTGCGATGCGCATCGGCGTGGATTACACCTCCGCGATATGCCAGGGAGCGGGCATCGGCCGGCTGACACGATGCATCTTCCACGCCCTGGCGGAGGTTGACCAGGAAAACGAATATCGCTTATTCGTAGCCACAGGCAGAAATCATCCTTCCACCCCTCCACCCTTCCAGCCTTCCACCCCTCCAACCTTCCACCTGAAAACAATCCCCCTTTCCGACCGCGGACTCAACATCGTATGGCATCGCCTGCGGCTACCTCTGCCCGTGGAGCTGATTACCGGCGCGGTGGATGTTTTTCACTCGCCCGATTTCACCCTGCCGCCGGTGTGGCGGGCGCGCACCGTGCTCACTGTGCACGACCTCTCGTTTCTGCGCGTCCCGCAGTGCTTCACTAATGCCCTACGGCGCTACCTGGAACAGGTGGTGCCCCGCTCGGTGAGCCGCGCCGACCACGTCATCGCCGATTCGGAAAGCACCAAACGCGACCTGGCGGAATTGCTGGGCACGCCCGCCGATAAGGTGACCGTGATTTACTCCGGCGTTGAACCGCGCTTCCGGCCCATCACCGATCGCGCCAGGCTCGAGGCCGTTCGTCGGCGGTATAATCTGCCGGAGCGGTTCATCCTCAGCGTGGGCACGCTTCAGCCGCGCAAAAACTTCGGTGTGCTCATCGAGGCTTTCTCGCGGTTGAAAGTGGGAACCGGGAGCTGTAAGCTGGTTATAGTCGGCGGAAAGGGCTGGCTGTACGAGGATATTTTCGCCCGGGTGGAGGGCCTCGGTTTGCAAGGGGAGGTGTCTTTTCCCAGCTTCGTTGCCGACGAGGACCTGCCCGCGATTTACAATCTGGCAGAAGTTTTCGCCCTGCCCAGCCTGTACGAGGGGTTCGGCCTACCACCGCTGGAGGCCATGGCCTGTGGTACGCCGGTGGTCACGTCCAACACCTCTTCGCTGCCGGAGGTGGTCGGCGATGCAGGGTTGATGGTCGAACCGATGGATGTAGATGGCTTGGCGAGGGCCATGGCTCGCCTGCTGGAGGACGGTGACCTGCGGCGGGAAATGGCACAACGTGGCCTGGCCCGGGCGCGGGAGTTCACCTGGGAACGGGCTGCCCGGCAATTGCTGGCGGTCTATACGGGCGTGATGCGTGGCGCATGATGAGACGGGAAATGGAACACGGGCTACGGAATACGCATCACGCATTGTAGCTTATCAGGAGGAGGGAGTGGAATTATGTCTTTCTTACACGACGAGATTTTCGAACAGCCGCAGGTGCTGCGTCAGTTGATCGAGACCGAGGAGAATCACGTGGCAGAGATCGCTGCCCTTGTCCATAAGCGGCGAGTGCCCTACGTGGTTATCGCCGCGCGGGGCAGTTCCGACCACGCCGCTTTGTACGCCAAATATCTGCTGGGTTCTCTGAATCATCTGCCGGTGGCCCTGGCCACGCCCTCCCTGTTCACCATGTATCACTCGCCGCCCCGGTTGAAAGACGCTTTAGTGATCGGCATTTCCCAATCGGGACAATCTACGGACATCGTCAGCGTGGTGAGCGGAGCGCGGGAGCAGGGGGCGTTGACCTTGGCTATCACTAACGACACTGGATCACCCCTGGCGCAGGCGGCGGAGCACGTCCTGCCCTGCCACGCCGGTGTGGAAAAGAGCCTGGCCGCTACCAAGACTTATACCGCCCAACTGGTAGCGGTAGCTTTGCTCGCCACCTCGCTGGCTGAGGATAAGGCGAGACTGGCTGAGTTACGGGCCATCCCCGATGCTGTGGAAAAAACTCTGACCCTGAGCGAGGTAGTGCAACTGGCGGCGGAACGTTACCGCTACATGGAGCAATGTGTGGTACTGGGCCGGGGATATAACTATGCCACGGCGTATGAAGTCTCTCTTAAACTCAAGGAACTGACTTATGTGGTAGCCGAGCCTTACTCCTCCGCTGATTTCGTGCACGGGCCTATCGCCATTGTCGAGCGAGGCTTCCCGGTTATTGTTATCGTCCCCCACGGGGCGGTTTATGATGAGATAACGGCCTTGGCGCGCAGCTTGCAAGAAGAGTGGAGGGCTGAACTGATTGTCATCTCCGACCGGGATGAAGCCCTGTCTCTGGCCAAGACCCCGTTGTGGCTGCCTGTGTCGGTAGATGAATGGCTATCACCGATGTTGTGCATTATCCCTGGTCAGCTTTTCGCTTATCATCTCACCCTGGTCAAGGGCTTTGATCCGGATCACCCGCGTGGTCTGCGCAAGGTTACCATCACCCAATAGGCTAGGTGACAATCACTTCCAAAAGTGACTGTCACCTAACTGTTACCTGGAGGAGGAGATTGATGGAGATTCGAGTAAAAGCAGGAAGCATTCAGACAGAGATCGCGCCGCTGATCGTAGTCAACCTGTTCGAGGGCGTGACCGAACCAGGCGGGGCTACCGGCGCGGTGGACAGGGCCCTCGGCGGGCAAATTCGTGAGCTCATTTCGGCGGGCGATTTTCGCGGGAAGCGTAACGAGACAGTAGTGCTGTATCCAGGAGGAGCGATCCCGGCACAGCGGGTGCTCGTCGTCGGCCTGGGCAAGGAGGAAAAATTCGATCTGGACGGGGTGCGCCAGGCGGCGGGCGCGGCGGCGAAGAAGGCCCGCGAGCTGGGGGTTACCCGTTTCAGCACCATCGTCCACGGCGGTGGGCGCGCCGGCCTCAATCTGGAGGACGCAGCTCAGGCCGTGGTCGAGGGCACCATCCTGGCCCTGTACCGCTTCCGCGAGCACAAAACCGAGCCAGCCGAGGACGAGCGCCCTGACATCGAGGCCGTGACCTTGGTCGAATTCAGCGCCGAAAAGGTGCCCGTGGTCGAGCGGGGGGCGCGGACGGGGCAAATCATCGCCGAGGCGGTGAACATGGCCCGCGACCTGGTCAATCAGCCGGCCAATTACGCCACGCCTGCGATTTTGGCTGAGACCGCTCAAAAGCTGGCGGCGGATTTCGACTTGCGTTGCCAGGTGCTGGACCGCGAGCAGATGGCCGAGCTGGGCATGGGTGCGCTGCTGGGCGTGGCCCAGGGCTCGGAACAGCCGCCCAAATTCATCATTCTGGAGCATAACGCTGACCGCGATGACCGTTCGGCTGACCGCTCACGGCAAGGCCTGGACACAATTGTCCTGGTGGGCAAAGGCATCACCTTCGATTCCGGAGGGATCAGCATCAAGCCCGGCGAGCACATGGAGGAGATGAAAGCCGACATGGCCGGGGCGGCGGCGGTGATGGGCGCCTTGCGCGCCGCCGCGGCCCTGGACGTCCCCCTGCACGTGGTGGGCCTGATGCCGGCCACGGAGAACCTGCCCAGCGGGCGGGCCATCAAGCCGGGCGACGTGTTGAAATCGCTTTCCGGGCTGACCATCGAGGTAATCAGCACCGACGCCGAGGGCCGCCTGATCCTGGCCGATGCCCTGGCCTATGCACAGCGCTATCAGCCGCAGGCGGTGGTGGACATCGCCACCCTCACCGGCGCCTGCGTGGTCGCGCTGGGGGAGATAACTACTGGTCTGATGGGCACCGATGCTGACCTGGTGGCGCGCATCAAGGCCGCCAGCGCGAAAACCGCCGAGAAAGTATGGGAACTGCCCCTGTTCGAGGAATACGGCGAGCAGATCAAAAGCGACGTGGCCGACGTGAAAAACACCGGTGGCCGGCCCGCTGGGACCATCACCGCCGCCTTTTTCCTGAGCAAGTTCGCTAAAGGGATGCCCTGGGCGCACCTGGACATCGCCGGCAAGGCCCTGACTGACAAAGAACGCAATCCCTACACCCCGAAAGGAGCCACCGGCGTGGGCGTGCGCCTCTTCGTCCAGTTGCTGCGGGATTGGGGGAAATAACCCTCCCGCAGGTTCCAAACCTGCGGGGGGGGTTCGGAGGGACACACGGTGCCCTACCGAGGCAACGTGTTTGCCAAAGGATTCTACTACCACGTGTACAACCGGGGCGCAGGGCGCGGCCTGCTGTTCTTCAACCCCGGCAACTATGAGTATTGCCTGCGTTTGGTGAAGCGGTACTCCGAACGGTACGGCGTCGCCGTGATTGCGTATTGTCTGATGCCCAATCACTACCACTTCCTGCTCAGGCAGGAAACTGACGAGCCGCTATCCAGGTTCATCAACGTGCTGTTCAACGCCTACGTGCAAGCCGTGAGCCGGCAGCAGGAGCGCACGGGGACCCTGTTCGAGGGACGCTTCCACCACGTGTGGGTGGATCGAGAGGAGTACCTGGTTCACCTGTGCCGCTACGTTCACCTGAACCCGGTGAAAGCAGAGCTGGTCTCCCTGCCTGAAGACTGACCCTACTCGAACTATCTGGAGTGGGTTGGTCGGCAGGCCGGTACTCTGAAGGACGAGGCTTTCGTTCGTGAGTGATTTCCGACGCCGGAATCGTACCGGCGTTTTGTCGCCGACTGGCAGGACGAGGAGAGAGTTCGTGAGCAGATCGAGAAATACGGGTGGGATTAACCCTCCCGCAGGTTCCAAACCTGCGGGAGGGTTGTGCCGAACCTGCGGGAGGGTGACTCGCATTGACCTGTTACCCCTGGCCCGGCTGGGATGTGCGCTGGGGGCGGTGCTCGGCGTATGCCCCGGCCTGGCGTGCAGCATCACCGCGCTCGTGGCCGCCGCCGGCCTGCGCCGCTGGCTGGAGACGTGGGAAGCGATCGAATTTGGTTTCCTGGACTGGCACATGACGCTGGATTTTGTGCAATTGCTGGGACTGAAACCGCTGCTGCGCGCTTTGCAGACGCCGGGGCTGGCCTCCGCCGAGTTCGCCCTGGCGCTCATAGTCTCAGCCTCGGTAGCCAGTGGTTTGGTTATCGCCGGGGGCATCCTGCTGGTGGGGCTGGTCTACAATCTGCTGGCCCGGTGGACCGGCGGGGTAATCGTCGAACTGGAGCCGTTGCCTGAGGATAAGGCGTCAGCCGACTAATCTGGTGAGTGCAAAGTTACAAGTTCAAGGTTGCAGGTTGGCCGCCGCACCAACCCGGAACTTTGAACCTGGAACTTTGAACCGAAACACGGAGGTGTGTACATGACCACAGGCTACGTTTACGAACCTGTTTACCTGGAGCATACGCTGCCCGGCCATCCGGAGAATCAAAAGCGGCTGTTGGACATTATGGCTTTGCTACAGGAGACAGGCACCCTGGACCGCTTGCAGAAGGTCCCCGCCACGCCTGTCTCGCGGGAACGGCTGGAGCGCAACCACACGGCGAGTTACATCGAGCAGGTGCGCCGGGTTGCGGAACGGGGCGGCGGGCAACTGGACCCGGACACGTACGTGGTGTCCCGCTCCTACGAAGCGGCGCTCATGGCGGCCGGGGGGCTCGTTAACCTGACCGGGGCGGTGTTAGATGGCACGATGGACAACGGGTTCGCCCTGGTGCGTCCGCCGGGCCACCATGCCCTGGCCGGGCGGGGAATGGGCTTCTGCCTGTTCAACAACGTGGCCATCGCCGCCCACTACGCCCTGGCCGAACGGGGACTGGAGCGCGTTCTTATCGTGGATTTCGATGTGCACCACGGCAATGGCACCCAGGACGCCTTTTATGACAGCCCGGCCGTGTTGTACTTCTCGACCCACCAGTACCCGTATTACCCCGGTACCGGTTACTGGCAGGACATCGGCCACGGCGCCGGCATGGGCTACACGGTCAACGTGCCCTTGCGCAGCGGGGTGGGCGATACCGGGTACGGGCGCATTTTCGACGAAATACTGGCTCCCCTGGCGCACCGTTATCAGCCGCAGCTCATTCTCGTCTCCGCCGGATACGACGCGCATTGGGCGGACCCGCTGGCCGGGATGCTGCTCTCCATTACCGGGTACGCATCCCTGGTGCGGCGACTCAAAACGCTAGCCGATGAGCTTTGCGCAGGGAAAATCGTCTTCACCCTGGAGGGCGGTTATCACCCGCAGGTGCTGGCCTATGCCGTGCTGGATACTTTCAAAGTGTTACTGGGCGACGAGGACGTGGAGGATCCGCTGGGCCCCTCGCCGCGAGGAGAGGTGTCTATCAGCGACTTGCTGATCGAGATCAAGCGGATGCACAATCTGGAGTGAGGTTAGCTGGTTACTGGTTGCTAGTTGCTGGATACTCCAGGCTTTAGTTGGGATTTGAGCTATTTTTTTGACAAGAAATGAATTCTGGGTTAATCTTATACGTGGACCGGGGATGAATTTGCCACAGAAACACACAGAACTTTTCTGTATGGTCCTGTGGCTGAAAGGCTGAGATGTTGCTAGTTCCGCTTGCCATAGGAACTGTATTACGTGACCGATATAAGATTGTTGAACTGGTGGGCCAGGGGGGTATGGGGGCGGTCTACCGGGCCGACGATTTGCGCCTGGAGGGTCGCCAGTGCGCGGTAAAAGAGGTCATCCCTGAACCCGGAGCCAGCCCGGCTGCCCTGGAGCAGGCTCAGGAGCAATTCCGCCGCGAGGCCAGTATTCTGGCTCGTCTCGATCATCCCAACCTGCCCAAGGTTTCCGATTTCTTCTCCGAGAACGACCGCGATTATCTGGTCATGGATTTCGTTCCCGGTCGGGACCTCAAACAGTTAATGGACGAGGCTCGCCGACGAGGGAGGTTCCTGGACGAGAATCAGGTGCTGACCTGGGCAGACCAGTTGTGCCAGGCTTTGATTTATCTGCACAGCCAGGATCCGCCCATTTTGCACCGTGACATCAAGCCGGCCAACATCAAGCTCACTCCGGCAGGGACGATTAAACTGGTGGATTTCGGCTTGGTCAAGCTGATGGCTCCAGACGAGGAGCGGACGATCACCATTTTACAGGGCCGTGGCACTGCCCAATATACCCCGTTGGAGCAGTACGGCGGCGATACCGGCCATACCGATGCCCGCTCGGACATCTACACTCTGGGCGCGACTCTGTATCATCTATTGACCAACCATCCGCCAGTGGATGCCAAGCAGCGTTTTCTCAGGCCGGGTAGCCTGCCCGCGCCGCGCGAGCTCAATCCCCAACTTTCCCCACAGATTGAAAAAGCCATTCTATGGGCCATGGCCATGCACCCGGATGACCGTCCGGCAAGCGTTGCCGAGTTCCGTCAGGCACTGCTTGGCGGGGAGCAAGAGTGGAGAATGTCAATCGAGGGCCACAGACCGCGCGCGGGGCAGTGGCGTGCTGCTTTTAGCGAGAACCGGGTGCTGGCGATTGTGGCTTTGGCCCTGCTTATTGTAGTACTAATCACCACCTTGCTGGCTGCGCCCTCACCCCTGCCTGCCGGTACAGCCACTGCTCCTGCCATTCAGCCTGAGGTAACGATGATCAGCCCTTGAGCCGTAAAAACACGAGACGTGGTACCTTACCGATGAAATGCTTGCTTTTGGGGCAAAAAATGAACCACGAAGGACACCAAGGACACAAAGGTACAAGCCATGGTCTCCTTCGTGCCCTTTGTGGTTTGCCTGTTTGGTTCCGGCTGGTCCAGGTTAGGAAGTGAGATTACGTTTTATTGACGCATCACGTTTCACGTCGTCCGTCGGATCCAACGCCGTGGCCAAAAGGATATGAGCAAGGGCACGAGGCTTGCCGTCAGCGAGAACAGAATCACGCTCCAGCGATCAGCGCGGGCCGACAACAACGCCACGCCAGGCGCGTTCAGCGCATAAAGCTCGTAGGCCAGCAGTCCAGCGATTACCGTCCACAATCCCAGGCGTATCCCCTGAGCCAGCGGGTGTCCCCGTACCCACTGTATGACCACACATGCACTGCCCACTGCTGTAATCCCCAACAGGGATATGAATAGCGTCACTCCGTCCACCCGACCATTGGCTGACGATGCGCTTCCCCCCGTCCCGCTGACACTGGGGGTGGGGCTGGGGGTCGGCAAGGGGGTTGGCGATGGGGTCGGAGACGGTGTGCTCGTGGGCGTGGGCGAAGGGGTGGGCACTACGGTCTCGATGACGGCTGGCTTGTCGCCCAGGATGTTCACCCGCATTGTAGGCGGCGAACCGGTGATGGAGATTTCCAGTTGCCCCGGCCGCTCCAGCACAATGTCCACCGTAGCGATTCCATCCACGGTGGTCGTCGGTTTCCGCAATTCCAGCCCCTCTTCCACGTAATAAAAGCGGAATTCAACCGGAGTGCCATCGGGCACGGGATGGCCATTGTGATCAAGGATCACATTGGTACGCAGGCGGAGCGTATCTCCCAGGCCGATCTCCACGGGCACGGGAGTTCCCTCCGTGACTTCCGGCAGGTCGGCACGCATTACGCGGATGCTTTGATTGGGATCCGATTCCAACTGGGCGATCAGGTTATAACTGATGCCATCCACACTCACCGGTGGTGCTCCCTGCGGAGGAAATTCCTGGAACAGGGCCCGCACCGAGGCCCCAATGTAGGCCGGGATTTTGCTGTACACGCAGTAGTAAGCGGTCAGTTTACTGATCTCGGTGGTGTCCAGATAGTAAGGCGCGTTGTAAGCAATGGCAATTACTTTTTTGCCGCGTAAAGCATCGGCCCGCAGACGAAGGAAGGCCTTGAGCGCGTCGGATTGCGGATACTCCTGGGGGTTATAGTCTAATATGGCAAAGATGATCCAGTCGGCGGTGCGGATCAGGCTTTCCACATCCACGCTCAATTCCTCCTGACCCCCGCCGGGCACCGGCAGGCCCAGGAAGGCCATGAGCTGGCTGAAGGTCAGGCTGTGAATCTGCGCCGGATCCACCTGACCGCTGGCTGTTGGCCCATAGAGTTGGATAATGGTGTTCTGGAGGGCCTGAACGGGAATGAACTCGTAAGATGGACAGTCGGGGCAATCTTGGGCCTGACGGTCGTCGGTGAAGATGAGGATATTTTCATCCAGGACCGGTGGTGGGGGAAGGCGGTCAAGCTCTTGCTTCCCCGGATAAATCAGGGTCACCGCCTCCTGAGCCATTTGGGTGACCACGCTCTGTCCCTGGCCGACTTTATCTGCCACTTGTTCAGGGTCCGCTTGTACGGCCTCCACGGTAAAGTTTGGATACAGACGGTGTTTCAACCGCAGGATACGGCGTAGCGCGTCGTCCACCCGCGCCCGGAAGCTCGGCTCGTTCACGTAACGCTCGCGGAACCAGGTGATAGTATCCTTGATATTGGCTAACTGGTCCGGCCAAGAATCATGCAGGTCGAATTGGGAAAGCAGTAGCAGGTCATTGCCGGCATAGAAAGCTTCCTGGGCGATGCGCCGGTGGTTGAAGGTCTCCAGCTTGGGATCATAGTGCTTGCGTACTGCTGGCACTCCTAGCGCGTCGCTGACGATCACCCCGCCTGCTGCTCGCCAGTTGCCCAAGGCCGGAATGGACATCAGGGCCTGCATAGCTTGGGGGTCAAAGCTCACCGGGCGGGTGGTCTCACGGATGTTGCCCTGGAAGCCCCGGTAACGGATGTGGGAAGTCATCAGGGCGTCGGTGATGGCCAGGGGATCCGCGGTCTGCGAGTCGGTCACGGCGATGAAAGGCGGCAATTCCACTTTGAGCAGCTCTTGTAGCGATTTGGAGACAGTGGAGACTTCCTCGTCGGCACGGCGGTCACTGCCCCCGTTGCCGGGGAAATGCTTGGCTACTGTGGCTACTCGCCCGTTCCCTCCTGTGTGAACGCCACGGATGTATGCGCGTCCCAATTTGCTGACCCAATAAGGATCGCCGCCGAAGCAGCGCGTGCCCAGGTCACCCCGCAGGCCAGGACGTGGATTGTCCAGCACGTCCAGGGAGGGGCCGAAGAGCATGTTGATACCCATGGCCGCCAGTTCTTGTCCCACAATCTGGCCAATAGCCTCGGCATTGCTTTCTTTCCAGGTGGCGCCGATAGCCATGTTATTGGGCAGGGCTGTCACGCCGCCGGTAATACGAGTGTAGGGATAACCATCGCCTTCATGGTCTACGGCAATGAACAGGGGGATGAACTGGCCCACGGGAGCGGGGGTTGGCGTTGCAGTGCCCTCGCCCGTGGTCTGCGGGGGCTGGCTGGCGATGAACGCCCATTCCTGGAGCGTGCGGGTCAGTTCCGCTATCTGGCGTGGGGTGTCCTCGTTGTTGGTGAAATTCTCGTTGGACGCCAATAGAACGACGCCACCCACCCGGTATTGAGTGATCAATTCCGCAATGTCCGAACTTTCGCTCAGGTCATTGCCGACGAAAGTCACCAGAAAGAGTTGCCCCACCTTTTCTTCCACAGTCATCTTGGACAACAACTGCTCGACAAAGGGGTCCTCATTTTGCGCCAGCAGTTGTATTGGGCAGAGCAAAGCCAGTAGCAAGGCCAGATTGGTGGCGATCAGTCCTATCTTGTGCATCTCGTTATCCGATCCTTGTCAAATCAGACACTCGTCTCATGGGCAAGCATAGTATACTCGGTTCTGGTTAAAGCGTCAACTGAACCGGGTGCGTTTCAGTTTCGGGGCAGGTTTGTCCCATAGCGGCCAACCGCTGCTGCGTCCTGAGCCCGGCGAAGGGCTGCGCCCTGAGCGAAGTTGGGGTAGCCGCGCTTTCCATAGCGCGGCCGACGGTCCCCAGCACCGCGCAGGCCCACTGTCGTGACCGGGGTTGCGCGGTAAGAAACCGCGCCTACCATATTCTGGGGGGATGGGAGAGGTCTCCGCGGCCAGGGCCAGCAGCAACTCGCCCAAAGTGAAATACGCCCAACTGAACCGGGCATCTTTGCCTGAGCGCGGAATGTGTGCTAAAATGATACCGAGATCAGCGGGTTTGTGAGTATCATTCATCCACCAGGAATGCAATGCTATGGCAGTTGGTTTCTTTGAAAGAGTATATCAGATCGTGCGCATGATACCCCGGGGCCAGGTGGCGACTTACGGCCAGATCGCGGCTATAGTCAGCCACCCGCGCGCCGCACGTACCGTGGGCTGGGCCCTGCACGCCCTGCCGGAGGGTTCCGACGTGCCCTGGCAGCGGGTGATCAACGCTCAGGGGATGGTCAGCATCACCTGCGAACTCCATGATCCTATTCTCCAGCGCGAGTTGCTGGAGGAAGAGGGAATCGTGTTCGATGAGGAAGGGCGGGTGGACCTGGAGCGCTACCGCTGGGAGGGGCTGCCATGGCCGCAGATCGAGGTTCTGTGGCACGAGTGGGAGGAAAAATCATGAGGAGAGTCTATGCCTGAGTATCCTTACATCGCCATTGAAGGGGGCATTGGTGTGGGCAAAACCACGCTGGCCCGCCTGATCCAAAAAGATTTCAATGCCGAATTGTTGCTGGAGGTCTTCGAAGAAAATCCCTTTCTCAGCGATTTTTACGCCGATCGGGAAAAGTACGCCTTTCAAACTCAGATTTATTTCTTGCTGAGCCGCTACCAGCAACATCGCGTGATCGAGGAGATCATTGGCCGGGCACCGTTGATCAGCGACTATACTTTCGCCAAGGACCGGCTGTTCGCGCACCTGAACCTGCGCGGCGACGAGCTGGCTCTTTATGAGCAGATTCACGCCATTCTGGCTGCCCGAATCCCCGTGCCCAACCTGGTGGTTTTCCTGCGAGCGGATACCGACGTACTTATGGAACGCATCGCTTTCCGCGACCGACCATACGAGCGGGATATGGACCGGGATTACATTGACGGCCTGCGCCAGGCCTACGAACGCTTTTTCAGCACTTATGACCAGGCCCCGGTGCTGAGCATTGACACGAATGAGATAAACTTCGTGCGCAATCCCCAGGACCTGCGGGTCATCGTGGGACAGATTCGTGCCGCGTTGGAAAAGGGAGTGCGTCAGGCTTCTCTACTTAGTGTGTGAATCTCCCGCGACTTCGGCGGGGTCATCTGGTGACAGGGGCCGTATCGTTCCAGCAGGCGCTGGCGGGACATCCATATCTCACTGCGCTGCAGGCGGGACAGATGTTTGCGGCGCAGGCTGGGGGCATTAAAAGCCCACATCAACGCCCAGGTGTAGAGATTTTCCCAGAATTCACCGAAACGGCCCAGCGGGCCAGAGGGATGAGGCATTACGTCAAACCCCAGACGTTCCATCAGCCGGGCCGAACTGCTGGCGCTGTCCAAAAGGATAAGCACCGAGATCCCGCCTACGGCCCGAATCCCGGCCCATCGGGGATCGGTGGCCACCAGCGTTGCCACACGGTGTAAGGAGGGAATTAGCTGTCGGTACGCCTTTATGGCCCAGGGCAAATCGGGACCGGTGGAACCCATCGGCGGGACGTGCTCATTCCACAGGTGCAGCATCAGCACCGGCTCGCCCGGCAGAAGTTGCGCGCCATCCGAAAGGCGCACATGCCGGGGACAACGGGCCAGTTGCACCCGCAACAGGCACTGCGGGTCATCGCAGAATTCGGTGACGCCGAAGGCCCGGCGCAGGAGCCCATCGAAGCGGCGGACAATGGCGCGCATGGCCGATCAGCGGGGTTGCTCGGCGAACAGCAAAATGCCGATGGTGATAAGCAGCGTGCCCAGCCATTGGGCCGGGGTGATGGGCTCATGGAACAGCCACCTGGCTGCCCACACTTGCACGCCGATCACCGAAAGGCCGACGGTGACCGGATAAGCAACGTGTAGCGGAATGAAACGCAGTAGCCCAGTCAGAGTCAACACAGTGATGAAACCGGCCAGATTGCCGATCACCTGCCAGGTCAGAAATTCGCGCCAGTGATGGCTGTTCGCCGAAATTTTGAAACTGGCGTTGGAAACGACGTTGAAAAACAAATTGCTGACCAGCAAGGTCAGAATGGTGGTTGTGTTCGCGGTGGCAGCGTTTGTCTGGGTCTTCTGGTAGTGGCTCATCTCGATTTTCCCCTCCCGCTTTCCTCTCCCAGCACGTTCTAAGTGCGCAGCGGAATCACTTTGAATGCCTCGGCGTAAGTCAGACCATAGGGCGCGCCGGTATCGGCAGCCCATTGGCGGATGCGTTCCTGCCAGTCGGGGTTACGCATCTGGCTTTTGTGTTGGGCTATTACCTCCAGTTTCAAGTCCATTGTCTCGGTAATGTCCTCAACCTGATCTGCTTCGGCTGGGACCCACAGGTATAATGCGGCTGGCTCGAAGGGCTCCAGGCCGATGGCGGTTTGGGCTGGCAGAAAGAGGTGATCGCGAGCGGAGACAATGGCATCGCAGACGGTAATACCCACTGCCCGGTGATCAGGGTGAAGCTGGTATGGTCGCCACGGATCATGGGTGATAACGATGTCTGGTTTGTGGTGGCGGATCAGCATGGCGATTTCGGCACGGAACCCTTTGGTGGCCTCCAGTTCGCCATCTTTGTGCCGCAGGAAAATGACATCTTTAACACCCAGCACTCGGGCGGCGGCCAGTTGCTCCTCCTCGCGGATGGCGGCCAGTTGCTGAGGCGTTATGGCCGGGTCTTTGGTTCCTTTGTCGCCGCAGGTGCAGACTACGTATTGTACTTCCCATCCGGCCTTGATCCACTTGGCCAGGGTGCCAGCACAGGTGAGGTCGGCGTCGTCGGGATGGGCCATGATGGCCAGTACTCGTTTGAAGGCGTTTGTTTGGGTGGTCGTTTCTGGCATAGGCGATGAGACTCCTTTCGTGATGCGTGAAGCGCGAGGCGTGAATTCAGTTTCACGCTTCACGTTTTTATTCACCCTAGGGTGACGGGGGTAGCAACCCGATCGTATAGAGCGACAATTTGATCAGCCACTATCGGCCAGCTATAGCGTTGCGCCCACTGCACTGCCTGGTCCCCCAGCCGCTGCCGCAGGTCAGCGTCGTGCAACAGCAGAGAGATTTTGGCGGCCAGAGCCTCAGGGTCGCGCTCCGGCACGAGAAAACCGGTCACGCCATCCTGCACAGTGAAGGCCAGTCCCCCCACTTTGGAGGCGATGACCGGTGTGCCACAGGCCATGGCTTCCAGGGCCACCATGCCAAAGGACTCATAATGGGAGGGCATAACCACCATGCTGGCGGCGGAGTAGTGTACATTGAGGGTGTCCTGATCCTGTGCGCCCATGAAAACGACCAGGTCAGCAATACCCAGTTCGGCGCGTAATCGCTTCAGGCGCTCCATCTCCTCGTTAACGTGCTCGGAACTGTCAGAGGGATCACCACCGATGATGCAGATGCAGAGTCGCTCCTGCCAGTTCGGGTAATCTCGGGTGACCAGGGCCATGGCCCGCAAAAGGGTGTCAATGCCCTTTAAGGGCTCGATGCGGCCCACGAAAAGCACCATTTGGTGGTCGGCTGGCATACCTAAGCGGGCCCGGGCCTCATCCGGCGGGATCGGTTTGAACAGATTCAGGTCCACGCCACAGGGTATCACTTCTATCTTGGCCGGGTCGGCGCCATACAATTGCATCATCTGGTCCTTCTCCAACGGGCTGGCAGCCACCAGCCAGTCGGCCTGTGCCATGATTTCTGTTTCTACCCGGATGCGCGTGGCGGATTCCTTTTCATCAGCTCTCTGAGCGACCATATTCTTCAGGTGACCCAGAGTGTGGAACATTTGCATCACCGGTGTGCCCCATCTTTCCCGCAAAGCCAGAGCTACCTGGCCGGAAAGCCAGTAGTGACTGTGTAGCACGTGATAACTCAATTGCTCCCGCTGAGCAAAGGCCAAGATTCCTTCGATAAACTCGGGCAGGTGGTTGAAGACGAGATTTTTGTCATAAGGCTTCACCGGCCCGGCAGGCAGGTGGATAACGCGGCAGTTAGTGCCCAGACGGTAGCTGACCTGCGGCAAATCGGGGTTCTGCTGACGGGTGAACACGTCCACCAAAAAGCCTCGCCGGCCTAGCTCCCGGCTCAAATCGCGGACGTAAACGTTCATGCCGCCGGTCTCCTTGCCGCCCAAGGTGGCCAGAGGACAGGTATGGGTGCTGATCATGGCAATACGGTACAAAGCCCAGTCCTTTCTCAATCGGAGCGCTTCCTCAGTTTAAAGCTGCTTCCCAGCATTGCTACTCACCGGAAAGACGAGGGTTCAAGGTTTCGGGCTGGCTGTCGCGCTCAACTTGAAACCTGCAACCCGGAACTTGTAACTTGCTGATCAAAAGCCGCGCCGCACTGTGATCTGAAACACTTCTGTGTTTTGCCCGCCGAAGCGGTACTTATAGACCTCATCCCCGCGCAGAAAATCAAAAGCAGCACGTCCTTTGGCAATGCTATCCCGAATGTGATAAGCCAGCAAGACAATGCCGGGGCTGAGGGAGCCGAATCGCTGCGGGTCATAGCCAGAGTTGTACACTAACGTGCGGTTATTGTAAGCGAAACAAAACATCGAGGCCGCTTTCTCGCCGTTGATAAGCAGAAAAGAAAGCTCCAGCCAGCCCTGGGCCAGCGAAAAGCGGGCCACCTCGTGAAAGAATCCCTGCATGGCCGGCTCGCTCATAAAGTCCTCTTTGTCCGGACTGCTCTGGCGATGCAGGGCGAAGAAAGTCCCCATATCCTCTGCAAGCTGGCCTGAATCGGAGGTCATGTACCACTGCACGTCCGCCTCTTGCTCGGCGCGGCGGAGCTTGCGGCGTAGTTCATGACGTTGCTTCTTATCCAGCATGACCAGGTAGTCGTCCCAGGTGGCGGGTAGGGGGATCACCGGGCAGACATCCTCCACGTGGCGTTGAACGGCCAATCCCCGTTTCTGGGCTGCTTCGCGCAAGGGTTCGTAAGGTGTTGCCGCTGGGATGCAGTGTAAATCTATCTTGTCCCAATCCGTCATCTCGGCGGTCAGAAACTCGAAGATGGTCTGATAGATATGGTCCCTGTAGTCTGGCAGGGCGATGATGTCCAGATAATCGCTGATTTCCGTGCCACCAATCAGTTGAATCACGGTTTGTCCGTCGGCCAGGCGCTGACGGTAGAAGGGCGCAATGCCAACCAGTTGGTCATCCTGGCGCAGGGCCAGGAGGAGCAGTTCCCGGCCGGAGGCGAAAAAACGCCACCAGGTGCTCTGCCACTCGTGGGTCAGGAAGACGGTGTCTGAGTCGCTGCGGTGGAGCAGGGTATTCCATTCCCCGGCCAGCGTCGCGAAGCCAGTTACGTCTTGGTAGAGGTCTAATTTCATAAAGATACGCTTCCGTTTACTTTGTGTTTGGACATTGGCGTTTTTGCCGTAGTGACGGCTTCAGCCGTCCAAGAGAGCGAAAAGCGGCTGAAGCCGCTACTACGAACCCTGCATTTCGCCAGACTCCAGTTTGTGTCTTTGTGGTGAGTTTCTGGGTACTCTCTTAGCCACGGCGGATAAGCCAGCCCGCCAGGCCCACCACCGCCAGTCCTACGGTCCACTTAAACCACCAGTACGGCTCCCGGCGCACGATGAAGCCGTCCACGGAGAGTTGTCCCTCGGCGGTGCGTATCATCACCTGGTGGGGACCATCGCCCAGGCGACGGGCCAGTTCTACCCGCTCACCCGCCCGCCAGCGACGCTCCTGCGGGGGACGTCCGTCCAGGGTGACCAGCAGCGTGCCCTGGCCCACGCCCGGCCCGACCTGTAGCCACAGGTCGGTGCCGTGGAAGGTGAAACTCAGCGTGTCCGTCCCATCCTGTCCCAGACGATAGCTGCCCAGCACCGCTGCCGAGTCCTCTCGCGTTTCCCAGTGGCCCTCGTACTCAATGGCCCAGTGATCCTCCTGGTGGTATCCGGGGTACATGACCGGCGGCTGGTTGGCATATTCTTTCACCGCGTAATACACCGGCATCAGGGTGAAGTCGGGCTCGGCCATGCGGAAGTAGTACCAGGCCTGGTTTTTCTCGGCGTCGGTGGCTCTTTTGAAGAACCAGTAGTTGACCACGCCCACCCAGGGCCACTCGGCCTGCGCGCGCTGATAGGCTTCCACCACGTTGCGGGCCTGCTGTTCGGGGGTAACGTAGCCGTAGCGCTTGTCCGGGAAGTCGGCGGGAACGGCGCTCCAGTTCATCTCCGAAATCCAGATGGGTTTGGCCGCGTCACCGTTGCGCACCATGATCTCGCGCACGTAAAGCGGTCGGGAGAAGTTGAGCACGCGGGGGCGCATGCGCCGGTCGTAAGCGGCGGACCACAGCCCATAGCCTTGGATGCTGAGGATGTCGAAGGAGTCGGCGGCGCCGGCGTTGTACATCTGTTGCAGGAAGATGAAATCGTTGATGCCATAGGGGGAGTGGGGGTCGAGTTCGATGGTCGCCGCCAACGCTCCGCTGAGAATCACACAATCAGGATCGGCCTCTTTGGCCCGCTGGTAGCCGATGCGCAGCAGACGCACATACTCCTCGGCGTTGGCCACGCCGCCCCATTCATCGCCCAGGTTGGGCTCGTTCCAGAGTTGGTAGTAGTGAATGCGTCCCCGGTAGCGGCTGACGACGGCGTACACGTAGTCACCGAAGTCCTCGTAATCCGCCGGGGGCGCGTCCGTCCAGCGGGTTTCCTGGTCGGTGCGCGCCCACAGCGGTGAGCCTTTGAGCAGGGCGATGATCTGCAAATCGTACTGCCCAGCCAGGTCCACGATGTGGTCGTACTTGTCCCAGGCCGAATGGTATGGCTGCCAGCGCCGGTCCTCGAAGTCGCCCTTGCCGTGGATCTCAATGTCCTCCCAAGGAAAGGCCTGGCGAATCCAGCGAAAGCCGGCCTCGCTGATGAGCTGGACCTGTCGTTCGCGCTTGGCGGGTTCCACCTCCTGCTCCAGGAAAGTGTTGATGCCAAAGGGATTGACTCCGGCGTGAGCCACGGATACCAGGTCGGCGGTGACCGGCTGGGGACGGGTCCAATTGGTGAGGAGTTGAAATACGCCGCGGACCTGGGGCAGGGTATCAGTTTCGCCGGTCCAGTGGAACAAGAGGTCGGACAGTGGTTTGGGGCGGAGAAAAAGCAGGGTAAGAGCACCCAGTAGAGCCACAAGTAGCAAGGCAACGGCCAATTTACGCCACACCATTTTCGCCTTTCCAGCAAGAGATTCGTTGTGAGTGGTCGAGAGAAAAAGCGAGGGTATTATACTGTAGTGGCGTGAGCCTGTCAAAGTAAGAGAGAGAATTTGGGGGGACCCAGGGAGGCTCAGAGGAGCTCAAAGGGGAACTCAACTGATTTTGGGTAGGATGAACGTGAATTTGGAGCCTTTGCCCACCTCCGATTCTACCCATATCCGACCGCCGTAGACCTCCACGATGCGCTTGACGATGGAGAGCCCTAAACCGGTGCCTTGTCGCTCCATAGCCTTGGCCTCGTCGGTGCGGAAAAATTCGTCGAAGATCCTTGTCTGGTATTCTGGCGCGATGCCTATGCCCGTATCCTGCACCTCACCTACCACATAGTTCGGGTTCTGGCTTACTGAGACCGTCACGCTCCCGCCGGGTTTGGTGTATTTGATGGCATTGCTGATCAGGTTCATCCACACCTGCTTGATGTGATCCGGGGTAGCCTTGACCGGTGGTAGACTCGGGGCGATTTCGACGTTGAACGCCAGACCTTTTTCTTGGGCCTGGGTACGCATCATGTCACAGATACCGCGCAGGATTTCGTCTATCTGTACCGGCACTGTTTTATCTGTTGCCGCTTTCTGTTGGATGCGACCCAGTTCCAGCAAATCGGCGATCAGGTCCAGTTGTTCCCTGGCCCGGCGTTCCGAACGCTCCAGAATATCTCGCTGCTTCTCCGGAGGCACATAGCCATCCAGGATCAACTTGAGGTAGCTGTGTATGGCTGCCACCGGTGCCCGCAGTTCGTGGGTGACCAGAAGGGTGAACTGAGTGCGCATTTCTTCCGCCTTTTTCAGCTTTTCGTTCAGCTCGGCCAGTTGCTGAACTTGCAGCTCGCAGGCCTGATTAGCTTCTATCAGATCCTCAGTCCTTGCTCGCAGGCGGGACATAACGGAAGAAGCGAAATAAGCGGTGAAAAAGAAGGTGGAAGCCAAGGCGAAACTGACGGAAAATATGTGCATGGGCTCGGCGTACCGGGACGGTGCACGATAGCCCTTGAGGTTGTAATGAGGTATGATTCCTCGGGCTTCCAGAACCAGCATTCCACAGAACAGCACGGTGGCCAATCCGGCGTACACCAGGCTGGATCTTCTGGAGAGAAGGATGCTGGTGGTGATCATGTGTAATACATAATAGAAAAAGAAAGGGTTTTCCAGTCCGCCGGCGAAATGGAGTAGAAGAGTGAGGGCCACCAGGTCCATGGTGATTTGCACGTGGGCGATGATTAAAGATTGCCTGTATCTGGAGGAAAAGTCGTACTTGTCCAATCTGTTGGCATACAAGTACAGGCACAGGTTGTAGATGGCGATGGTCAAAGTCACACCCACCAGGGGGACCAGTGGCAGGGTGTTGGGCAATAATGCATTGGCAATGACGATAGTGATCAGAGCGCCAATAATAGCCAACCAGCGTAACTGAATCAGCCAGTGGACACGTTCGCTGAGTTCTCGATGTGCTGGCACAATCAACAATTCGGTCATTACCGGGCCTTTCTTTTCAATGCAGGTGACGGTACCTGTTCGGATCAGGGCAGGTTGAAGGTCTCCTTTAAGGCGGCCACCGCGTCATCCAGTCGCGCCGAGTCAATCACGCAGGACACAGTGGAGATGGAAGTGGAAATGGCCAGAATGTTGATCCCCTGCGCAGCCAGTGCCTCGAACATCGTCCCGGCGATAGCCGGGCGCTCTCGAAAGTCGGGGCCGAAGATGGAGACGATGCACACTTTGGGTTGGCTGACTACGCATTCGCTGCCCACACAGGTTTGGACCTCATTCATGATTTTCAGTGTGGCATCCAGGTCATTTTCATGGACACAGAACACCACGTGGTCCCGGTTGTTCATGTCAATGCACTGGACGATGAACTGGACATTGATCCCTGCTTTTCCCAGTGCACCCAGTATAGCAGCGGCGGTGCCGGGCCGGTCTGGAATGCCCAATACACCCACCTGAGCCAGGTTAGTGTTTTGAATGATTCCGCCAATTTTGATTTTCGTCATGGTTCCTCCCCTACAAGCACATGATTTCAATTTCTGCTATGACGCGGTCTCCTGACCGTATCTCCCGCTCGGCGGGGGCAGAGAGCCTCGCCGAGCGGGAGCAGCATCCAAAAGTTTAGCAGAAATCCGGCTATAGTCAAGTGGGAGGTTAGCCTAGTACTCGGTGCGAAACACGTAGCGGCGGGCGGCCCTTCGACGGGCTCAGGACAGGCTCTGCCCGCTTATAGGGCCGACACCCTTCGATTCCACTCAGGGCGCAGCAGCGGTCGGCCGCTACGTTTTGTACTGGAAGCTAGCCTATCAGCTTCTTGACGTGGCTCAACAACTGCTCCGAGGTTATGGGCTTGGTCAGGAAACCATGGATGTTTATGTACTCGTCGGTAGGGAACAAGGCTGCATAATCGGTATTAGCGATGGAGGTCACCATCAGGATGGGCACTTTTTTGTATTCTGGGACATCGCGCATCTGCTGGCTCATGGAGAGTCCATCGAGCACGGTGCTCATGATTACGTCCAGAATAACCAGGTCGGGCTTTTCTTTCTCCACTTTCAGCAGCCCTTCGTCCCCATTAGCCGCGCTGATTACCTCATAACCGTGAGGCTCGAGCATCAGACGGGTTGACTCCACAAAATCGGGGTCGTCATCAACAACTAGAATCTTGGGCATGTTCCAATCTCCTTGCATGTAAATTTAGCTCTACCGAAAAGCAACTTGGCTGCGAGGTAGGCCCTGAGGACAGTTTATGCTGCCGGGCAGCGTTTGTGTTTGATGTGATACTCGTACTCGTCACGGAAATGCTTGATGGTGCTAAGGGTGGGGTTAACGGCCGCATCGCCCATGGGGCAGAAGGTGCGACCAGCAATGCCCTCGCACAGGGAGAGCAGCAGATCAATATCCCCTTCCTGTCCCTGACCATATTCAATGCGGTTCAGAATCTCCAGCATCCTCTGCGTGCCGACGCGACAGGGGGTGCATCGTCCGCAGGATTCGTGGGCGAAGAATTTGGTCAGCCGCCGGGCCACGTCCACCATGCACGTGCTTTCGTCCAGGACAATGATGGCTCCCGTGCCCAGCATGGAGCCGGCCTTGGCCAGGGATTCGAAGTCCATTGTGATGTCTAGGTATTCGGGAGTGAGTACCGGCGTTGAGGCCCCGCCTGGGATGACCGCCTTCAGGGGTCTATCATCGCGCATACCACCAGCGTGTTCGAAGATAATCTTGCGTAGGGGAGTGCCCAAGGGCAATTCGTAGTTGCCACGCCGCTTGACATGCCCGCTGATGCAGAAAATCTTAGGGCCAGTGCTCTGCTCGGTACCGATGGAGGCGTACCATTCCGGTCCACGCAGGACGATGTGGGGTACGTTGGCCAAGGTTTCCACGTTGTGTACCAGGGTGGGCTGGCCATAAAGACCGACCTGGGCCGGGAAGGGGGGTTTGAGCCGGGGTTCACCGCGCTTCCCTTCCAGGCTGTTCAGCATGGCTGTTTCCTCGCCGCAGATGTAGGCCCCTGCGCCCCGATGCACCGATAGGTCCAGGTCGAACCCGCTGCCCAGAATGTTTTTGCCCAGGAAGCCGTGGTCATAAGCGTCGGCGATGGCTTTGATCCAGCGTTTGACTCCCATGAAGAACTCGCCCCGGATGTAGACGAAAGCGCGATGAGCCCCGACGGCGTAGGAGGCGATGATGGTTCCCTCGATCACCTGGTGCGGATCGCGTTCCACCAGCAGACGGTCTTTGAAGGTGCCCGGCTCCCCCTCGTCAGTGTTCACGCACACGTATTTAGTCACGTCGCCTTTGGGCATGAACCCCCATTTGAGACCGGCAGGAAAACCCGCCCCGCCGCGTCCACGCAGTTTTGAAGCTTTGACTATCTCGATGAGCTCATCGGGGGTGTATTCCTGGAGAGCCTTGCGCAGGGCCTGGTAGCCCCCACGCTCCAGGTAAGTGCCGATCTTCTCTGAGTTAGGTACATCTACGTTGCGCAAAAGAATTCTTTCGAAAGGCATTTCTCTACCTCCCCGCCAGTTGATCGAGCAGGCGATCAACCTTGTCTGGTGTCATGTCCTCGTAGAGCTCGTCATTGACCTTCAAGGTTGGTGAAGTGCCACACGAGGCCAGACACTGCACGGTCTGCAAGGTGAACAAGCCATCAGGGGTAGTCTGTCCCGGTTGGATGTTCAACTTACGTGAAATGTAATCCACCAGGCGTTCGGCTCCGCCGACCAGAAAACACGATAATCCCTCGCAGACCTGAATCACGTACTTGCCCAACGGCTGCGTGCGGAACATAGTGTAGAAACTGGCCGTGGAGTATACGTCTTTGAGCGTGAGCCCCAGGCGGGCAGCGGTTCGTTCCATGGCCTCTTCGCTCAAATAGCCGTACTGCTCCTGGGCGATGTAGAGCGCGGTGAGCAGCATGGACTGTTTGGTTGGATCTCTGAAGCGACTTGGCTTCTCCGGCATTTTTCCCTCCTTGACGTAAAATAAGCTTTATTATGCGACACCGGTTGCCGAACGCTAACCAGCCACCAGCAACCAGTATTCAGATCAAATGCATTGCCCTGCCCGCCTTTTATTGAGTAGCTGGTCTACTTTTTGGAGCAGGTCTTGTGGATCAATCGGCTTGGTGATCCAGGCGTCCATGGGGATGTATTCGTCGGTCGGGAACATCTCGGCGTGGGGACTGTTGATGATGGACGAGACCATGATCACCGGAATGTTTTTGAGATTGGGATCGGCTTGCATCTCATGAGTGACATTGACGCCATCGAGGACGGTGGACATCATCACGTCCAGCAAAACCAGGTCCGGACGCTCCTGATGCATGTTGGTCAGGGCCTGAGCTCCGTTGCTGGCGGAGGCGGTCTCGTAGCCATTGGATTGCAGGATCAAGCGCGCGATTTCGACGAAATCGGGATCATCATCCACGATTAGAATCCTGGTCATCAGAGTTCCTCCTTGTAGAACAAACTTAAGCTTGTCCTACAAATTCTCAGAAGGTGAAATAGTCTCAGACACAAGTTTGAGCAGTTCATTGGGTTCGACGGGTTTGGTCATGAAAGCCACGACGGGCGGCGATTCTTCGGCCTGAAGGGCATTGGCACCCGTGAAGACCGCAGAGATAACGATCAGCGGTATATGCTTCAGCTCCGCGTCCTCGCGCATCGCGCGCGTAACGTCCAGGCCCTCCATGGTGTACGACATCAGTATGTCAAGCAAAACCAAGTCGGGATGTTCTGTGCGCATAAGCGAGAGGCCCTGATCGGCATTGTGCGCACAGGAAACGCTGTATCCTCCCGCTTCCAGGATGATGCGGACGAATTCCAGGAAGTCAGGATCATCATCAATGACGAGTATTTTGCCGGTTTTTGACATTCGACTATCCCCCGCGCTGGTTCAACAAGTCGGAGATCTTTTCCAGTAGCTCCGCTGGCTGGACAGGTTTGCTGAGCCAGTGGCCCACAGAGACATACATGTCTGTAGGGAACATCTCAGCGTGTTGAGTGCCGGTCAAAGATGAGACCATGATGATCGGGATGTGTTTCAATTCCGGGTCGTTGGCCATCTCCTGGCTCACGTCCAGGCCGTCCAGCACATAGCTCATCATTACATCCAGCAGGACCAGGTTTGGTTTGCTCTGACGCATCATGTGCAGAGCTTGTTTCCCATCGGCGGCGGTTGTCACCTCGTAGCCGTTGGCTGTCAGGATGGTGCGCATGATGTCCACAAAGTCGGGATCATCGTCTACGACCATGATTTTGGCCACCACAGGTCTCCTTGCTCCAAACAAGAGTGCACGCCGGCGATGAGGATGATGCTTTAGCCGACGAAGCGGGTCACAGCTTTCAACAAATCGTCGGGCTGGACCGGCTTGGAGAGCCAGCCGTCCACGTGGAGATATTCATCGGTGGGGAACATCTCCGCGTGTTCGGTGCTGGTAATGGACGACACCATGATCAGCGGAATCTGACGCAATTCGGGATCCTCTCGGAGTTCCTGGCTGACGTTGACGCCATCCAGAATGGTGTCCATCATGATGTCCAGGAGAATCAGATCAGGCTTGTCGGTGCGCACTTTGGCCAGGGCCTCGTCGCCACTGGCGGCAGTAACCACCCCGTAACCTTTTTGGAGCAGAATCGTCCGGGTGATCTCCACAAAGTCTGGATCATCGTCTACTACCATGATTTTGGGGGCCATTTTTCGTCTCCTTGATCACTGTGAGCAGATGTGTGACCTGCTCTGATTGGTGAGCATGGGCGTGGCTGTCCATGCTCATCTGGCCGATTTCTCCAGAAGGCGTTTGATTTCTTGCACCAGCCGGTCTGGGGGGACAGGTTTGGACAGGAAGTTGTCGGCTGGGATGCTCTCGTCGGTGGGAAACATCTCGGCATAGCCGGAACTGGTGATAGAAGAAACCATCAGGATGGGGAGGTTTCGTAACTCGGGATCAGCCTGAATCTGCCAGCTCGCGTGCAGGCCATCGAGGACGCCTTTCATCATGATGTCCATGATCACCAGCGAGGGTTTGCCGCGTTGCAGGGCGGCCAGGGCTTCATCGCCGTTGGCAGCAGCTACGACCTCGAAGCCTTCCGCTTCCAGCACGATGCGCGTGGCTTCGACAAAATCGGGATCATCATCAACGACCAGGATGCTGGGCGGCGGTGGGGTGGGCAATACCCATTGATGCCCATCCTTGATCCGTTTCAGGATGTGAAAGGTGGACGTCTTGCGGATGCCAGAGATGACGGCCAGATCACCGGTCAAGAAATGGAGCAGTTCTTGGTTGGAGGGGAAAACGGCTTCGAGGACCAGGTCGTATTCGCCGGTGGTATAATTTACAGAACGCACCTGGGGCAGGTTGGCCAGTTGCTCGGCTATTTGCCCAACGCGAGCCAGGTCTACCTGAAGGGCGATCAGTGCACTGGTGCCCAGCCCCACGCGGGCTAGGTCGGGGCAGACAGTGATGTGGATGATACCCTCGCCGAGCAAACGGTCAAGTCGCTTGCGGATGGTGGCTTCGGTGACCCCAAGCTCGCGAGCGATGTCCACGTTGGACATGCGTCCGTTGCGCTGCAGGGCGCGGATAATTTGTTGGTCCAACATATCGATCTGGTAAGGCATTATCCAGCCAGCTCCTGTTCTTGATTTCGTGCTATATTATACCATAAAAGACGAAAAATATCAATATTTATCCAATAGAATTCCTGAATTCGTATTAAAGCTGGGCGCATGTAACGACTGAGAATAAGAAAAATATAGAGTGATTTGACATCGTCAAATCTCGTGATATAATCTGAACCTACTCAGGAGAGGATCAATGCTTTGCATACTGGCTATCCAGAATCATGAGCAGGATACAGGCACGTGCTTGGGCCACCTGGCTTGCTGCGCCTGTCCGTATCCTGCTATTTGTTATGTGACCGGCTGTTTGCCCAGCGCTCCTCCATGTCTCCCCCAATTCCTTCTTCATTCTGGATGAGACTCTGGCTCTGCCCCTGACCTCAATTCGTAGTCGGTGAAGTAAAGTTAAGGAGACGATGATGACTCAGGAGATTCTCGATTTAACCGCCCCCACGCGAGACCGCTCATTTCTGGAGGTCATTGCCCCCGACGAGAAACTGCGGGCGTGCATTCAATGCGGCACATGCACAGCCTCTTGTGCCAGCGCCTACGCCATGGATTACACCCCGCGCCAGATTTGGCGCATGGTGCAGTTAGGTCTTCGAGACGAGGTGCTTAACAGCAAGACCTTCTGGCTGTGTAGCACCTGCTATGCCTGCACCGTGCGCTGTCCCCGGGGCATTCCCTTGACGGAGACCATCGGCGCTCTGAAACGGATGGCTATTGCCAGAGGTATTCGTCGCTACAAAGAGAGCAGCAACTTCTACCGCGCTTTCATGGATGTGGTGCGGCGCTATGGCCGGGTGGATGAGTTGGAGATGATGGTGCGCTATTTCCTGTCTACTAACCCCCTGGCTATGATCGGCTACACGCCCCTGGGACTGGCCATGCTGACCCACGGCAAGGTGACCGTGGGAGAAGGATTGCGCATGGCTCCCCGGCTGGTGGGCATGGGTGGGACAGGACGACTGGATGCGCTCTTCCGTAGGGTCGCGGAATTGGAGGCCAAGCCATGAGGTATTTATACTATCCGGGCTGTTCCATGAGTAGTTCCGCTTTGGAGTATGACGTCTCTGCGCGAGCTGTGTTGCAGGCCTTGGGGGCGGAAGTGGTCGAGGTGGAAGATTGGACCTGCTGCGGGGCCAGCGCTGCGGAGACGCTCAGCTTCTTGCTCTCGCTGGTGTTGCCGGCCCGTAATCTGGCCCTGGCCGAGGGCATGGATGGAACCGGAGATTTTCTGGTGGGGTGCAGCGCCTGCTACACCAATCATCGCAAGGTGGCCGAGTCTGTGAGAGAGGACCCGCGATTGCTGGATAAGATCAACGCCGCTTTGAGCGTTGAAAACCTCGCTTATGCGGGCAGGATTCGAGTACGACATCTGCTGGACGTTCTGGCCAATGACTTTGGGCCGGAGGCCATCGCCGCCAGGGTGAAGAAGAGCCTGGCGAGGTTGAGCGTCGCGCCTTATTACGGTTGCCAGACGGTGCGTCCCTATAGCCCCTTCGATGACGATGATTATCCCATGAGCATGGACGAGGTGTTGGCCGCGGCAGGGGCTGACGTCTTCCCCTACGACATGAAAGCCAAATGCTGTTCCAGTGCCCTGATGACTACCAAGAAAGAGGTCGCCCTGGAGCTGGTAGGTAATCTGCTGCGGGCGGCGAAAGGCGCTGATTGCATCGCCACCGTCTGCCCCATGTGCCAGTTGAACCTGGAAGCCTATCAGGATGACGTCTCCAAACACATGGGCGAGGATTTGCACATCCCGGTTTTGTACCTGACCCAGCTTCTGGGATTGGCCTTCGATTTGCCACGGGCGTCGTTGAAGCTGGAGCGCAACATGACTTCTCCCCGGCCAGTGTTGGATAAGTTGGGAGGCGGTTAAGCGCTGGGCGTGAAACGTGAAACGCGAAGCGTGAAACGCAAAGCGCGAAAAGAGCGGAGGGGTAAACGTATGAGTGAGGAGATACGAATCGGTGTCTACATCTGCCAGTGCGGTATCAACATCGCTGCTACGGTGGATGTGGCCGAAGTAGTGCAGTTCGCCAGCCGGTTGCCCAACGTGGTCGTGGCCCGCGATTACAAATACACCTGTTCCGAACCGGGCCAGGAGCAGATCAAGCACGATATTCGGGAGTTGGACGTGAACCGGGTGGTGGTCGCCTCTTGCACACCGCGCATGCACGAGGTCACCTTCCAAAGGGTGCTGGATGCGGCGGGGATCAATCCCTACTACTTCTCCATGGCCAACATCCGCGAGCACGTCTCCTGGGTCACCAGGGACAAGAGCCAGGCCACGGAGAAGGCGAAACACCTGGTGAAATCCGCCGTGGACCGGGTGCGCTGGCAGGAGCCGTTGTTCCCCCGCACCGAGAAGGTGATAGACAAGGCTTTGGTGGTCGGCGGCGGTATCGCCGGTATTCAGGCCGCGCTGACCATCGCCGACGCCGGTTATAAAGTCTATCTGGTGGAGAAGGAGCCCTCCATCGGCGGGCACATGGCCCAGTTGAACAAAACTTTCCCCACCCTGGACTGTAGCACCTGAATTCTGGGGCCCAAGATGATGGATGCCGGTCGGCATCCCAACATTGAACTGCTGAGCTACAGCGCAGTGGTGGATGTCCAGGGGTACGTGGGCAATTTCCAGGTGCGGGTCAAGAAGAAGCCCCGCTACATAGACCTGACGAAGTGCACCGGCTGCGGTGAGTGCGTCAAAGAATGCCCCGTCGAGGTGGATAGCGAGTTCGAGGTGGGGCTGACCAAGCGCAAGGCGATCTACCGCCCCTTCGCCCAGGCTATACCTCCTGCCTTTGTCATTGACAAACGGCCCTCGCCCTGTAAGTCCACCTGCCCGGCCCACATCCCCGTCCAGGGGTATATCGCTCTCATCGGTCAGGGCAAGTACGACAAGGCTCTGGCTCTGATTCGGGAGACCACGGCCTTTGTCGGCACCTTGGGGCGCGTTTGTCACCACCCCTGTGAGCTGGAGTGCAAGCGCAAGGACGTAGAAGCGCCGCTGGCCATCTGTGCGCTGAAGCGCTTCGCTTATGACGTTGCTGCACCGACGGCTCCCCCGCCAGCGCCCGTGGAGCGGGTTTACGGCGAGAAAGTGGCCATCGTGGGCACGGGGCCGGCTGGCCTTTCGGCGGCCTATGATCTGGTGCGCATGGGCTACGGGGTGACGGTGTACGAGGCGCTGCCCGTGGCCGGCGGAATGCTGGCCGTGGGCATCCCCGCCTATCGTCTGCCCAAGGATGTGTTGCAGCAGGAGATTGATTACATCAAAGCCCTGGGCGTGGAGATAAAGCTCAACACGCCCATCGGGCGCGATGGCGGCCCCACGCTGGAGGACCTGCGCCGGGACTATGACGCCGTTTTCCTGGCCGTGGGCGCGCATCGCAGCCGCCAGCTCAACGTTCCCGGCGAGGACCTGCCGGGCGTCCTCCACTCCACCGACTTCCTGCGCGCCCTGAACCTGGGCCAGGAGGTGAAAATCGGGAAGCGGGTGGCGGTCATCGGGGGCGGCAACGCGGCCATTGACGCGGCCCGCAGCGCGCTGCGCCTGGGCAGCCAGGTGACCATCGTTTATCGTCGCTCGCGGGCGGAGATGCCTGCCATCCCCGCCGAGGTGGACGCCGCCGAGGAAGAGGGCATCGCCTTCCACTTCCTGGCCACCCCGGTGAGGATCCTGGGTGAGAATGGCCGGATGACGGCCATGGAGTGCATCCGCATGGAGCTGGGCGCGCCGGACGAGAGCGGGCGGCGACGGCCGGTGCCCGTCCCCAGCTCAGAGTTCACTCTTGAGGTGGACACGGTCATCGTCTCCATCGGTCAGCAGCCGGACCTGGCCCCGCTGGCCGGGGTGGAGGCCACCGGTTGGGGCACGTTGACCGCCGACCCGGACACCATGGCCACGCCGGTAGAGGGCGTGTTCGCCGGCGGGGACGCGGTCACCGGGCCGGCCTCGGCGGTGTGGGCCGTGGCCGCCGGCAAGCGGGCTGCCGAGTCCATTCATCGCTACCTGCGTGGCCTGGACCTGCGACAGGGGCGCGTCTTTGAGTGGCCCAAAGCGGCGGACATCCAGGTGGAGATACCGGCCGGTATAGAAAAAGCGGCGCGCCGGGAGATGGCCGCGCTGCCTATGGCCGAGCGGAAATCCACTTTCAAAGAGGTGGAACTGGGCTTCACGGAGGAGGAGGCACGGGCGGAAGCGGCGCGCTGCCTTTCCTGTGCCGTTTGCTCGGAGTGCCAGGAGTGCGTGAAACTGTGCGAGGCCAAGGCTATTGATCACAACATGCGCGAGGAGTTCGTGGATTTGGAGGTGGGTACCATCATCGTCGCCACGGGCTTCGCCGACTTCGACCCGACGCGATTGCCCCAGTACAGTTACGGGCGGTCGCCCAACATCCTCACCGGTATGGAGTTCGAGCGGCTGACCAGCGCCGGCGGTCCCACCGGTGGGGAGATTCTCACTGCTGAGGGCAAGGTGCCGGAACGGGTGGCCATCATCCACTGCGTGGGCAGCCGCGATGTGAACGCCAATCGCCACTGCTCGCGCGTGTGTTGCATGTATGCTCTGAAACATGCTCACCTGGTGCGCGAGATGACCGGAGCCGAGGTGTACGAGTTCTACATGGACATGCGCACCTTCGGCAAGGGCTACGAGGAGTTCTACGAGCGGGTGCAGGAGGACGGGGTGATCTTCGTCCGCGGGCGGGGCACCGAGGTGCGGGTGCGCGAGGACGGCAAGCTGGTGGTGCGCGCCGAGGACACGAACCTGGGCCGCCCGGTCTCGGCCACGGTGGACATGGTCATCCTGGGCACGGGCATGGAGGCCCGCCCCGATGCCGATCAGGTGGCCCGGCTCTTTGGTCTGGGCCGCACCGCAGACGGTTTCTTCGCCGAGGCCCACCCCAAGCTGCGCCCGGTGGAGACCAACACCGAGGGGGTGTTTCTGGCCGGAACCTGCCAGGGGCCCCGCGACGTGCCCGATACGGTGGCCCATGCCAGCGCTGCGGCTGCTCAGGCTCTGGCTCTGATGAGCAAGGGCGTGGTCACCATTTCGCCCACGGTTTCCCATGTGCTCACCCGCTTCTGCACGGGGTGCGGCAAGTGTGTGTTGGCCTGTCCGTACAACGCCATCAGCCTGAACGGCGATGGCAAGGCCGAGGTCAACGCCGCGCTGTGCAAAGGATGTGGCACCTGCGCCGCTGCCTGTCCTTCGGACGCTATCGTGCCGCTGCACTTCACCGACGATCAGCTCGTGGCCCAAATTGTGGGGGTGCTGCAATGAGTGGAGACGGATTCGAACCGAGAATTGTCGCTTTTCTGTGTAACTGGTGTTCCTACGCTGGCGCGGACACCGCCGGTGTGTCCCGCCTGGAGTTGCCGCCCAATATCCTGCCCGTGCGGGTGATGTGCTCCGGGCGGGTCTCGGCGGAGATGGTGCTCAAGGCCCTGCTGTCTGGTGCCGACGGCGTGCTCGTTTTGGGCTGTCACATCGGCGATTGCCACTACGGTAGCGGTAACCATCGCACGGTGAAGCGTATCCCGCTGCTGCGCCGACTGATGACCTACATGGGCATCGAGCCGGATCGCCTGCGGCTGGATTGGGTGTCGGGGGCCGAGGCGGGCCACTTTGCCAAGATCACCACCGAGTTCGTGGAAGCGGTGCGCGCTCTGGGACCGCTTTCTCTGCCGCTGCGCGAGGACCTGGACACCGGGTAGGGGGCGACCCTCGCGGTCGCCTGGGGCAGGCGCAAGGCCTT
>JANLFX010000002.1:31071-78406 GCA_024653325.1 Anaerolineae bacterium
GGGGCAGGCGCAAGGCCCTGGGGCAGGCGCAAGGCCCTGGGGCAGGCGCAAGGCCCTGGGGCAGGCGCAAGGCCTGCCCCTACGATAAGGCGTTAAGGGAGGTGTGTTTTGATTGAAGATATTCGCGCTCTGGCGCGGGAATTGCTGGAGAAAGGCGCTGTTAAATGCGTTATCGGCTACGAAGTGGGGCCTACAGGCCGTGTGCGTCCGGCGTTCGTCTACGAACCCGGTGAGGTGGAGCGGCTCATCTTCGACGGGCGGTGTGACCAGAACCTGGTCACTTACCTGACGCGGCGCAACAAGCCCCGCAAGAAGGGCGAGGAGGTGCCCACCACGGCGGTGGTGGTCAAGCCGTGTGATGCTCGCTCGCTGCGGGTGTTGCTCAACGAGCACCAGGTACAGCGGGACAAGGTGTACATCATCGGCGTGGCCTGCCACGGCATGCAGAACGCCGACGGCACGCCCGAACTGCGCTGCACGCGCTGCGACCAACGGGTGCCACTGCTCTACGATGCGCTGTGCGGCGAGCCGCCGGAAGTGCTGGCGGTGCGCGATGCTTACGAGGACGTGCAGCAAATCGAGGCCTTGCCTTTGGAAGAGCGACTGGCCTACTGGCTGGGCGAACTGGACCGCTGTATCCGTTGCTACGCCTGTCGCCAGGCCTGCCCCACCTGTTTCTGCTCCGTCTGCGAGGCCGAGCGAGACGATTCGCTGTGGGTGGGTATCGCCGACCGCATCCCGGAGAAGGCTTTCTTCCACATCATCCGCGCCTTTCACCAGGCGGGCCGCTGCACCGAGTGTAATGCCTGCGAGGCGGTCTGTCCCATGGGCATCCCGCTTAGCCTGATCAACCGCAAGATCGCCAAAGACGTGGCGCAGATGATGGGCGGGTACCGCGCTGGCGAGAGCGAGGAACCCACGCCGCTGGTCACCATGTTGACGGGTGAGGAGGCGATTGATGAAATTCATTGAGACACGAGCGTTGCACGAATGGCTGGACCGGCTGGCGCAGGAGATGCCCCTCATCGCGCCGACGGCGGTCGGTCCGCAGGAAAAGGCTCCCGGTTCTCGCAACCCGGCGGCCCAGGGTCAACAGGTCTTCTATCGCGAGGTGGAGGGCGCGGCGCAGATAGCCTGGGATTTCACCCGCACGGCTCTTTCGGCCCGCGAGCACTTCATGCCCAAGACCGAGACCCTTTTCACCATCGAGACCGGGCCCGACGGCAAGGCCGTGTTGCACGAGACGAAGCTGGCGCAGCCGCGGGTCTTCTTCGGCATCCGTCCCTGCGACGCGCGCGGCTTGCGCGTGCTGGACGCGGTGATGCTGGGCCAGGAACCAGCCGATGTCTACTACGCTCAGCGTCGCCAGAATACGACGCTGGTGGGGTTGGCCTGTCCGCAGATGTGGGAGGATTGCTTTTGCAACAGCGTCGGTGGTGCCCCTGACGCCGCCGATGACGTGGACATCCTGCTGATCCAGGTCGAGGGCGGGTTCGCGGTGCAGGTCGTCACCGCGAAGGGCGAGCGACTGGCTGCCGGGATGGGGTTGCAAGAGGTGGAAAGGTTAGAGCTGCCGCAGCCGAAGCTCAACGAGCAGTTCGCCCTGCCCACGCAGCAGCAGTGGCTGGCCTCGTTCAACGATGTGTACTGGCAGCGGGTGGGCGATCGCTGCCTCAGTTGCCGCATTTGCTCCTACGTCTGTCCCACCTGCCGCTGCTTCGACGTGCGCGACGAGACGGTGGTCACTCCTCAGGGCGAGCGGATTGTGCGTCGCGTGCGGGCCTGGGATAGCTGTCAGGGGGTCAATTATCGCGTCCAGGCCGGGGGAGCCAATCCGCGGGCCAATCTGGAGCAGCGCCTGCGCAACCGTTTCTACTGCAAGTACTACTACGTTCCCATAGATTACGCCGCCGATGGCTGTGTGGGCTGCGGACGATGCGTCATCGCCTGCCCCGTCAACATAGACATTCGAGAGGTGTTGCAAGACCTGGCACGGAGGGAGCCGGCATGAGTGAAGTGAATCCGATGCGTCCCTATCTGGGTACTCTGGTGGGCACCAGGCCCCTGGCGACCGGTATTCGCCTGTTTCAGGTGGAGCTTAATCCGGAAGAGCGCGAGAAGTTCTCACTGTGGAGGCCGGGGCAATTTCTGTTCTTCTCCGTGCTGGGGGTGGGCGAAGCGCCCTTTGGCTTTGCCAATATCCCTGATCCGCAGCGGGGCCCGGTGATCGAGGTGGCCATCAACAAAGTGGGCCACGTGACCCGCGCCATACACGCCTTGCCGCTGGGGGCGACGGTGGGCATCCGTGGGCCGCTGGGCAATTACTTCCCCCTGGAGGAGCTGAAAGGGCAGAACATCGTCGTCCTGGGCGGGGGCATCGGCGGGGCTCCTCTGCGCCCGGTGATCCAATACATCCTCCGTCACCGTGATGACTACGGCCACTTGACCATCATCTGGGCAGCGCGCAGTCCCGATTTGCTGGTCTTCACCGACGAGTACGACGAGTGGCGCGCCGCACCCGATACCGAGATGCACGTGACCATTGACAAGCCGTTTGAGGGCTGGACGGGCAACGTGGGGCTGATCACTCAGATTCTGGAGGAGGTTGCGCCCTCGCCGGAGAACACCACGGCCATCACCTGCGGCCCACCGATCATGATTTATTTCGTGGGTAAGTCGTTGAGCAAACTCGGTTTTTCGCCGGAACAGATGCTGACCACGCTGGAGGCGCGGATGCACTGCGGCATTGGTAAGTGCGGTCGCTGCAATCTGGGGGAGAAGCTGGTGTGCAAGGACGGGCCGGTGTTCTGGCAGTCGGAGATCAGTAAATTCCTGGAGAGTTTCTTGTAGGACGAGTTAGCAACTCGTCCTACGGCACCACCTGGATGATGCCCCGCCGTCCGTTGACCATCCACTGGGGGTCTTCCGCGCTCAACGCTTCTGCCTGGCCCGGTTCCAGCCCGACGATGAGTTCCGCTTTCATGGTGCGCAGCACGGCAAAGGGCCGCGGGAGGTAAGCCGCGGCTTCTTCCAGCCGTGTTGTGGGTGGCCAGTGGCAGTCACCCAGCAAGCGCCGGTAGTTGGCATCGCCTTTGAGCAGCACCAAATCGGCCCGCTCCAGTGCTGCCCGCACGTCCGGTGGCATATCGCGGAAGGTGAGGCAACTGTTCCAAAAGGGGTGGGCGCTGAGAATGAGACGCCCGTCGTCCAGAGCGCGCCGCAAACGTGTGGACAGATCGCCAGGGTGAGCCGTTGGCTCGCCCTTTTCGATAGACAGCCACTCCAGGGTGTGGTGCACATCGCGGGGCAGGGCGTCGGAGACGAAGAAGGGATCGGCTTTCAGGTGCAGAGTGATCTGTCGCGCCCAGCCGCGACCCAGCAGGAAGTCGGTCAGGGCCAGGTCGAAGAGGAGTTCCAGGCCGGCGTTGTCGCCGATGATGTGTACCGCCGGGTGATGCTCCCGCAGCAGAGCTATCAGGCGCGGCGTGTGATCAATCAAAAGTGCCTGACCTGGCGTGTCCCCGCCCAGGCCCATACCCCAGTTGCTCAAATCGGCGCGATTGCCCCATAAAGAGCCGTGGATCAGCGCGGCGGCTAACTCGTCCTCGTCCCGCCCATCCAGGGCCGCCAGCGCCCTGGCAAAGGGACTGATTCCCTCCTTTAGCATTCTCTCTTTCTGCGCAGCAAAAGGGTCATGGCCCTGCCAGGGGCCCGGTCGGAAATAGTCCACTGCCTCCAACAGCCGCCGGTAGAAGTAAGCCTCGGCGAAGTACCAGGGCACCTCCAGCCAGGTGCGACCCCGGTAGCGCGCCCACTGTGCATGCCAGAAATCTGCATCGGGGGCGGTGGGGTCAGGTGGATGGATGGTTTCTAAGGCCAGCTCGCGGCGCAGGGCATGCAACGCGGAGACAATCTTCGGCGGATAGTCGTTATCCCGCAGCGCGGCCTCGATGTTGCGCGGCTTGCCTTCGGTGATGGTCCGCTGAGCGAAAGAGCCGGGTTCGGAGGTCATCAGGGGCGGGGGTAGGTTGCAGGGCCATTGCCCAGGATCATTATCCCTGGTCATTATTCAACTCCGGTTCTGAGGTCATGATCTGGGGAATGATGGCCTGTACCGCTTTAATCAAGCGCGGCGGGACGAAGATATCCCATTCTTCCTCTTGTGGTCTTTTGTACCAGGTATAGGTGACGATAGTCAGTTGGGCCGGGGTTTCCGGCTGGAATTCGACGCTTTCAATCGTGCCGCCATTCGCCTTGAAGTATTGGTCGTTAGCGTAAATCTCCGTTGGGGACAGGGCCACCTGGCCCGGTGTTGGCTGGTGGTACGCTTTGCGGGCAGCCAGATAGTTGCCCCCGGCTACTGCCAGGCCAATGGCTCCGCCGGCGCCTGCCCCAATTGCTGCCCCGCTTAATCCGCCGAGAATCAACTCACCGATAGAGGTGTACGGATCGAACGATGATTCACTCGCTGCAATCAACAGACCGGCGAGCAGGCCCGCCAGGCCGAAGAGAAAAGTCAAACACCCCAGTTGGATTTTCCAGTCCCCCTTTTCCTCCTCCCATTTGGCCTTTTTCAACTCTTCCCATTCCTCCGGGGTATAGGTCCAGCGGATCAGTGGGCGGTTGCTGGCGAGAAAATCCTCGATTTTCTTGATTTGTGACCAGCCCAGCGCCCAGATGATGAGCAGGATCAGGCCAAGCAATAGACCAAATGAGCCAGAAAGGATGGGCATGATCGGGGTCTCCCAGGCGCCAAGCCTGACCATGATGCTGCTGCCGAGAGTCATGATGAAACAGAGGACCATCAGGCCCAACAAGGGTGGAAAGGCTTGCTGATACGGATGTGGGATCCTGGGATTCTCATTCACTTTGATTCCTCCGTCCGGTGATCATGATGAGGGAGATGTCCACCGGGAAGACCAGAATCTCCCCGCACGCTTCCGCTTTGCTCAACTCTGTCTTGATCCGCTCCAGGCCGGCGGCGTAGGCCTCGTCGGTCAATAGGGCCAATTGGGAAGTGCCACGCTTCTGCAAGAAAGGGCTATCCAGCACTTCCCACCCGATCAGGGGTTGGAAGATTCGCTCTACCACGCGCCGTTCCATTCCGGTGAAACCGGCGGCGCTCATCCAGTCCAAAATCGTTCTCCCGGAAGGAAAGCGGGCCAGGTCAGTGGCGTGTGTGCCATCGAAATAATCGTAGAGATACCACCGATCCTGGTTACTGTGCGGATCCATGCCGATAATGGCCAACACACCGCCGGGCTTCAACACCCGTTGTGTTTCGGAGATAAAGAGGGGCGGGTGGGCGAAATGGTGGAGGGCGTTGACGCAAAAGACCAGGTCAAAAGAGGAGGTGGGGAAGGTGAGTTGGCTGGCATCGCCGCACGTGAGGTGGAACCGTCGTTCCCGCCGGCAGACCTGTTGCAACATACCTAAGGAAAGGTCCAGGCCATAGATCCTTGGGGTGATGGATTGCAGTACAGTCAGCCAATGGCCGGTTCCGCAGCCCGCCTCAAGGACCTGGTTGGCATTGCAATTTTGGACCAGAAACAGCAAAGCGGCAGCTACGCCGGGCAGCGCGTTGGCCTCATACCGTTGATTGTAGGTGGGGACAATGTCATTGTAGTTGACGTGTATGCCGGACATGGTTACCGGAGAGGGACAGTGCTGTTACCAGTTGTTCAATCAGGCTTGCAGGCGGAGAGATAGAAACCATCACTGGTGTATTGAGGGCGTCGTGGACGGTGGGGCAGTCATTCGCTCCACCGTCCGCGATTGAGGCGGCTGCCTGGACTGCAAGGCCAACGGTTTTAGCATAAGCTCCCTGTTGATACCATTTTCGGGCGTCGGTCTTTACGCAGGTAAGCATGTGAGCGCAAGCAGTAAAGGATAGCCGCCCCCGTGGGGCGCTATTTCCAGAATTGCCACCACTTCTTTTTCGCCGGCGCTTGGGGCTTTTCGGTAGATTTGTATTTCTGCTCAGCCGCAGCTCCTGCTCTTGCGCTCACTGTGGGGTCCGATGAAACGGTGGCGTGCATAACCCCCGTTGGTTTCGGAGCCCCTTTCAGGTATGGCTGGAGAACGGCCATGCATTGCGCACAGATGTTCCAGTCCGAGGTGTCCTGGGCCACAATGGTGTTTTTCCAGTGCTTGTAGGACTCGCCGGCGCCGAGTCCTAACAGTGCTCCCATATCAGGGACCAGGCCGAGCTTGAAAGGATCGAATCCTTTGGCGAATACGGCTTCGCGCATTTGCTCGGAGCTCATCATTGTACCCATGCCGGGAGCGTTGCAAATATCACAGACAGCCATTGATCATCTCCTTAAAAATGTTTTGCATAGACGCCCGAAATGGCAACCGGCTTCCGGGAAAGTGGCGTTACCGGTGGTATCTTTAGGTCTACCCCAAAAATTGTTGGGCACGATCTTTCGACTGTGCCTCTGGGCCGGTCGGAGGAAAGTGCCTTATTTCAATTGTAACTATCTCGACAATGTTAAATTTGACCTCTCCCCTACCCCCTGGCCCCCTTCCCCTCTCCGCAGCGGAGAGGGGAAGGGGGTTGGGGGATGAGGTGAGGTTCATCTTGTTGCCATTTATGTTAATCTAACATTGTCGAGCTATTCAGGGGTCATTGCGAGCCGCCCGTCAGAGCCTGCCCTGAGCGCAGCGAAGGGGCGGCGAAGCAATCCCCTAGCAGTCAACAGATAGATTGCTTCGGGCACTTCGTGCCCTCGCAATGACGGAAACCTCCCCTTTGGGTAGATGGCTGAAATCCTTGACGGTGCAAATTCTTAACAAACGGAGCAAGATTTCACCGCCGAGGCCGCCGAGCACGCAGAGAGTAAAGAAATCTCTGCGCCCTCTACGTCTGCCCTGAGCGCAGTCGAAGGGTGCTCTGCGGTGGGCAACTCGTCGGTTTGAGGCGAAGCTTAGTTAGACAGTTACTTTCAATTTTAGTATAGCATAGATTTCCAGATAAGCAAAAACGGGATCGAAACCTACTCCCGTTTTGTGGGTGCGTTTCAGTTTCGGGGCAGGTTTGTCCTGTAGCGGCCGACCGCTGCTGCGTCCTGAGCCCGCCGAAGGGCTGCGCCCTGAGCGAAGTTGGGGTAGCCGTGCTTTCCATAGCGCGGCTGACGGCCCCCAGCACTACGAAGGCCCACTGTCGTGACCGGGGTTACGCGGTAAGAAACCGCGCCTACCATATTCTGGGGGGATGGGAGGTCTCCGAGGCCAGGGCGCAGCAGCAACTCGCCCCCAAAGTGCAATACACCCGGTTGTAGTACTAACTTGAGCAATCACTTGTTGTGTGGTACAATAGTTAAGTAGTTCGTGAGGTACAATGTTCCGGCCCGAGTGGTTTATGAGCGCCTTGTCGGCGCGAGGACGAGTCCATGTCTGCCGGTCCGCGATGTGAAACCAAGCCGTCTTGGCCATACCCTGCTGCATCCGAAGATGCCGAAGTGGGCGGCTGGCCGTCTGTGCTGCGCGCCGCCTGGGCGCAGTATCTGCCCCCGTATCTGCCTCCTGATCTCCCTCCTACGCCAGAAAACCAGGTTGCCGTGGCTGCCCATCTGGGATCGGTGTTGGAAATCGTCAAGACTTACCTGCCCCGTCGTCTCGTCCGTCGCTTGCTGTTTCAACCCGGTGAGGGTATTGAGCAGGGGCAGATGATCGAGGGCACGCTGCTTTTTGCCGACATCAGCGGGTTCACGGCTATGGCCAATGCTCTGAGTTTCCCCAACGACGTGACCGATGCAGGGGTACGGCCGATTAACAAAGAGGGAACGGAGGAGCTAACCGGCATTGTCAATGCCATCTTTAGCACAATGCTGGAAGTGGTGGACGCCTGGGGTGGCGATCTGTTGACCTTTGGTGGAGATGCGTTGCTGATCCTGTTCACCGGTGATGATCACTCTCTCATCGCTGTGCGTGCTGCGCAACAGGCGTTGACAGCTATGAAACCTTTTGTCCATACCGAAACATCACGCGGTGTATTCCCGCTGCGAGTGCATGTGGGGATCAATAGCGGGTGCTTCTTGGCAGCCAGTGTAGGTCGTCTGTGGTTTACGGAGCAGGGTCCCACTGGCCGCGAGTACGTGGTCACCGGGCGGGTAGTGAATGACACGGCGCGGGCAGAGGGGATGGCCGGACAAGGACAGATTGCCCTGGGACCGGGCGCGCTCGCGGCGATCCGTGGACGCTTTCCAGAACGGGCCATCTTTACTTCCGGTGACTTTGGTATTCTGAGGGGCATTCGAAAGGTGTACGTCTCGCCGTTCATACCGCCAGAGGCTTTGCCCCGGATTACCTCGCTGGAAGAGGCAGTGCGAGCTCTGGACCGGCTGGTGCCTTATCTGCCCGTGGGTCTGTTGCCCAAGATTGTGGTCAATCCCACCCAGCCACAGATCGAAGGTGAACACCGACCGGTCACGGTGCTTTTTGCCAATCTGTTGGGCATGAGCGAAATCGTGGAAGCACTGGGGCCGGAGGGCAGCGATGAAGCGGCGGCCATCTTGGATCGCTACCTGAAGGCCATGCAAGAAGTGGTCATGCGCTACGAAGGTACGGTCAACAAAGTGGATCTCTGCGACAAGGGCGACAAGTTGATGGTGCTTTTCGGCGCGCCGCGTGCTCACGAGGATGATCCACAACGGGCAGTCCGGGCCGCGTTGGACATGCAGGAAGCCATGCGTGCCTTCAGCGAGGTGGTCACCGGGGCTGGTACTTTCGCACTGCGGCAACGCATTGGCATTCATACCGGTATGGTGTTTGCCGGCAACGTGGGATCGGCGACACGCAAAGAATACACGGTGATGGGCGATACAGTGAATCTGGCTGCTCGCCTGATGGCTGCCGCCAAGGTCGGCCAGATTCTGATCAGTCCCACCACTCGCCGGTATCTGGATCCTGACTTCGTTTGGGAGGAACTGCCTCCGGTGATGGTCAAAGGCAAGCCTGAGCCTGTATTCGTATGTGTGGTCCAGGGGCTACGCCAGGACGAAAGATTGGCCCGCCGGACAGCACACCACGGGCCCTTTGTGGGACGCAAGGCAGAACTGGCTCAGCTTAAGGGATGCGTTAGTCGGGTTTTGGCCGGGCGGGGGCAGGTGGTGACCGTCAGCGGCGAGGCCGGGGTGGGCAAGTCACGTCTGGTAGATGAATTGATCAACCATGCCAGCGGAGTCGGAATGCAGGTCCTGCGCGGGGAGTGTGTCTCTTACGGTTCAACCATTCCTTATTTACCGTGGATCGCGGTCTTGCGCGCGTTCTTCGGCTGGCAGGCCAACGATGACCCCTCAGTACGCCGCCAGAAGCTGCGGACAGGGCTGGAGAGGGTGGACCCTGAACTGGGGCAATGGTTACCCATTATCGCTGGCGTGATGGGTTTATCCGAGCCAGAGACTAAGCTCACCGGGTCTCTGGACGCCCGCCTGCGTAAGGAGCGTTTCTTCGACCTGGTTGTTCGCCTGCTGCAGTCCAGGTCACAGCAGACCCCTTTATTTTTGCTTTTCGAGGATTTGCATTGGGCGGATCCTATCTCGTTGGAGCTGCTGTTGCACGTCGCCCGGCATTGTGACCACGATGCGGTGCTCCTTTTGCTCGTCCATCGTCCACAACTGGACGTCAGAGCCTGGGAGGAATTGGGGAACTACACAGCGGTCCGATTGGAAGAGCTGGGCATAGAAGAGCGCACCGAGTTGGTCAGTGCTTTGTTGAACTTGCCCGACCTGCCGTTTGAACTGAGCAACCTGATTTTGACTAAAGCGCAGGGTAATCCCTTTTACATTGAGGAGGTGGTGCACGTTCTGGCGGATCGGGGCTATCTGGTGTTAGACCAGGGGCGCTATCGGCTGGTGGGTAAGCTGGCCGAGGTCGAAATTCCAGATACCGTGCGCGGTGTGGTGATGAGCCGCATTGACGGTCTGGATGAAGGTAGCCGGAACGTGCTCAAAGTGGCCGCGTGCATTGACCGCATCTTCCCTTACTCTGTGTTACGGGCTATTTACCCCTGGCCTATCCTGGATGAGGCTCTGCGCCGGAGGTTGGAGACGCTGGAAAAGGTGGACCTTACCCCCTTGAAAAGCCCGGAACCGGACCTGTGTTATCAGTTCAAGCACGTGCTCACCCAGGAAGTGGCTTACGAAAGCCTGAG
The DNA here is from genome assembly GCA_024653325.1 of Anaerolineae bacterium. Taxonomy (GTDB): domain Bacteria; phylum Chloroflexota; class Anaerolineae; order JACIWR01; family JACIWR01; genus JACIWR01. The sequence continues at coordinate 41,228 of JANLFX010000002.1, forward strand.
TTACGCTCGCCGCCGGGAGTTGCATGGCCTCATTGCCCGCTATTATGAGGAGAGTTACGCCAGCCATCTGGAGGAAGTCTATGACTTGCTGGCGTATCACTATGGTCGGGGCGAAGAACGGGCTAAGGCTTTGGAGTACACCCTGAAGGCCGGGGATAAGGCAAAAGCCGCTTTTGCCAATGATGCGGCCATCACTTACTATCAAGAAGCGATTCGCCTCATCGAGCTGGGCCGGCGTTATCCAACCGAGGATCTTCAGTTGGCGGCAGTTTACCTCAATCTGGCCGATGTCCAGGCGTTGGTGGGCCAGTACGAACGGGCTACTGAAAACTATCAGGCGGCGTTGGCAGCGGGTGGAAAAGCCCTCTCAGTGGAACAGCGGGCGCGCATCCAGCGCAAGGCGGCGATGATTTTCGAGAAACGGGGCGATTACGATGCCGCTCTGGAAGGCTTGCGGGTGGCCTGTGCGATGCTGGAGGCCGATCCGATGGGTCGCTCGTCACGACAGATGGTGCGGGTTCTTTCGGACTTGGGCAGTGTGTACGTGCGCAAGGGGAATTATCAGGAGGCAATCCGTCTGGGCGAGGAGGCATTGGATGTGCTACAGCGCTTACCCGAAGACCGGGAGACGCTGACCGACGAGGGGTGGGTGTACACCAATCTGGGAGTGACCTACAATCTCCTGGGCGAATATCAGCGGGCGGAGGCTTTCTATGGGCATGGTCTGCGAGCCCGTGAGCAGGCTGGTGACCTGTACGGGATTGTGTTGTCCTACAACAATCTGGGCACCCTGGCCCGTTTACAGGGGGACTATGAACGCGCGCTAGCAGCTTACCAGCGTTGCCTGGAAACGGCTTGTCGTATCGGATACACTTATTTCGTGGCCATGGCTTATAACAACATGGGTATCTGCTACCAGGGTATGGGACGTTACGGGGAAGCCATTGCTCGTTACCAGGATAGCCTGACCATTCGGGAGAAAATCGGTGATCAGGCAGGCATCGCCAGTTGTTACACTGATCTGGGTTTGGCCTATCATCACCTGGGTGAGTACGACCGGGCGCTGGATTATCACCGGCGCAGCCTGGAGATACACCGGGTGGCAGGACATGCTCTGGAGATGGCCAATTCGTTAATTAACATTGCTGCCGTGCGAGTGGATTGTAACGATCCCGAACCAGCCATCGCCGAAGCACAGCGGGCAGTGGATATTCTGGAGTCCCTGGGCTCAAAAGTGATTCTGTCGGAGGCCTGTTCAGTCCTGGCCCAGGCGTATCTGACCGCCGGGCAAGTGGATGCCGCATTGCGCTACGGTGAGCGAGCCCTGCAGGTGGCCCGGGAGACGGGGAGCTGTCATGATGATGGGGTTGCTCACTGCGTTCTGGGACGGGTATACGCTGCTTGTTCACTGGTAGGAAAGAACTACCAGGCAGTTGCCAAAGCCAGGAGACACTTCGAACAGGCAGTCGAGTCGTTGCGGAGAGCTGGAGAGCGGTTCGAGTTAGCGAAGTGCTGGCAAAATTATGGGGCGTTTTTCGCCTCGCAGAAGGATGATCAAGAGGCAACCCGTTGCGAAGCGGAGGCTAAGCGCATTTTCGAAGAGCTGGGAATCCAAAGGATTTAGTGGGAGCGGTCGGCGTTGACAATTTGAGACTGAAACGAGGCATCGGTTTGAGCCTGTCAAAAGACATTCAATGGGCAATAAAGGAGGTGATCAGACATGTCGTTGGAAGCGGTGCAAATGGTCATCGGCCGGGCGGCCACAGATGCGGAGTTCCGCGAGGCGTTGATCCAGAACGCGGCGAAAGCGTGCAAGGGCTACGATCTTACTTCTGATGAACTGGCTGCACTGGAGGCGTTAGATGCCGAGAGCTTGAAAGCCTTTGCCGGCACTCTGGATAAGCGCATTCAGAAAGGGCACAGCATTGGGTTAGGCGTGTAAAAACGTAACTACTCACCGCTGAGGCGTAGAGAGCGCAGAGAAAAAAGATTTTCGGGCGAAGCCAGGACGGATTTCGATTGAATAGCAGCAATTTGGGCTAATCGGTAGCCGCTCTCTGCGAAAACCACAGAAAAACTCGGCGTACTCTGCGCCTCTGCGGTGTAGAGGTGAACAGTTACGTAAAAACCATCTCAAGACTTTTGTGCAGGGAGGTGAGCAGTCGCCTCCCTGCAAGCTATTCCAGGCTCTCCAATTCGATGGGGTCCTGGCGTGGCTGGCACTCCCCGCAGTACAACGCACCAGGCACTACCAGCGCCATGTGTTTGCCATCGCGGGTGTGATAAAGGTGCTCAATGCGCACCATGGTCTGCGCATGTTCCTTACACACGGCCCGTCCGCAGAAACGACATACTCCGTGAGCTGGGCGGTCGCATTTCCAGCAGTTCATCTCATCCTCTCAGACGGGGCTTTTACCCCTCTATATCACTTTTGTCCATTCAGCGTGGCTAGAAAATCCTTCAGGTTCTGTGCTTGTGCTGCTTCCACCACCAAAGCTCGCAAGAGTCCTTGGTCTTCGATGGCCCTGAGCTGACGTCCCACCTCATCGGCCGCCGTTTTTGAGAGGTCAAAGCGAGTTCGTAGCAGGTGCAAAATAGCCTCTCTTTGCCCTTCGAGCAGTCCCTGTTGTAGTCCCTGTTGCAGTCCCTGTTGCAGTCCCTGTTCGAGCCCTTTCTGCAGTCCTTCTTGGACTATTTCTCTATACCACGGTGATTCTCGTAATACGGTCATGTTCCACCTCACTATTCTGCATACCTCTTCCGGGGACATCACAAAGCTGGCGAACAACGCCATCACGACCTCGGCTTCTTCTCCCATGTCCCGCTTTCGTAGCAAAGATACACCCTCCTGGATAGCCTTTTCATCCGCTCCTCGCATCAGTGGTATGAAAGGTACCAGGGCCACAATCTCTTTGTTCAGCACTTCCTGTGCGTCAATCTCCCAGACCGGCACCACGCGGAAGTCCTGGTGGGCCACCAGTCCCATAAATTCGCTATGGTAGTGGTCTACCAACTCCTGCCTGCCTGGCGAGGGCAGCCAATAGAATACCACCGGATACACCGGTTGAGCGTACTTTTCTTCAGCCAGGGCAGCATAAGCTCGCATACGGCAGGGCATCGTGGGGTCGAAATGCAACTGCGATTCAGCCAGTACCAGAAACGGTTCATCCTTGCCCTGCACTCGTAGCAACACATCATTTTGCCGCAGCACGAACTGGAATTCTCCCGATAGCGTATCTTTCACTTGCAAGCTGGGATCGGCAAGGAGCCAACATATCCAGGTTTCTGCTTCGGTTTCCAACAGTCGCTTGCTGCCGATGTCCGCTTTTCCCATTGCGATTCCTCTTGCTTAATTGTACCCTGACTGTATCTCAAAGTCAACCACCCTTAGACCATCCCGCTCAAGCCAAGTTTGCGCCGGGTATCTATCACTCGCCGGCTACTCACCTGCTCCAGCCGATGGCTGACCCCCAAATTGCTGCGCACGAAAAGATTGAAATGGTGGTGGTCGAGGGCCAGCACGGTTGCTCCCTCTGCTCCGCCGACCACGGTGGCGATGGGAGGTTGATCCAGCAGCAGGCCGATTTCCCCGCAGAATTCCCCCACACCCAGCCGGGCCAGAATTCGCTCCTGAGGACTGCCCCGTTCGCCGATCACCACTAGCGTGCCCTGCGAGATCACGTAAAACGTGTCCTGGCGCACTCCTTGGGTGATGAGCACTTCGTCGGGCTGCACCTGACGTCGTCGGAATTGGCGGGCCAATTGCCGGATCTGTGTGTGGGTCAATCCGGAGAAGATGGGCATTTGATTCAGCAGGGCTACGATTTCGGCGGCTTGCTGTACCTGGGTACTCAATTGAAAACGTTTTTTCACTAACCGATTGAAATCCGCCTGAGCCAGGACCAGGAGTTCGCTGTCCACGGCGGCGCGATAGGTGGCAGGATAGGGTTCTTCGTGCAGAAGAGCGTGCTCTCCGAAATAGTCTCCCCGATGTAGTTCGGCGATCAGACGCTCTTCCCCTTTTTCGTCTCGCTGCCAGACCTCTACTTCGCCGAAACGCACCAGGAAGAAACGGTCGCCGCTTTGTCCCTGGTGAGCGAAAGTGCGACCGGCTTTCACCCGCAGGGTGCGCAGCGCAGCGACGAGCGCCTCAATGTCAGCGTCGGCGGCGTCGGCGAAGAGGGGCATGGTGCACAACAGGTAGCGGTAATCGCCAGCGGTACTTTCAAAATCCTGGGAAAGGGTGGCTCCCCACGGAGTACGTTGCAAAAGATGGTGGCCGAGCACTTCGCGTTCTTGCCAGGGCAGGCCATCGTATGCGTTCTGGATAGCTCTCTGCAGAAAGTATCTCCCCGCCGAATCGTCCATCATGCCGATGGTGTAATTAAGCACTTCTTCGTAGCGGCTGGCCTGGTCGGCGAGGGTCAGGCTATCCAGGGGCAGGACATCGCGAATTTGCCCCCGGTCTACCATCACACCCCAGTTGGCGGTAACAGCCATTACGTCCAGGCGGTCGTCAATAATCTGCGCCAGCCGCCAACCGTACACCTCCCGGAATTGGGCAAACAGGGTGGTGTAAAAATGGGCAAAGGCATCGCGCAATCGTTCCTGGTCGCTAAGGGCTTCGACCAACGGCCACTCCTCACGACGATACGCTGCTCGCAGATGGGCCAGGTAGATCAGCGTACAGCCCACTGCCAACCCACCGCCGGCCAGCGCTCCTAATCCATAGACTACACCGTAAAACTGGGGATAAGTCTGAGCGTACACGCGAAGCAGGTCTTCGGCTACCAGGTAGGCGATGGCCACCAGCAGACAATTCCAGCCCAGACCAAAATGGGAGTCAGAGAAAGCAAATTGGGTGGGAATGAGCAACGCGAGTCCCAGGATAGCACTATAAGGGGCAACGAGGCCCAGCAGAGTCCCTGGGGCCAGGGTCGGATTGCGGGTGATCCAGAGAAAAGCCGGCAGCACGGCCAGCAGAGATAGGACGAAAAGAAAGGCCATTATTGCTTTCTCACCTGGGGTAGTCAACGCCGGGCCGTTGCACCGAAAAGCGAGGGTTGCCATTATCGGGATGGACAGAAGGGCCAGCTTGCTCAACACCATGATTACCGCAGGCCAGGGCGGATCAACGACGTACCACACGCCCAGGGCGCGCAGGCCATGAACGGGCAGAAGCAGGAACAAAGCAATGCTTAGGGTCACGAAAACCCCTTGAAAGGCGGATCCAGCATAGTAGCGGGTAGCGACCAGGGCCATGCTCAAGGCAGTCATGGTGAGCAGAAAGGTGGTGGTGAGCAGGTAAGCCCAGCGCCAGTCGGCGGGCAGGAACAAGGCCAGGCCTAAAATGATCGTCAGGAGACCCAACAGCAATCCGGCCAACAGTCGGTCGTGTTCCAGAATGCGTTGGCGGACCAGCCAATGGCTGAGGCTGCCTAACAAACGTGCTAGTTGAGAACCCAGCACCCAACTGCTGCCCGCGATCAGTGCCCCCCCGAGCACGATTATCAGCATGCGGCCCAAGCCGCCGCGCATCCAGAGTTCCGATACCACACGGCTAAGCTGTTTCTGCCAGAAATAGAGGGCCAGCCAGACGGCAATCACGGTATACACTGCGCTGAGCAAGCCGAACACGGTGAATATCCGCTCTTCACGAGAGAAGGGCGCGGCGGCGGGCGTCTGGGAACCGGATTGGGCGGGTAGCAACCCCCGGTTTTGTAACCAGGCACGTATTTTCCTTCCCAGCTCCGTGCGTACAAAGGTCAATGAGCGCTGGCGCAGCATGGGTATCTCCAACCAGTCCATTAACAGGAAATAGCCATCCAGTTCCAGCAGCGGGTTAAGGTTGAACAGCGCGCCCAGGTAGGCGGTGAAAGCAATCTTATACAGGAATGCGCTAAGCGTCCATTGGGGGAAAAGGTAAGCCAGCAGGGAACATAGCCCACCGATAATCAGGTCAGAGGCAGTGCCCGCTGCCGAGACGGCCATGCGTGGGCCTTTGTCCTCCATCCAGATGTCCATGGTGTCCACGAAGAAGGCCGGCAGACCATAGTAGAACATGAACCCGCCACGGTGCACTTCTCGTCCGAAATGTTTGGTGGTCAGTGCGTGAGCGCACTCGTGCAGGAAAATGGTCAACAGACTGGCCAGCCAAAGGAGGATCAGGCCCAGGGTGAGGGAATCACCGCTTTTCAGCAGGCTGAAAGTGCCCTGTCGCAGAGTCAAGAAGAAACTCAAAAGCCCCAGCAGGGCGATGAGAATGAAGACAACAAGGACCGGCGCGGTAAATAATAGCCAGCCCCCGGCTCGATACACCGTGGAAACTATGCGATCCAGTCCCCTGATGGAGAACTCCTGACCTGTAAACCAGCGTATCGCTCGATCGCTCCACCGCGAGGGCCGGCGTTGAGCCAGGGCTTTCTGGACCTGTTCATAGACTTTGATTGGCCTGGCGGTTAGGAACTGCTGATCGCGCAGGCCGTCTACCAGGCTGGACACTAGGCTGATGGCCAGGGCCCGATATTTCTGGAAGTAGGCGGTCATCAGTGCGTTCAGTGACCGCGTGCCATCCATCAGCCGCCACAGGAAGAACTCGTGGTCCGCCAGGCGGAGGTAAGTGTAAGCCTGGGGATTTTTGAGAACGTAATAGCGGCTGTTGTGGGTCTGCAGACGGCGAATGATCACTTCGCTGCGCACTTGTGGGCAAAAGTGGATGGGATCACCTTTCTGTTGGAGCTCGTCCCGTAAGCGCGAGGTCGCCACAGGTTGTTGGTTGGCTTTGGCGTCCAACTCCCGCCACAACGCTGTTTCTCGGGCCGACAAGCGTGCCGACCGGGCGTCCAGTTCTGACCACAAACCGCTTTCCCACACGGTGATCTCCTTACTAAAAACATGCGTTCCCCCTCCCACATGTTCCAAACCTGCGAGAGGGTAATTGAATTATACCATAAATGAGAGGATTTGCATAACATAAGTTGCGACAGGGGTACGCCGCAGAAAAGTACGTCGTATCTCATTTGACTTTCCCGGCGCGATGGTGTACCATATTCAGTCACCCAATGCACATTTGAGCTACCTGAAAGCTTTTTGCTATGGAGACCGATTCATTGTCTGACCAGGCTTTACAGCGTCGGGAACGCCTGACCCTGATCGTTGGTTTGGGCAATCCCGGTCGGGAATACGCCGCCAACCGACACAATGCCGGGTTTCAGTGCATAGACCGTCTGGCGGAGGTCTACGGGATGAGTTTCACCCGGCGGCAGGCCCGCGCCCGTGTGGCTCAGGGAGAAATCCGTGGACACCGAGTGCTGCTGGCCAAACCGCAGACATTTATGAACGAGAGTGGGCAGGCAGTGGGTCAGCTTGCCCGCTTTTACAAGATCGCGCCTGCGGACGTGTTGGTTTTCTACGACGACCTGGACCTGCCCCTGGGCAAGATTCGCCTGCGACCCGGTGGAGGGGCAGGCGGGCATCGGGGGATGCGCTCGATCATCCAGCACCTGGGCACCGAAGACTTTCCTCGTCTGCGGCTGGGCATCGGCCGGCCACCGGGTAATATGGACCCTGTAGACTACGTGCTCGGTGATTTCACTGCCGACGAGCAGGCCGAGATGGAACTGGCATTCGAGCGGGCGGTCGCCGCCGTCGAATGCTTTTTAGAACAGGGCATTGAGGCGGCGATGAATGCTTTTAACTCTTCCACCGGCTTCGCCGGGGGCGACGCACTTCCAAAGTGCATCGCACCTACTCGCACCCAGAGTTAAGAAGTTAACCGGAGTTGATACGTGAATCTGTCGGGGTTGTTATCCCTGCTCAACGAAATACCTGCTTACCGCGAACTGCTCCAGGTTCTTAACGAAGGGCGTGCTCGGGGCGCGGATCAGCTCTGGTCGTCCGCTTCGGCCCCATTGGGCCTGCTCCGCGCCGCGCGTCCTTGCCTGATCGCCGCGCTGCAACGTGACCTGGCCCGGCCTATCGTGGTAGTCACCGGCCGCACCGAGCAGGCTGCCCAGTTACATGGTCAGCTTCGCTTCTGGTTAGACCAGCCGGAGATGGCGTTGCGCTTCACCGAACCGGATGCCCTGCCTTACGAGCGGATCCCCTGGGCCGCGGAGACCATCCGTGAACGGTTGATGGCTCTGGTCGCCTTGACCACAGCCCGGCAGCCGGTCATCGTTGCCTCGGCCCGGGCGCTGATGCAAAAGACCATCCCCGTGCGTCAGTTCCGGCTGGGAATACAGACGTTGCATCAGGGGCAGGTCGTTTCTCTGGAAAAAACCTTGGCCCGCTGGGTAGCTCTGGGCTACGAACCGGTCAGCGTGGTAGAAGAACCCGGTACTTTCAGTCGGCGGGGTGGGATCGTGGATGTATTCCCGCCAGCCAGCCCGTTACCGGTGCGCGTTGAATTCTTCGGCGACGAGATTGATTCCCTGCGTCTCTTCGATCCGGCCACCCAACGCTCGCGGGAGCGCATCTCGGGGTTCACATTGACCCCGGCCTGCGAGGCCCTGCCCCGTCATGGCCCACAGGCGACGGAGCGTTTGGCAGCACTGGACATCGGCAATTTGCATGCCCCGGCAGCCGCCGAATTTCGCAGCGACTGCCAGGCCCTGACCGATGGGCGTCGTTTTAAAGGCATCGAGTTCTATCTCCCTTACCTGTATGCTCAACCCGGCAGCCTGATGGATTTCCTGCCTGCTGACGGTTTACTTCTCGTGGATGATTGGGCTGAGCTGGAAGCAGCGGTGGCTGAACTGGAGGAACAAGCCGTCACCATGTGCCATGATCTGATCAGCGCGGGCGAACTTTCTCCCGATTTCGCCATTCCCTACTTCACCTGGGACGAGCTGCGGGAAATATTGGAAGAACGCCACCCTCTGACTCTGGGCTACGATGATCTGGAGCCTGCGCTGACCCATCCATTGAGCCAGGTGTTCGTCTCCGGGCCACGCTATGGAGGGCAGCTCCGGCGGGTGCTGGAAGAGTTGCATAAGATGCGCACTGCCGGGCGACGGGTGATCGTGGTGAGCCGCCAGGCGCAGCGTCTGGCTACCCTGTGGAGTGAACAGCGCGACCCGATCCGCCCCCAGGAGGATATCCGCCAACCGCCCCCTGCCCGCAGTCTGATCGTAGTGCAGGGTACTCTAGCCGAAGGGTTTCTGCTCAGGGAAAAGGGCGAGGACAGCCCTGTGTACTGCACGCTCCTCACCGACGCGGAAATCTTCGGCTGGTCACGGCCGGAGCCACGGCGCATGCGACGGCGGCCGGTCTCCCCGGAGACTTTCTTCGCCGACATCGAGCCCGGCGATTACGTGGTGCACGTGGAGCATGGCATTGGCATTTTCCGCGGCCTGATCCGCTTGACCATCGAAGGGGCGGAGCGTGAATACTTACAGGTGGACTATGCCGGCGCAGATAAGTTGTACGTGCCCATTCACCATTCCGACCGTCTCAGCCGCTACGTGGGCACCAGCGATCGTCCGCCGGCGCTCAGTCGCCTGGGCACAGCCGAATGGGCGCAGGTCAAGGCGCGGGCCAAGCGGGCCGTCGAAGACATCGCCCGCGATTTGCTGGCTCTATACTCGGCCCGCGAAGTGGTGCCCGGTCATGCTTTTAGCCCCGATACCCCCTGGCAGGCGGAACTGGAGGCCGCTTTCCCCTATGTTGAAACCGAGGATCAGCTCAAGGCCATTGAGCAGGTCAAGGCAGACATGGAGAAGCCTCGCCCGATGGACCGTCTCATCTGCGGCGATGTGGGTTACGGCAAGACTGAGGTTGCTCTGCGGGCGGCGTTTAAAGCGGTGATGGACGGCAAACAGGTCGCCGTTCTGGTGCCGACCACCGTGCTGGCCCAGCAACATTACGAGACCTTTCGACAGCGACTCAAGCCTTTCCCGGTGGAGGTGGAAATGCTCTCCAGATTCCGTTCCCAGCGGGAACAGCGGGACATTTTGGAAAGGCTTAAAGCTGGTCAGGTGGACATTGTGATCGGCACTCACCGGCTTCTTTCCAGAGATGTGGTTTTCAAAGACCTGGGTTTGTTGATCATTGATGAAGAGCAGCGTTTCGGGGTGACTCACAAGGAGCGGCTCAAGCAGATGCGTACCGAGGTGGACGTGCTGACCATGACCGCCACCCCCATCCCGCGCACATTGTACATGTCCCTGACCGGCGTGCGTGACATGAGCACGATTGATACCCCACCGGAGGAGCGGCTGCCCATCAGAACGCACGTCGGCCAGTTTGATAAATCTCTCATTCGCAAGGCGATCTTGCGCGAACTTGACCGGGGCGGGCAGGTGTTTTTCGTCCACAACCGGGTGCAGGGCATTCATCAGATGGCGCAGCGTCTGCAGCGCCTCGTGCCCGAGGCGAAATTAGCCATCGCCCATGGGCAGATGGACGAGGCCGAACTGGAGCGGGTCATGCTCGACTTTGCTGCGGGCAAGACCGATGTCCTGGTCTGCACCTCGATCATCGAGAGTGGGCTGGACATCCCCAACGCCAATACCATTATCATCAACCGTGCTGACCAGTTCGGCCTGGCCCAGCTTTATCAGCTTCGTGGGCGGGTGGGACGGGGGGCAGTGCGGGCCTACGCCTATCTCCTGTACGGTGATCCACGACGGCTTACGGAAACAGCCCGCCAACGGCTGGAGACTATCATGGAGGCCAGTGAACTGGGAGCGGGTTTCAGCCTGGCCATGCGTGATCTGGAGATCCGCGGCGCGGGCGACATTTTGGGTACCCGTCAACATGGCCACATCGCAGCCATCGGCTTTGACCTGTACACCCGCCTGCTGGCCCAGGCTGTGCGCGAATTAAAGGGGGAGGCTGCGGAGCAGACAGGTGAGGTGTCCGCCTTCCTGCAGCCCCTGACTCCGGGGGTGCAAATCACCCTGCCATTGGACGCCTATCTGCCTGAGGAATATGTTCCCGATCCCGACCTGCGGTTGCGGCTTTATCGCCGTTTGGGAGGCGTAACGAGCATGGAGCAGGTGGATGAATTGGAGCGCGAACTGGTAGACCGCTTTGGTCCATTGCCGGTGGCGGCGGCTAACTTGCTCTACCAACTGCGGTTGAAAGTACTGGCTTTGCGGGTGGGTGTGCAGTCCATTGGCATGGAGAATCACCGACTGGTGCTCAAAGCCGAGGGACTGGAGCGAGTGGACCGTCAGGCGTTACAGCGGCAGCTGGGTCAGCGGGCGCATGTCGAACGACGGCGAGTGTGGCTGCCCCTGCCTGAGAATGAGACCCTGTGGCGCACCGAATTGGTGTGGGTGCTGGAGAAAATGGTAGGACAGGCTTAAGCTCGTCCTACAGGGCGGGTGTATTTCACTTGGGGGGCGAGTTGCTGCTGTGCCCTGGCCGCGGAGACCTCTCCCAGCCCCCCAGAAATGGTAGGCGCGGTTTCTTACCGCGCAACCCCGGTCATGACAGTGGGCCTTCGCGGTGCTGGGGGCCGTCGGCCGCGCTATGGAAAGCGCGGCTACCCCAACTTCGCTCAGGACACAGCAGCGGTCGGCCGCTACGGGGCAAACCTGCCCCGAAGCTGAAATGCACCCCTACAGGGCTGCCGATTTGCCTAAGCAAGATAAATGCGCTATAATAAGAGCTTAGTCAGACGCCTTTCCTCGCAAGTAAATTACCGATCATCGCGGATAGCTTTTCCCAGAGAGGGGGTGATGATCAATTCCAAATACGTGTGCTTTCCCCGGTAGATTCTCAAATCAAATCTTAGTATGGAGGAGAAAGAAATGCGTAAGTGGATATTCGTCACAATGGCAATGCTGATGCTTGCCTCTTTGTTGACTGCCTGTCCTCAACCGGCTACCCCGACCACGGCTCCCACGGCAGCCCCCACCACCCCCCCGGCCAAGAAATTCAGGGTGGGCATGGTATCTGACGTGGGTGGCATTGACGATGCCAGCTTCAACCAGAACACCTGGGAAGGTGTTCTGATGGCCATTGACCAGTTGGGCATCGATGGCAAGTTCTTGGAGTCTCAGGCTCAGGCCGACTACGAGAACAACATCACCGAATTTGCCGAGCAGGGCTATGACCTGATCATCACCGTCGGTTTCCTGTTGGGCGACGCCACTTACAAGATGGCCAAGCAGTACCCGAACGTCAAGTTTGCTATCGTGGACTACCCGTCCGGTGGTGAGGAAACACCCAATCTGCAGGGCATTCTGTTCAACGTGAACGAGGCCAGCTTCCCGGTAGGCTATCTGGCAGCGGCTATGGCCGACCAGTTAGACCCGGCGGATCCGGTAGTGGCCTACATTGGTGGGATGCAGATTCCGCCAGTGGAGGAGTTCATCGTTGCCTACGAGAACGGGGTGAAGTACTACAACGAGAAATACGGCAAGAACGTCAAATTCACCGGCGTGTATGTAGGCGACTTTGAGGCTCCGGACCAGGGCAAGATTCAGGCTAACTCGCTCATTGATGAGGGCGCAGACGTTATCATGGGCGTGGGAGGCAAGACGGGCAACGGTGGTCTTGCCGCGGCCAAGGAACGGGGCAAGTTGGGAGTCGGTGTGGATGTGGATCAGTACTACACCCTGCCCAATGAGAAAGACATTCTGATCACCAGTACGGTGAAGCGGCTGGACAAGGCCGTGTTCAATGTGATCAAGAATGCGATGGAGGGCAACTTCGGCGGCGGTACCAACTACGTGGCTACCCTGGCGAACGAGGGAGTGGGTGTTGGTCCTTTCCACGACTTCGAGGACAAGATCCCGGAAAACATCAAGGCTGATCTGGTACAAATTCAGCAGGACATCATCGCCGGCAAACTTTGGACCGGCTGGGGTGAGAAGCCCTCGGGTGTGAAGCCTGGCGTTGGGTTTAGAGTAGGCATGGTGTCTGACGTAGGTGGCATTGACGATGCCAGCTTCAACCAGAACACCTGGGAAGGTGTTCTGATGGCCATTGACCAGTTGGGCATCGATGGCAAGTTCTTGGAGTCTCAGGCTCAGGCCGACTACGAGAACAACATCACCGAGTTTGCTGAGCAGGGCTATGACCTGATCATCACCGTCGGTTTCCTGCTGGGCGACGCCACAGCCAAGATGGCCGCGCAGTACCCGGACACCAAGTTCGCTATCGTGGATGTTACCTACGACCCGCCCATTCCTAATGTGCAAGGCATCTACTTCCAGGTGGATCAGGCAGCCTTCCCGGTAGGTTACCTGGCCGCCGCTATGGCGGATCTGGCTGACCCCGCTGACCCCCAGGTGGGTTATGTGGGTGGGATGCAGATTCCGCCGGTGGAACAGTTCATCGTCGCCTATGAAGCCGGGGTGAAGTACTACAACGAGAAGTACGGCAAGAACGTCAAGTTCACCGGCGTGTATGTAGGCGACTTTGAGGCTCCGGACCAGGGCAAGATCCAGGGCAATTCGCTCATTGACGAAGGAGTGGATGTCATCCTGGGCTGCGGTGGTAAGACGGGCAACGGTGGCCTTGCTGCAGCCAAGGAACGGGGCAAGTTGGGGATTGGCGTGGATGTGGACCAGTACTACACCCTGCCCAATGAGAAAGACATTCTGGTCACCAGCACAATGAAGCGGCTGGACAAAGCTATTTTCAATGTGATCAAGAATGCGGTGGAGGGCAACTTCGGCGGCGGTACCAACTACGTGGCTACCCTGGCGAACGAGGGAGTGGGTGTTGCTCCTTTCCACGACTTCGAGGACAAGGTCCCGGAAAACATCAAGGCTGACCTGCTGCAGATCCAGCAAGACATCATCGCCGGCAAGCTCAGCACTGGCTGGCCGCGCGAATAGTCGTTTGGTTTCTTGCAACAAATATAATGGCGGTGCTGGATGCAATGTCCAGCACCGCCGTATATGAAAGGCAATGACTATGACCCCTGTGCTTGAAGTTCGTAACATCACCAAGCGGTTCCCAGGTGTGCTGGCCAACGATCACATCAGTTTTAGCCTGGCCAGGGGTGAGATACTGGCTTTTCTGGGGGAAAATGGCGCCGGCAAGACCACTCTGATGAATATCCTCTACGGCCTTTATACCCAGGATGAGGGTCAGATTTTCCTCAATGGGCAGGAAGTACGCATTCACACTCCCGGCGATGCCATTGCCCACGGCATTGGTATGGTGCACCAGCATTTCATGCTTATTCCGGTAATGACCGTCGCCGAGAACATCGCCCTGGGTAACGAGACGCAGAAGCTGTTCGGCGTGAACCTGACTATTGCCATGCGGCGGTTTCGCCATTTCCTGCAGAAGCTCAATCCTCTGCCTCACCTGCAACGTACTGCTCCCCAGTTATACCAAATTAGCCTTTCGGCTGTGGGTTGGGCTCTGGTTTGTTTGCTTTTGTTCAGTATCGAGTCTTTGTTCATTCTTTTAAACCAGACAAGAGCGGCCATATTCACCTTTGCTTTCCTGTTCAGCCTGGTCTGGATACCCATGCTGATTGATTGCCTGAGAAGGCCAGCGAGTTATTTTCAAGAGCTTGGCAAAGGATCTAAAACGGCATGGCTCGCTATTGTCCTGGTCGGCAATGTGCCAGGCGCTCTTGTCTATTCTTTTCTCATTGCCCGTCAGCGTTTGCTGCCTCGAAAATGGCAAACGACCCTGGCCAATCTGGGGGCGGTGCTCATCGTCACTTTAGTGCTGGGTGGAGGTCTACCTGCCATCGGTTTGGCCATTCCGTTGGCTCGCTTCGCCCGTTTTGTTTTCCAGTTGCTGGCCTACGCATCTCTGCTCTATCTGGGGTTATGGGTTGTCTTGGGGGTGTATCTGATTGTTCTGGAAATATTGGCCTGGCTTACCGAGTTAGTGCCCCTGGGATTGAGGACCGACGCCGAACGGGTGCGGCGCATTTCACACCTATACGGTCTGGATGTGGATCCCATGGCCTATATTAAAAACCTGCCCGTAGGTGTGCAGCAACGCGTGGAGATAGTGAAGGCCCTTTACCGCGAGGCTGATATTCTCATTCTGGACGAGCCAACGGCCGTGCTCACTCCCCAGGAGGCCGATGAACTTTTCCGGATCATGCGTGGTCTGGCGCAACAGGGGAAATCCATCATCTTCATCACTCACAAGCTGGAAGAGGTATTTGCCGTGGCCGACCGGATCATCGTTCTGCGCGATGGGCACGTCGTGGGGGAAACCACTCCATTCCAGGCCACAAAGGCCAGCCTGGCGGCTATGATGGTGGGGCGTGAGGTGATCCTGACCGTGGAAAAAGAGCCGGCCAAGCCAAAGGAAGTGGTTCTGAAAGTAGAAAACCTGCACGCTTTGGATGACCGGCACGTGCCGGTGGTCAGGGGAGTCACTTTTGAGGTGCGCGCTGGCGAGATTCTGGGCATCGCCGGGGTGCAGGGCAACGGCCAGACTGAGCTGGTTGAGGTATTGACCGGCCTGCGGCCGGCCACAGGAGGGCATGTGTGGATCACCGGCGTGGAGACTACTCATGCTACCCCACGTCGGATCATCGAGTTGGGTACGGCTCATATACCGGAGGACCGACAGGCCGATGGGCTGGTTCTCACTTACCCTGTGTGCGACAATCTGGTGCTGTGTAGCTATTATGAGCCTCCGTTTGCCAGAGGTATCTTGATTGACGATCAGGCGGTCTGTAAACAGGCCGATGAGTTGGTGCGTCTTTTCGATATTCGCACGCCTTCTATTTTCTTGCCGGCACGCAACCTGTCAGGCGGAAATCAGCAGAAGTTGATCGTGGCCCGCGAACTATCCCGTCCCATCCGTTTGCTTATCGCCGCCCAACCTACGCGCGGTCTGGACGTTGGCTCCATCGAGTACATTCACAAACGGCTGATCGAGAAACGCGACCAGGGGACGGCTGTGCTCCTCGTTTCGGCCGAACTGGATGAGATTATGAGCCTTTCTGACCGGATTGCGGTGATGTATGAGGGTAAGATTGTGTACACTGTAGACGCAGCTCAGGCAACGCTGGAAGAACTGGGGTTGTGGATGGCAGGGGCGAAGAGGCAGGAAGCTGTTGCCGAGGCAGTGGTGGCTTCAAGGTAGGGGGCGAGTCAGCGAGTCAGCGAATCAGCAAGAGGAGAGATGCCGTTGAGCAAGAATGATACATCTGTTGAACAAACGCTATCCGAGGCCGCAGCTCACGTGGAGAGGCTCGGCTTTCTCCGGGCTCACCAGCGACTTTTGCTGTGGATGTGGGGTGGGTTGCTGGTTCTGGTCATTCTGGCCCTGGCCGGGATCGTGATCAGCAAGAAGGAGATAGATCTCTTTCTCCCTCTGTTGGGTCTGCTGGTGCTGATGGCTTTTGCTTTGGTGACCATCGTGAACGCTTCTTTTGCCTGGTTACGCGGTACGGTGGTCCCCATCCTGGCGGTGGTGACGGCGCTCATTATCAGTTCCATCATCATCGCCGCAACCGACCCGCTAGTGCTCCAATCCGCAGGCAATTTCTTCGAAGATCCGACTACCGTGTTGCGTCACGCCTGGGATGCAATCAGCCTGGCGTACCGGGCCCTGTTTGAGGGGGCAGTGGGCAGCCCGGCCAAAATCACTGCTGGTCTGGAGGGTTGGATTGTGGACGGGGATTCGAAGGCTCTCCTGTCTGCGGTGCGGCCTTTATCGGAAAGTGTCACCAAGTCCATACCGTACATTTTGACCGGTTTGGCCGTGGCTCTGGGTTTCCGGGCCGGATTGTTCAACATCGGCGCGGAAGGGCAGTACGTTATTGGCGGGTTGTGCGCGGTCATCGTTGGTTATCAGGTCACCGGTCTGCCGGCTTACATTCACCTGCCGCTGGCCGTCATCATTGGCGCGTTAGCCGGCGGGTTATGGGCGGCCATCCCTGGCCTGCTCAAAGCCTGGACCGGGGCCCATGAGGTGATCAACACCATTATGATGAACTGGATTGCCTTTCGCCTGACCGAGTACTTGCTGAGAGAGCCTTTGGAAAAGGTTCAGGGTACGCACCGGACGCCGGACATTCTGCCCACGGCGGAGCTACCTCGTTTCTTCCCCCACCCAATTCGTCTGCACGCCGGTTTGATCATTGCCGTGGCTGCTGCCATTTTCGTCTACTGGTTCCTGTGGAAGACAACCTGGGGCTTCGAGATGCGCACAGTGGGCGCCAACCCCGATGCGGCCCGTTATGGGGGTATCAGCATCAGGCGGAACATCGTGCTGGCTATGTTCATCAGCGGGATACTGGCGGGTCTGGCCGGGGTCAGCGAGTCGTTGGGGGTTACCCACAACATGACCCTGGGCTTCCAGGCTGGTTACGGTTTCGACTCCATTGCCCTGGCGCTGCTGGGCGGCAGTCACCCGCTGGGTGTGGTGCTAGCCAGTCTGTTGTTCGGTGTGTTGCGGGCTGGTGGTACACGGATGATGTCCGTGGCTGCTATTCCTCTGGAGATTACCTCTATTTTGCAGGCTATGGTGATCATCTTCATCGCCGCCCCGGCTATCATCCGGGGCATCTACCGGCTGCGGGCGGCCAAAGAGGAATTGGGGCCGGCCATGATCACCCGTGGCTGGGGTAGTTGAGCCTTTGAGCAAGGTTGGAAACCTTCGCAAGGCTTGAAGAGCTAATCGAAGGAGAATAACAAGTATGTCCGAAAAGTGGCGCGAGATTTTGACCAGGGAGAAAGTCTTCGGCGTCGCGTGCATGGTCATTGGTCTGGTTATCATTGCCGTGGCTGCCCTGTTGCTGGAGGGTGGTGAGATGGCCACTTTCTTCGATGAGAAAATCGGGACGCTGTTTGCTCCCCCCTCCCAGGCCACGTTGTATCTCCTGGGTTCTCTATGTTTCTTCCTTGGGGGTTGGCAGCTCTACCGTGGTTTTCGCTCGACGGGGGTATTGCTGGGGGCAGCGGGTTTTTTGGCGGTGGCCTCATTCCTCGTCGCTCTCACCAGCGGAAAGTCACTCAATCTGCCGGGGTTATTGCAGACCACCCTTACTGCTGCCACCCCCTTAACTTTAGGAGCGCTGAGCGGCGTGTTCTGTGAACGGGCCGGGGTGGTGAATATCGCTATTGAGGGCATGATGCTTTTCGGGGCTTTCGCGGCCATTGCTGCCACTTCCCTATCTGGCAATCACTGGGTTGGGATGCTGGCTGCGGTTCTCATCGGCGGTCTGATAGCTGTGCTGCACGCGGTCTTGTCCGTGACTTATAAGGTGGACCAGATTATCAGTGGCACGGTAATCAATATCCTGGCCTCCGGGGTAACACGTTATTTGAAGCTCCGTTTGTTATTGCCCGCTGGCCTGAACACCCCCGGCCCCATCGCCAACATGCGCATTCCGGTACTGGCTGATCTGCCGATAGTGGGCAAGTTTTTTGAGAACAGCCCGACGGTGTTCATCATGCTTGTCCTGGTAGCAGTGGTCACGTTCATCCTGTTTTATACACCGTGGGGATTGCGAACACGGTCGGTGGGCGAGCACCCGCGCGCCGCCGACACCGTTGGGGTGGACGTGACTCGGATGCGCTATATCAACGTAATCATCGGTGGGCTTATCGCTGGCATTGGGGGGGCGTATTTCTCGCTGGGGCTGGGACAATTCGAGGATAACATGACCCATGGGCAGGGGTTCATCGCCTTGGCGGCCATGATCTTCGGCCACTGGACGCCGGTGGGCAGCTTTTTAGCTGCGCTTCTTTTTGGCTTCGCCGACGCGGTGCAGGGCAAGATGCAGAGCGTGCTGCGGGTGGCCCTGCCTCCCGAAGTTTTGCAGATGGCCCCTTACATCCTGACCATGATCGTGCTGGCCGGGGTTATCGGCCGGGCCATCCCGCCCGCCGCCGACGGCAAGCCGTATGAGAAGCAGTAAAAGAAACAGGAGGCAAGAGGCAGGGACAGGAGACAAGGTAGCGGATGAGCTGTTGAGAGGTGTCAATGCAACTACGATTCGAATGGGATGACAAGAAGGCAGTGGCTAATCTTAGCAAGCACAAGGTAAGTTTCGAAGAAGCTCAGACCGTGTTCTATGACCCGCTGGCTTGTATCTTCGATGATGAGTGGCATTCGACAGATGAACCGCGCGAAATCATTGTAGGACACTCCAAGGCTAATCGCCTGTTACTGGTGTGCTTCACGGAACGAGAGCCAGGTTTGATTCGAATTATCAGCGCACGATGCACAACCAGACGGGAACGTAAGGATTATGAAGAGGGCCGAAATGAATGAAAATGAGCTGGAGCAGAACGAAGATATGTTGCCGGAGTATCATCTTGATTACAGAAAGGCACGCCCCAATCGCTTTGTCAAGGGCATTGCTGAAGGCAGCCTGGTGGTGGTGCTAGAGCCGGAATTGGCGCAAGTTTACAAAACGCCTGAGCGCGTCAAGGCGATTTTGGAGGCGATAGCCCAGGCGATGGCGTCACAAGAGCCGCACACGGCGCATGGTTAAGTTTGGCGGCTTCTGGGCCGCGCTTCTTTTTGGCTTCGCCGACGCGGTGCAGGGCAAGATGCAGAGCGTGCTGCGGGTGGCCCTGCCTCCCGAAGTTTTGCAGATGGCCCTCCTACATCCTGACCATGATTGTGCTGGCGGGGGTTATCGGCCAGGCCATCCCGCCCGCCGACGGCAAGCCGTATGAGAAGCGGTAATTACCCGCCTTGCCGGAACACAAAACACTGCGCCAGTGTGCACAGGATTATAGCTGCGATAAGGATCCACAACCAGGCCGCGTTCAACGCGGCCTTTTTCTTTTGGGGCGGTTCTGGTTTAGGCAGTTCGGCATTGCAGCGCCAGCAGCGAATCTTATCATCGGGATTCCAGGTGCCGCAGTTGGGGCAATCCATCAGCAAGTTCCTTTTCCATGAGTCATAGGGGCGTAGCATGCTACGCCCCTACTGCACCTGGACGGTGCTCGTGGCACCGCCCACAGCCCACCATCGGCTCGGCGACAGGTTGCTCACTCAAGGTACAATACGCTTCCACTTCCACCCGCCGTTGGAACAGCCAGCGGCGGCGGATGCGCACCCTGAGCACCATGTGGGGACAGCGATTGGCCAAGCGAATAGCGGGTACGGGACACGTGGCGCACAGCCTCGGCGTCCATTGCTTCCGGTCTGGGCTGCGGGACAGCAGGCGACATTCCTCCCACTCACGGCCCCGATAATAGTCTGCGAAGTAGAATTCACATTTCATACCGTTGTCCAGGAGCATGGTGAAGGCGAAGTAGGATGAGCGTCCTTGTTCATCTTTTCATGGTACTCCGTCATTCGCCGACGTCGCTGGCCGAGATCACACAGCGAAAGCCGACATTGTTGAAAAATAGGAAATCCCCATCCAACCGGGCAGTGCAGCAGGCCCGGGTCAGATCGTTTAGCCAGGAGCCGCCCCGCAATACCCGCCATCCCTCTGCCTGCAACGACTCACGCCCATCGTCGGCGCGGTAAGGGTAGGGACGATAAAGGCTACTGGTCCATTCCCACACGTTGCCCACCATGTCTCCCACTCCGTATGGACTGTCCGCTTGTGGGGAATAACGGGTCACCGGGCTGGTGCCGCCGATGCCGGCTTCTTTGGTGTTGCAGCGTCCTGGTACAAACTCGTTGCCCCACGGCCAGCGGCGGCCGTCAGTGCCCCGCGCCGCCAGTTCCCACTCCGCTTCCGTGGGCAGGCGCTTACCGGCCCAGGCGGCGTAAGCCAGGGCATCTTCCCAGGTGACCAGGACCACGGGATGGTCAGCTTTACTTGGCGGGTAGGAACAGGTTTCCGGATCCCAGTTGTACTCGTGGGGATGCGCCCATTCCACATCGTAGCAGGGCACGGGATGGCCGGTGGCCTCGATGAAGCGTTTATACTCGGCGTTGGTCACCGGGTAGCGGTCAATGTAGAAGGCAGCGACGACCACTTTATGAGCAGGCTGTTCATTTTCCCGCCCCTCGTCACTGCCCATGATGAATTCGCCCCCGGGGACATAGACCATCTCTTTGCCATCGGCCTTCCAAAGGATAACGTGGCCTGCCGATTTTGAAGGGGGGATTGCTACCTGTTTTTTCGTCATACCGTACCTCTTCTTTATCAGAGCGGGGCTGTACCCCGCCCTTTTGGATTCGTCGGGCCACGGGCCCGATCCACGGACGAATATCAAGTCCCAGCAATCTCAACATCGTAGGCCAGCACGCACCCACCCAGCCAGATGTGATCGCCGGGTTTGAGTGGAAGACTCTCGCCCAGGCGGACAGGCGATCCGTTAAGGCGGGTGCCGTTGGCACTGCCCAGGTCTTCCAGATAATGCTGGCCTTTCCAAAACGTGATTTTCGCATGACGACGAGAGACGACCGTAGCCGCGTGTCCCTCGTGCGCCAGGTCTATATCGGGCACAAAGCTGATGGCCGGATCGCCACGGCCAATGACGACCTCTTTACTGGTGGGCAGGGGGAAACGATGGCCGGTGAAAGTGGACAGGAAATAGAAAGCCGGTCGGATTTTCTCCGGTGGCGCGCTGACCCATTCGGGTAGGAGGTCGTACACCAACAAACAGTTGCCCAACCAGATGCGGTCGCCGCTTACCAGGAGCACCCGTTCACCCAGGCGCAGCATTTTGCCGTTGACCTTGGTCCCGTTGGTGCTGCCCAAGTCTTCCAGGAAGTGCCGTCCATTGCGGGCCGAAATGCGCGCGTGGCGGCGAGAGATCATCATCGCCTCCCGGTCGTCAAAACTCAGGTCAATATCCGGCGCTATGCCGGTAATTGGGTCAAAGCGGCCCAGGATGAGCTCACCCTCTTCGGGCATGGCAATGCGGTGCTTGGTAGCTTCGACAGTGAGAGCATAGCGCGGCGCTCCAGGCGCTTCTGGTCGGGCACGGGGGACTTCCACTGCTGGCAGAGGGGCAACTTCAGTAGTGACTGCGGGACCGATTTGCTCGATCACCGGTCCGGTTTCGGCTACGGTGGGTGGAACCTGAGGGGTGGGGGGCTCGACCTGTTCTCGCCCGGCGGCCTGACGCAACCGGCGCATGAGCAGTGACTCGCGTGGAGCACGTGCATCCTCCTCTTCTTGGATGCGCAGGCAGTTAATTTGAAGCAATTCCCAGGTTTGTTGGGTGTCAGTACGGGCGGCGAAGGCCCGGTGCAACATGGCTTTGACGCTGGGCGATGTGCGGGATTCCTCGATGCATCGAGCACGCATGGCCTCCGGACACTCACGGCAATTGTATTTCATGCGTTCTTCTCCCTCCCCCCAGGGATAAATTGCGGGTTGAAGAACGGTGGCGCTTCGGTAGTAATTACCATTATACCACAAAAACCGCAATGAGTCAGCGAATCAGCGAGTCGCTGACTCGCTCATTCGCTGATTCGCTCAATCGGTAAGGCCCTTCAGTTCGTAGACCCTGATCGGTTCCTGTCGGCCACGGAGGACCTGGGGTTCCAGCTCCTGCACCGTCGCCCGGTCAGCCACTGCCTGATAGGTGGTAGCACTAATGAGAATTTGTCCCTTATCTGCCAGCTCTTGCAGGCGTTTGGCGACGTTAGGTGTATCACCGATCACAGTATAGTGCATGACCAGCTCGGAACCGACGTTGCCCACGATGGCTTCCCCAGTATGCAGGCCCATAGACAGGCCCAGACTGGCGAGGTCTTCCGTCTGCCATTTCTCTTGCCAGGCCCGGAATGCCTCGCGCAACTCCAGTGCTGTTTTCAAGGCACGCCATTCATCATCCTCATAGCTCACTGGCGCGCCATAGAAAGCCATGATGGCGTCGCCCAGGAAGTTGTCAAAAGTGCCCTGCCATTTGAAGATAATCTTAGTCAGCTCCGAGAAACAGGTATTCAGCAACTCCACTACGCGAGTGGGGCTGTGTTGCTCGGCAAACTGAGTAAACCCCTTGATGTCTACAAACAGAACGGTGACCTGACGTGTTTCCCCGCCCAGCTTCAGGTATCGGTCGGGATCGCGTAATATCTGGGCAGAGACCTCGGCGGACATATAGCGGTTCAACACGTTGTACAAAAGAGCATTTTTCTGTTCCAGTTCATCGTACAGGCTCTTGATCCGCAGCAACGATTTCACTCTCGTGGCCAGTTCGTAAATGTTGAATGGTTTGCTCAGAAAATCGTCGGCTCCCACCTCCATGGCCTTAATTTTGTCCTTGGTCTCGCGTAAGGCGGTGACCATGACTATAGGGATGAGCCGGGTTTCCTCTTTTGCCTTCAGGCGGGCACAGACTTCCAGCCCATCCAGGCCGGGCATCATCACATCGAGCAGAATTAAATCCGGAGGTTGGGCAGCCACAATCTCCAGGGCCTGCAGACCATTGCTGGCCGTTACCACCTCATAGCCGATACTGCCCAGATAAGTGTGCAGAAGTTCCATGTTGCGAAAATCGTCATCTACTACCAGGATTCTGGCCTGGCCCATTTTTTCTGACATTTCTCAAGTTTTCCTTGTACTCAGGGAAGATTATAGAAGCCGTGCTATAGTCGGGCAAATTTCAATCTGCATCGTCCTCAAAGGTCACGATGATATCAATCTCGCAATGAACTCCGGCGGTGAAGCCGGCGAGGGAGCAGCCAGTTGGAGCAAGTTGTTAGGGCGTTTGTTTCTTGGCTTTCTTTACATTATATCTGACTCCAAATTCGTGGATGGCAGGCAGTTCGTCCAGCCATAATAAGTCTCTCCCGATGATCAACTCCCTCATTGTGGCATGATGTGTGTTTTTCATCGGAATCAAGCGCATTTGGAATCCATGCCTGCGCGCCATTTCTTTCACTTCTTCTGCCTCATCATACGTCATCAGAAAATCGCCCGCGAGTGACTCACATATCGTAAAGAGATATTCATGGTCAATCTGATGATGTTTATAAAGCCGCTTGCCTGCCTTTTTCCCACCGGCAGTATAGGGAGGATCAATGAAATAGATCGCATCCTCGCGGCTAGAAAAATCCATCATCACCTTCAATCCATCATCATGCCGAAAATCGATCCTATTCACAACATAATTAAGGTTGATGAGTCTCTGAGCAAGCGTCTTCGGATACCATCGAGAACCAATTCCTTTTCCGTTCTCTCCATGCCTTATGAAACGAGAGCCTTCAGCGAGTATTCCTCCATGCAACGTCCGGTTCTTCAGAATTGTTTGAAACGCCTTCTCTTTCTTCGTTGTTGGAGGTTTCTGGAGCTCTTCTTCAACAGCTTCTCTCGTCATCGAGAACGTCAAGATTCGATTGGCCAACCATTCCGCATCACCGTTCACGATGGTTTCCCAGACCGCTGCAACTTCGTCATCTAATTCAACCATAACCACTCTTTCAACCAAATTCTCAAAGAGAGCGGTTAGGCTAATGATCCCGCCGCCGGCGAACGGTTCAACCAGAATACGCGGCCTGCTCTTCAGTCTGGCTATCCAGCGTCGGAATGTCGGCACAAACCAGGTCTTTCCACCAGGGTAGCGGAAGGGACTTCGCTGCGGGACAGACGCGACATTCACCGGGCGGGGCAGAGCTACGCTCTCGGAGAATTCGGAAAACAAGGGTAGTTGTCTCTGTATTGCCATGGTCAAAACGGCCTCTCGATAGTTTGGTTCGTTGGAGGAGTTTCCAATTGCTCGTCGAGCTTTTCCTGAAGCAGATTGATGAAATCTTCCATTCTTCCAGGCAATGGTGTGGTAATAGAAAGCAAAGCGGGCTCGAACTCAGTAAAAACCTCATCTATCTTCGTTAGGTAGTATCGCCCAGACCCATGACCCTCTTCCGCACTTAGTTTCAGCTCATAGATGAGACAGGCGATATCCGCATCTCTCTTCGGAACTTGCTTCAGGGTGGGGCAAAGTGGTGAAGAAGCTCCTGTTCAATGCCACAGCGATTTTCTTTTTCCAGCTATACAAGATTCCACCCTTGTAAACAAATTGCGGGACGAGTCTCTTTCGAGAAGATGAAAGGTAATCAGGACGAGGGTAGTTCGGCTCTTTAGATCAATCCATAGAAGCCCTGCTTTGCGGATCGCCCATGTAATACTCGAACGGTTCGCGGACGTTGCCGGAAATGTAGACGGCCTGAATCTCAAGGGCGCCAAAATCAATAACTTTGCCGGTCTCGTCATAGGCGACGAGAACCACATCAATGTTTCCAGCGGACTTGCCATTGGCATCGTTCAAACGCACCTCGGTCAGAGAAGTCCATCTTGTTCCTTCATCAAAAAGGAAGGCTGCAGCATGATCAGCAATAATCCAGTCCTGACGAAATCGGATGGGACAGGTGATGACCGGTTCGTTCTCGTGATAGATGCTGCACACACCGAGAGGGTTCTTTGCCTTGTCCTTTGTGCAATTCGGAACCTTATTGTTAAAAGGGCACAGACGGTGAGAATGGTATCGTTTCGCCGTGTCGGTTTGATCGGTTGTCAGATGACCAAAGACCTCTGCTAATGGCTGTCCCCGATGAGTCATGAAGATTCTTCCTTCCCTGATGTCTTAACGGCGCGGCGGATAAGCTGCGTGAAGCGGAGGCATCCGCCTCGCCGTTAGCGCGGGACGCGAAACGTTCCGCGCTAATATATATCTTTACAACCTCTGAGCAGGAGCAAAAGGGCTCAGTTGAACGATTTTTGAGCCCGCGGGGAGTTACTGTGTAGAAGCGGGTACGGTGATATGCTCCGCCCAGTCCAGATGCCCGTTCACAGTACCCAGGCGTGGCAGGCGTACAGTGAACACACTTCCTTTGCCAACCTCGCTTTCCACGGTCACCATGCCTCGGTGTGCCTCTACGACGTTGTAAGTGACAAATAAGCCCAAACCCAATCCCCGTATCGTCCCGTTCTCAACCTTGGTGGTGAACCCCGGCTCGAAGATGCGCTCCAGATTCTCTTTCGGGATACCGCAGCCGGTGTCAGATACCTGTACCTCTATCCCACCGTTTTTCCACACCTGTGAGCCAACGCGCGTGCCGGCTGACAGACGATGGGTGGTCACCCGCAGTTCGGATTTGGATGGAGTGGTGCACCGCATTGCTTCCAGGGCGTTGAGGAACAGGTTTAGAAAAGCTTGTTGAAGATGTGACTCGCTGCCGATAATCAGTGGCAAGTTCGGGTCAAAATCACGCACGATGTGCACGCCAGCGCGTCTGGCCTGACCGGCGATCAAGTCCAGGGCTCCGTCCAGGATCTGATTCACGTCGGTGGATTCGTAACCCACGCCAGAGAGTGGTCTGGAAAAATCGGTGAAGCGACGCACAATGTCGGCGATGCGTCGGGCGCCGTTGATGATTTTCTGCAAGTCCTCAGCCTCGTCCGCTGGTAAATTGGGCCTGGATAACAGGAGTTGGGCATGGCCCATAACTACAGAGAGGGGATTGTTGATTTCATGAGCCACTCCGTCAGCCAGGGCGCCAGCGGCGGCCATTCGCGCCGAGCGGATCAGTTGCGCTTGCGTGCGTTTTAATTCCTCCAATTGTTCCTGCGTCTGCCGAAACAGACGGGCCTTCTCCACTGCCAAAGCCACCTGGTCCGCTATTTGCTGGATGAGATAGAGGTTATCTTCGGAGAGCCGTCCCGGCTGCCGAAAACCCAGATTGAGCGTGCCGATGATCGCCCCTTTAGAAAGCAGGGGAATCACGAGCACTTCACGGATTCCCCCACCAAATAGCACCTGCATCGCCGCCAGTCCCTCGTCCGTGTCTAACTCGATAATCCTTAATTCATCCGAACGTTTGGGCCAGGGATAATCTGTTGGGAGATGTGTTCCGGCTACTGGACCGTTTTCGGTCATTGGGGCTGTGGCCAGCAGGTATGGGGCCCAGCCCTCGCCAACCCGTCCCACTATGCTGGCCTGATCGAAATCCATCAGCTTCTGGGCCTCATGGGTGAAATTGTCCCATACCTCACCGATATCCAGGCTGGAGTTAATGATCCGCGTTAGCTCGCCCAGCACGGCGATTTCTCTGGCTCGTTGTGCTGCCTCCCGCTCCAGGTGTATCTTCTCCAGCGTTCGACGCACGGTTAAGGCCATCTGGTTGTAGTCGAAGGGTTTAGTGATGTAATCTACAGCCCCATGGCGGATGGCCTTCATCGCCGATTCCATAGATCCGAAGGCGGTCACGACGATAATGCGCGTATCGGGGCAGTGCTGTTGGATGTACTCCATCACCTGAAAGCCGTCCACGGCCGGCATGGCCAAATCGGTAATCACCAGGTCGAAACTTTGCTTGCGTAAACACTGGATAGCCTCCTGTCCACCTTCGGCCATGACGACGTTAGCATATCCCTCGCTGTCCAGCAAGTATTCCATATAATCGCGCATACCCAGTTCGTCGTCTACCACGAGGATGGAACTTTCCTCGATCCGCATTGTTCCCCCCACCAAGATTATCATCCGGCGAAGTACATCAAAGCCAGGCGTATCCGTTCCTCGATACTCAATGCCTCATCACGTGGCAATGTCTGCAAAGCAGCCTGGGCTTCGACGACACTGTAGCCTAAGCTGGTCAAAGCAGCGATGAGCTCGGCATCTGCCTCGCTGAGCACCGGCGTGACTGCCACTCCTGCTTCCGCCCGTACCTTGTCTTTCAGATGAAAGACGATCTTCTTCGCCGTCTTCGGCCCGATCCCCGGCACTCGTGCCAGGAACTCTACCTGTTCCTGGGCGATAGCCTGCCGCAGCGCATCGGCGGGTACTTTGGAAAGTATGTTTAAGGCTACCCGGGGGCCTACTCCCGCCACTCCCAGTAAAAGCTCGAAGAAATCCAGTTCTTCCTCGCTGGCAAAGCCGTAAAGGGCCAGTTCGTTCTCTCGCACGTGGAGATGGGTGAACAGTTCCGCTGTACGGCCCGGGCTGGCCTGGGACAGGGTGCCCGTCGGCACGTGCACCTTCAAGCCGACTCCACCCACATCCACCACCAGGTAATCGCGGCCTATGGCGGTGACGCGCCCTTTTACACTGGAAATCATCTTCTCTCCCTCTGTGGGACAAGCTTAAGCTTGTCCTACATGTTTGAGCAAGCCAACCAGACGAGTGGAATGGAGGTGGCATACGGCTACCGCGATGGCATCAGCCGCATCGTCGGGTTGGGGTGCTTCCTTGAGCCCCAAAAGCAACTGGACCATCTGCTGCACTTGCTCTTTGCTCGCCCCCCCGTAACCAGCGATGGCCTGCTTTACTTCCGAAGGGGTGTATTCGTAAACCGGCAGCCCGGCCTGCGCTGCGGTGAGAAGTGCTACCCCCCGTGCTTGCCCGACAGCCATCGCCGTGCGCACATTGCGGCTGAAAAACAATTTCTCGACAGCCATGGCAGCCGGTTTGTTTTGTGAAATCAGGGCAGAAAGCTGGCGGTGAATCTGCAACAGCCGTTCCGCCTCCGGAAGCTGGGCTGGGGTAGTAATGGCTCCGTATTCCACCACAGACAACTCGCCCGCGACCTCGCGTACCAGGCCATAACCGGTAATGGCCGTGCCCGGGTCCAAACCCAAAACCAGCATGACCCCGCCGTGCTATTCTCTTTCCTGCTCGTATTTGAGCATAATCTCGTCCGGAATTTCCAGGTTGGAGTACACTTCCTGGACATCGTCCAGCTCCTCCAGAGTGTCAATCAAAGCCATGACCTGGAAAGTCTCTTTTTCACCCAGGGTCATCAGACTTTTTGGCACCATGGAAAGTTGAGCTGATTCCGGGGAGACCCCTCGGGCGAGCAGGGCATCTCGTACCTGGCTGAAGTCGTTGGGGTTGGTGTAGATTTCCACCAGGTCTTCACCGATAATCACATCCTCTGCACCAGCCTCTACTGCCATCTCAAACAACTGTTCGGGGTCGTGGTCATTGGGCTCAACGGTCAGATACCCTTTAGGCTCAAACAGCCAGGCGACGCAACCGGTCTCTCCCATGTTACCGCCGTGCCGGTTGAACGTGCGGCGTACCTCGGCCACTGTCCGGTTGCGGTTGTCGGTCAGCACCTGTACCAAAAGGGCCACCCCATGGGGGCCATAACCCTCGTACATGACCGCTTCTAAGTTCTCTTCGCCTTTCTCCAGGCCCGCCCCCCGCCGGATAGCCCGTTCGATGGTGTCTTTAGGCATATTGGCCGCTCTGGCCTTTTCCATGACCAGCCGTAATTTGAAGTTGGCATCCGGGTCGGGGCCGCCCTCGCGGGCAGCGATGGCCAGTTCCCTGCCCAGTTTGGTGAAAAGTTGACCCCGCTTGGCATCAGCGGCGCCCTTCTTCCGCTTAATCGTTGACCATTTGGAATGTCCAGACATATTTCCTACCCCCTTTAAGCCCTCCCATAAGATTGGTTTTCGATGTCATCCCAAAAGCATTTTTAACTGCCGGGCTGTGTTCACAGCCTGAGCCTGCCAGTGGTTGTTGGCGAAGGCAAAGACCTTTTCGGCCTCCTGATTCATCTTATTCAATTTAGGTACCCATTCCTGCAACTCTTCCTCGCTGTAAGTATAATCGTAGCGCTCCCAGGCCTGTTCATGTTGCCACCACTTTTTCGCATTACGCCCGTGGAAGCGCACATAGGCCACCGGACCTGTGACCTCGGCTATCGGCGGCATCAACCCTTTGAGCCGGGGTTCATCCACGCAGCAAAAACCCAGGTTATGCTCCCGCAGAAAGGCGAAAGTTTGTGGGGTTAACCAGTCAGCGCGACGGAACTCCACCACCACCGGCAGATCACCCAGGAGTTCACGGCATCGTTTCAGGTAATCGAAGTGTTCCGCCGAGGGGTGAAAGGAATACGGAAACTGGGCCAACACACAGCCCAATTTGTGCGCTTCCTGCAGCGGACGCAGGGCAGCAACGAACTCGGCGAAGGCCCCGGCGTTATCCTCGCGCTCGTGAGTCATCCCCTGGTAGGCTTTTACGGTGAATTGGAACCCTTCACCCGTTTTCTGAGCAATGCGTTCCAGTGTCCAGGCATCAGGCAGGCGGTAGTACGTGAAGTTCAACTCCGAGGCGTTAAACTCCCGGGCGTAAAAGCTCAACCATTCTTGTTTGGGCAGGTCTGGCGGATAATAAGGCCCCACCCAATCGTCGTAACTGTAACCGCTGGTACCTATGTAAAACATTGGCCCGCACCTCCTTTCGGGCTTGGGCACTGGCTGATGCGCCTGACTGTCTGGGAACTCACTTGTACCGGTACACAATCCGACCTCGGGTCAAGTCATATGGTGAGAGCTCCACCAATACCTGATCGCCCAGTAGAATGCGGATGTAATACATGCGCATCTTACCGGAGATGTGAGCCAGCACTTCGTGGCCGGTGTCCAACTTTACCTTAAACATGGCATTGGGCAGAGTCTCGATCACCGTGCCTCGAGCTTCAATCACATCTTTTTTCTTTGTCGGCTTGACCTCAGTCTGGCTTTTGCCCTTTTTCAATTCTTCTCCTCCTGCTGCAACGTTGCCAGCGTACCCCTGTACCTCTCTGGCAAGATGGCGTCAGACTCCGGCGTTGGGAGCATCTCCCAGGTCCGCCGCGTATGTATCGAAATTGTTATCCACCAACACCTCTCGTGGTTTGCCACCGGCTTCTGGTGGGCCGATGATTCCCATCTCCTCCAATTGATCAATCAGGCGCGCTGCCCGCGGGTAACCGATGCGCATCCGGCGCTGCAACAGGGATGCCGAAGCGCTGCCTGTGCGTTGCACCAGTTCGATAGCCTGGGCGAGCAGGTCATCCTGTTCTGCTTCGGAGAAGGTCTCTTCTTCCCAGGGTACAGAGGCATCGAGTTCATCGGCGGATACTCGCTCTCGCCAATACCCGACTACGGCGGCGATTTCGGCGTCTGAAACGAAGCATCCTTGCAAACGCACCAATTTGCTGGCATCTGGAGCCAGGTAAAGCATGTCTCCCCGCCCCAGTAAAGTCTCCGCGCCAGCGGAATCGAGGATCACTCGCGAATCCACCTGGCTGGTCACTGTAAAAGAAATGCGCGCCGGGAAGTTAGCCTTGATCAATCCGGTGATCACGTCCACGCTGGGCCGTTGAGTGGCGATGACCAAGTGAATGCCAGTGGCGCGGGCCATCTGGGCGATACGACAGATGGTGCGTTCTATCTCGTCCGGAGCCATGAGCATCAAATCGGCCAGTTCGTCAATAATCACCACGATGTTAGGCAGATGTTCGCCGTGTTGGTCTCGCAAGCGACCGTTGTAATCTGCCAGGTGGCGAGCGCCGACGGCGGCGAATTTCTTATAGCGATCCTCCATCTCCCGCACCATCCAGCGCAGAACTTTCACCACCCGTTCTACATCGGTTTCTACCTGGCCGTACAGGTGTGGCAAGCCATTAAAACGGGTCAACTCCACCATTTTAGGGTCAATCATCACCAGGCGCAACTCATCCGGAGAGTTATTCATCACCAGGCAGGTGGTAATGGCATTGATGCACACCGATTTGCCGGAACCGGTGGCCCCGGCGATGAGCAGATGGGGCATGGCGGCCAGGTCGGCAGCCACCGGTTGGCCGGACACTCCCCGGCCCAGGGCGATTCTCAAGTTGGATCTGATCCGCCGGAAAGCGGGCGATTCCATCACCCCCCGCAGGGAGACCAATGAGACCTCGGCGTTGGGCACTTCGATGCCCACGATGGATCGTCCGGGGACCGGGGCCTCGACGCGCAGGGGCGCCGCCGCCAGGGCCAGGGCCAGGTCATTTACCAGGGCGCTGATCTTGCTGACCCGCACTTTGCGGCGATGCATCTCGCCATTGAGTCCCGGACGTTCCACAAAACCTGGTTCCACTCCAAACTGGGTCACTGCCGGCCCCTGATTTACCTCCACCACTCGGGCGGGCACACCGAAGCTGGCCAGAGTCTCCTCGATGATCTGGCTGCGCAAACGCACATCGGCGTCACTGTAAGCCTGACCGGGATCGGGGGTCAACAGATCAATGGGTGGCAGGCGGTGATCTCGACGGCGGGCAGGGGGTGGGGCGACTGGAGCCTGTCGTTTCTCTTGAACAAGCGGCGGGGCTACGGAGGCGGGTCGAGGCGGCCTTTCTGGGCGTGGCCGGGGACCGCTGACTGGAGGGTTGGAAGAGGGCTGGACGGTGTGTTCAGCAGTTTTCCGCGCGGCGCTTACTCGTGCATACAGAGCGTTGATGCCCTTAAGCAGCACCGTTGCTGCCCGTTCAGCATCACCCCAATCCAGGTTAAAAGTTACTACGGCTCCCATGCCCAAGGCTATCAGTAACACGAGCCCGGCCAACAACGAACCCAGAGTATTGCGCAACAATACGCTCAACGCCCAGCCAATGTATCCTCCGCCACCCCCTTCTCGGGCTAAACGCAATGGATCATCGCTGAAGGATAACAGATGCAGCAATGCCAACCCGGCGGCAAACATCACTTCCAGGCCAATGATCATCTCCCAGCGCAGGCCCAGCCTGGCCCCCAGATTGCGAAAGAGCAATAAGACTCCCCCGGCGAGCAGGACAAGGGCGACCACCAAAGCTCCCCAGCCGAAAATCTGGCGCAGAAGTAGGGCCCACCAATCGCTCAGCACACCGGAAGTTACGCCCAGCAGCGCCAGCGTAGTAACCACCCCCAAGGCCAACAGGAGCAGACCCGCAATCTCGCGCTGCAAGGGCTTGAGGCTGAGGTTAAATTGCCAATCGCCCTTCAGAAAGGACGGTTGACCGCCTTGTCTGGGTGACTTTCTGTAAGCCATCGTCCCTTTACGTGCCACCAGTTCGAGGAGGGCTGATCGTCTTGTCGGGTTTTCCCACCTGACGCAGACTGAGACCCAGTCGGTGACGGGCGCCATCAACGTGTACCACCCGGGCCATGACCACATCTCCTTCTTGTACCACGTTACGCGGGTGCAAGAAGTTTCCCTCCGCCAGCTCGGAGATATGAATTAAACCCTCCAGCCCATCCTCGATGCGGGCGAAGGCTCCGAAGCTGACCACGTTAGTGATCACCCCCTTCACTAACTGCCCTACCCGATAACGCTCTTCCACCGAACTCCAGGGGTCCGGAAGCAGGCGCTTCAGGCTGAGACCGATGCGCCGTTGAGCGCGATCCACATTGAGCACGTAGACTTCCACCTCCTGTCCTGCGCTCAGCACATCGCTGGGGTGTTCCACGCGACCCCAGGAGAGTTCGGAGATGTGTATTAACCCTTCAATCCCGCCCAGATCAACGAAAGCACCGAACTCGCACAGGTTAGTCACTCGGCCTCGGCAGACATCGCCCTCACACAATTCGGCCAGCAATGCATCGGCTTTCTGTTCCTCAGAGATGGCCGCTCGCTCAGAAAGGATCAGGCGGTTTCGCTCGCAGTCAATCTCAATGATGCGCAGGGCCAACGTCTGCCCTATGTGGCTGGCCAATGCCTCACGCCGTGTCTCTTCGTCCGCGTCGAAGGGTATGTTCACCAACTGAGAGGCTGGCACGAAACCCTGGAGGCAGTTATATTGTACCAGTAATCCACCCCGGTTACACCCGATGACGGGTAACTCCAGTACTTCGTCGTTCATGAAACAACGATGGGCAGATTGCCAATCGCGCTCTCGGGTCTCAGCCTCGATCTCGCCTCTACTTTCGCCCCGCTCTGCTACCTTGTCTTGAATATCACTCTCTTCATCCATCGGGCTGAGCCACACTTCCTCTGGCCCATTTTCGATGGATGAAACCGTGTTGATTACCTTTTCGCTATCCCTCAGCAGTGCTTGCCAGTACTCTTCTTCCAAAGGTAATTCCCAAGGCTTTTCATGCGCATCCATATGGCTAATTCCCTCTCCTCAACACTGCTCACAAACGGTCAACGATCGTGCTGAGCCCTTTTTAGCTCTTTACTCGATCACCCCTTTCCGTCCAGTCAGCTATTTGCACAGGCAAGTGACACAGGCCTAAGCCCTGTGTTGCCGTGGTATGCGAATACTTCCCGACAAAAAACTCGATTACCTGCCCAGCCGTGTTGTGACAGAGCGGTAACCGAGCCGCCATTGATGATGCAGAACGGAATCAGCCATACCATTTGTGTTGAACCTGCCCTGGTCACACCGCCCCACAGCCGGGCTCTCTCCCACTCCCATTGCATCCGGTCTGTATTATATGTGACTTGATGGAGCTTGTCAAGGCAGTTTGTGTCTGGCTGTCGAGGGGCGGGAGTTTTGTTCTTCGCCCCTTTCCTGTTCCGCCGCTTCGCGTTCCATATCGGCCAGTGCCCTGGCCACTTCCTCGATGGCTATGCGTTGTTTGCGGTATAAATCGGACTCGCTCATGGCCAGGCGGGCGGCCACTTCACTTACCCGTCTGCCCTGGAGGAATTTCAGTTCCAGGATGTTGTACAAGATCCAATCCGCTGTCGTCATGCTGCGCTGCCCCTCTGGGCGTAGCCGTTCAATAGCGCGGGACAACACGGCCCGCAGAGCCATCATTGAACTACCTTCCTGCTGCCGTGCTGCCTCCACGACCCGCAGCTTAAGCAACGGGCTATTGGTCAGCTTGGGACCGCCCCAGTAATGGCTGAGGGCATCTCTGACCAGGAGGGGAAAATCTTGCGCGGCAATCAGATCTTCTTCTTCCGAAGGAGACCAGGCTGGCGAGCCGGAGTACCGCACCATACCCCGGTGGCGTTGGATGCGCTCTATTTCGGGGATGATAAGTTGCAATGCGGCGAAAACTCCTTGCTGCAAACTACGATCCTCCAGAGCAGCCGCTGCCTGTTGGATCAGGGAGCGGAAGATTTTTACTTCTTCGTCTTCCAGGTCGGGCTGAGGGCTACGGCCTTCCACGGCCAGCAGGCCCAGGATGGTGTCTCGAGACCTGGTGAACAGAGGTGTGAACCAATAACCCTCGTGAGCGATAAGCTGGCTATCACCAGGTTCATCGTGCTCATCGTTTCCATTGTCAGAGGGTCGGATGAGCAGATCGTCAGGCAGATTGGAAAGGAGGCGGGGAGCATTGGGAGTCCCGCAACTGGCTTCGATGACCAACTGGTTGCCATCCACCGCAGCTACAAAGGCCGAACGCACCCGCAACAGATCACAGAGCGAGGTCAGCACACCCTCTAAGAACTGGGCCAGGTCAGTACTGGTCAGCAGGTGCTTGTCTAGTTCTTGAATCCAGGTGATCTCGGCTCGGTCCTGACGATAGATCAGGCGGTCAATGAATGGCTTGGCCAGATTGATGAGGATTTGCAGTAAGACGATGAGTATTACTGTTCCGAAAACCACAATTGCATCGCGGGTCAGACCCAAAAACGATTCCATCTTCCCCAGAGCGAGGATGAACACCAGGACACAAGTAGCCACGAACGGTCCACGCAGCAGGTAATGGATTAAACTGTGCTTGACGACCCGGTCAGGGGTGAGGACGCCAAAATAGGCCACGCTGTAGGCCATGACCACCAGCATCAAAGCTATGCCTACGTTGCCGGCCAACAAAATGAACAGGAAAAGGCTGCTGGGCAGCAATGTCGGTGCGCTGGAAACCAGGAGATAGGGGAAGGCCCCCAGGCCCGGCGCGGCAAAAGCCACTGCCAGGTAAGTCATCCGCCGGCGTGAAGTGGAGGTCAGGCAGCGGCGGCGAGCCTCGCGGATGTTCCAGGCCCCCCAGGTCACTATGATCAGAAAATAGACAGTGAAAGCCCAAAATAGCGGACCAGGGCGCAGATGAGATGATTGTGGGCTGTAGACCCCATCGTACACCACCAGGTCTGTGAGGGCTACCAATAGCAGCAATACCGCGCTGCCCAGATAGCTCAGGCGTACTGCCATTTGGCGTTTCCGGGAGAAGTCGTTGGTGGTTCGTAACAAGGCGTCGGAGAAGTGCAGATAGGCAGCAGGAACAAAGGCGATGCCCAACCACTGAAACTTTAGCCACATCACCGCTGCTTCCAGGGAAGTCACCTGGTAAAGTACGATGTCACCAGTGTACACCACCAGGACGAAAGTTAGCAGGGCACAGAAAGCGCGGGCCACCGCGCTGCGCAAGTTATGGGTGAGGATATAAACCACAAGGGAAAACGCGGTGATGACTATGGCTCCCGAAAGTATTCTGTTGGCCTGTAATAGGATTGATGCTAAATTCAAGGGTGTCATCTTGCGAATAGCGAATGGCAAATAGCGAATGGCGAATAGAATCTCCAGTAACCAGCAGTGGAATTCTCAGCGCAAGGATAGGGAGAAGAACAGGGCAATATCCTGATTGGCATAGTAGCGATCGTTAAAGCCACAGAAGGCGAACCCGTGTTTTTGGTAAAAGCAGATGGCCGGGTAATTCTTGGTCTGGGTTTCTGCTATCAGCCTGTTCAATCCATGTTCATTGGCCCATTGTGCTGCCGCCTTGAGCAGGGCAGAACCCACTCCTTGCCGTCGGTAGTGCCGGTCCACAACCAAATCGCGGATCCAGCCAGTGTCATGCCAGTACTGGAATTGTATGCTCAAAAAACCGAGGATTTTTCCGGTTTCTTCCTCTTCCGCGATCAGGATGCTGTGACCCTGTGCGCAGTCCTCTGCCAGACGGCGGTTATCTCGCGGATAAGCAACGTACATGGTGCGCGGCAGACGGGCGGTACGGAAAGCGATTAAGATTGCATTTTCCTCCTCGCGCTCTTCCATCTGCCAAACGTGGTCGGTCTGGAAGGAGGAATCGAGGGTGGCGCAAGTTTCGAGGTCCGACAGTGCCGCCGGGCGGATAATCATGTGGGTGTTGCCTCCTCACGTTTTCTTTCGATGCGCTGATGCGATAATCCATTCTATCACTTCCAATCCAAAAACGCAAGCAGCGGCTACCCGGTAGGTGCATTTCCTATTGGTTCAAATGACCCCACCGTGGTAGAATATAACTAAAAACCACAGGAGGGTGAAATGGAAGAGAGTGCCGTTGAACGTCTGGAGGCGAAGTCACCGGAGGAAGCGATCATCGAGCGGATCGCTCGTGACTTCAATCTGGCCCCCTTTATGGCTCGGACCCAGTTTGAGCAAATGCGGCGGTATTTCAATGAATATCTGGGTCTAGAACGAGACGTTGGTCAGATGGCCTTTCTGGCGGTGAGTGCCGACACGCCGCCTGGGCGGCCCATTGCAGAATGTGAACGGGTGGCAGTTGTGCTGACCATGGACTGTCCGGATGATCTGGAAGCGTTGCGGGGAGGTATGGCGGCTCTGCGACGGAGCAAGATTCAGCGTCTGACGCGAGAAGCACAGGAGCAGGGGGCGCTACTGACCCAGGAGGATCTGGCTCGTCTGCTTTGCACGAGCCGCTCAACGATCAAGCGAGACATTGCTCGGTTGCGCGCCGCAGGGTTC